>DASXTB010000225.1:0-9226 GCA_036505615.1 Acidobacteriota bacterium
CGGCTCAGCGGTGGCGTGGCGCGGCCCTCTCCTGGGTTCCACCCCCACCCAACTAGCTTGTCTGACGTGACGTGCTCGATGATCTGGTTAATTGTTTTTCCACCGTTACGCGATGGATCTTTGAGCTGGCTGCACAGTTCGCCTGGGGTCTTCCCGACAAATACCATGCGCATCTGCGGCGGCGGCAAGTGCCAGTTGGGGGCTCCGGGAGGCATGTGGACGCCGGGCAGGTTCGCGAGCTGATGGCACGCGTCGCATTTCATCCCATACTTGCCCTTTCCATGCAAGCCCCGTTTAACGCTTTGCGCATGCGGATGGCTATCGTCTCCCTGCAAGGGCGCCTCACCTGCGGGATGACAGTTCTGGCAGCGCGGATGCGTAAACACCGGCGCCGCCGCCAAGAACGCTGCGCGGGCTGCGGCATCATCTCGCACGATGGATGCTGCTCGCTGAGCCGCTAGGCCGCCGGCTCGCAGGCTGTTACGCCCACGTGCAGATAGCTTTGCTGTTCCTACCCAAAGCGACAAGAGCCCGACAAGCAGGACAGCAGCGACGATCCTTCCCTTACAGTTGGTTATGCGGTGCATTCGGAGATTCTCCCTGTGCATTAGCTGGGATTTAGATTAAAAGCAACCCAGGCCTCTCCAAAAGAGTCCCGTAGGGACGGCTGATTCAGTCGTCCCTGCAGGACTGCTATCCACGGTGTGTGGTTGTCTTCCAATCCCAGCAGTAAACTGCTGGGCTATTATCAGGCTGTCCCTACCGGACGGAAACTGCGTCACCATTTTCCGTGGCAAAATTTGTGAGTAATCCGGAGTCAGGACGGGGGTGACGTAGCCGGCTAATCATCTCACGCGTTCTTTCGCAAATCGGAGGCGCGAATTGGTAGCCTTCGGACCCGCTTGCCGGTGGCTGCGAAGATCGCGTTGGCAACTGCCGCCGCAGTTGGGGGCACGCCTGGCTCTCCCACACCGGTCGGCGGCTCGGCGCTGGGCACAATGTGAACTTCAATTTCCGGCGCCTCGTTCATGCGCAGCATCGGATAATCGTGGAAATTGCTTTGCTGAACCCGTCCTCGCTCCAGCGTGATTTCACCCTTGAGCGCCGCCGTCAAAGCATAGATGATCCCGCTCTCGAGCTGTGCGACGACCGTATCCGGATTGACGACACGGCCGCAATCAACGGCGCACACGACGCGGTGCACGCGCACTTCTCCGTCATCGGAGACCGAGACTTCCGCAACCTGTGCGACGTAGGTATTGAAAGAGAAGTGCACGGCAATGCCGTGGCCTCGCCCGCCCGGCAACGATGACCCCCACTTCGCTTGGTTGGCGGCCAGCTCCAATACCCCCAAGTACCGCGGCTGGCCAGCCAACAACGCGCGGCGAAACTGGTAAGGGTCTTTGCCCGCGGCGTGCGCCACCTCATCCAGGAAACTTTCAACTACAAATCCGGTGTGTGAATGGCCGACAGAACGCCACCACTGCACGGGCACACCCACTTTCGGGCTGTGCAGATCGACCTGAACATTGGGGATCGCGTAGGGTAACTCCGCGGCACCTTCCACCGATGTTCCGTCGACGCCGTTCTTGACCATGACGCTTTCAAAAGGCGTCCCCGCCATGATGGACTGCCCCACGACCGTGTGTGTCCAAGCAATGGGTTTTCCTTCCGCGTCCACTCCCGCGGCGAGCCGGTCGTACCACAGGGGACGATACCACCCGCCTCGAATGTCGTCTTCCCGGGTCCAGATGACTTTAACCGGGGCCCGAACCGCCTTGGCCACTTCAACGGCTTCGACGATGAAGTCGGAAGCCGGATTAGCGCGACGACCAAACCCGCCCCCGAGGAGCGTGGTATGAATTTGCACCAGCTCGGGCTTCAGACCCGCAACGCCGGCGGCCGCGGCGCGGTCCACGGTCTGAAATTGAGTTCCGGTCCAGATCTCACAGTGGTCCGAGCGCAGGTCCACCAGGCAATTTAAGGGCTCCATCATGGCGTGGGCAAGATAGGGCACTTCATACTCGGCAGTAATTTGCTTGGCTGAGTTCTGAAGCGCATGGACCGGATCGCCATCCTTGCGCGCGATGGCCCCGGGGGTCCTCGCCAGATTCGAATATTGCTCGCGCAAGTCTGCCGTCGACAGAGTCGCGTTCGGACCCTCGTCCCAGACAACCTCGAGAGCATCTCGGCCGAGCTTTGCAGCCCAGAAGCCCGTGGCGACGACGGCAACGCCGGCCCGCACAGGAACCACGGCTTTTACGCCGTTGACGGCCCTGGCCTTCTCGTCGTTGATACGCGCAACCTTTGCCCCGAAAACCGGCGGGCGTAATAGTACCGCCGTGAGCATGCCGGGAACGCGCACATCGAGACCAAACTGTGCCGTGCCGTCCACCTTGGATGGAGTATCCAGACGACGCGTCGACTTGCCAATGAGCTTGAAGTCCTTGGGATCTTTTAGAGCGACGTCCTTGGGCGCCTCTATCTTCGCCGCGGCGTCCGCGAGAGCGCCGAAAGAAAGCCGCCGCCTGCCGGACCCGTGAATCACGTAGCCGCGCTCGGCGCGACAGCTTTGTGGATTGACGTTCCAGGTTTGGGCGGCTGCGGCGACCAGCATCATCCGCGCTGTTGCGCCGGCCTTGCGCAGCCGCTCCCATTCCGAGTTAATGCTGGTGCTGCCGCCCGTTATTTGAATTCCGAATTGCGTGTGATTATAGGCAGGATCCACCGGCGGCGATTCAACACGAATCCTGCTCCAGTCGGCCTCGAGCTCTTCGGCAATGAGCATGGGCAGGGAGGTGTAGACGCCCTGGCCCATCTCCGATTTGGTGACAATGATCGTCACGATGTCATTGGTTCCGATCCGGATGAAAGCATTGGGCACAAAGGCCCGCTTTGTGGAGCCCGCTTGCCGTGCCAGCGTAAGTTCGGGCAGACAGAAGCTGATCAGCAGTCCGCCTCCTACAGCCGTTCCGGTCTTGAGAAAATCGCGCCGTTTCATAACCGTCCCCAAAGCGTGGAAGAAATTGCGAAAGGCCGATGACGATGACGTTCACGCTCACGTCCACGCTCACGTTCACGATCACGCGCACGATTACGTGGACGACCATGGCCGTCGTCGTTAATCCTGACCGTGGGCGTGAGCGTGGACGTGAACGTGATCGTGAACGTAGACGGCCTTTTGTTTGAGGCCACATAGCCACGGTAAGCCGTGGCAGTTGATTTTGTCGCGATCATTTTGCCCTTCGACTTGCGAGTTGGGCCGCTCGGTGGATCGCGCGCCGTATTCGCGGGTATGTCCCGCAGCGGCAGATGTTGCCCGACATGGCGTCGTCAATTTCAGAGTCAGTTGGCTTGGGATTTTCACGCAGCAGAATAGCAGCGCTCATGATCTGCCCCGATTGGCAGTACCCGCACTGAGGCACGTCTTCGGCGATCCAAGCCTGTTGCAACGGGTGGCTCAAATTTGTTGCCAGCCCTTCGATGGTAGTGACCATTTTGCCAGCTGCCCTGGAGACAGGCGTTACACAAGAGCGCACGGCCTCGCCGTCAATGTGCACCGTACATGCGCCGCACTGAGCCATGCCGCAGCCGTATTTAGTGCCCGTCAGGTTGAGATTTTCGCGTATTACCCATAGGAGAGGCGTGGCCGGGTCCACATCGATGCTGTATTTGGTGCGATTGATGTTGAGTGTGATCACGGTGGCGGGCTCCTTGCTCGGTCTTCACCTTAGGCGGCCGGCTCGACAGAGGACCGGCTGGACCCATGTCGATTTCCAAAAACCCCAGGTCCTTTGTTTCCTCCGTGTCCTTGACGGGTAAGAGCTTTTTACCACAAAGGACACAAAGGACACCATGCCAATAATTTTCCGCGTTCTGCCCGCTAAAAGTTCACCTTCAATCCAAACTGCAGCTCGCGCATCGCGGCGCTTAGCGTGGTGATGCTACCGCCCTGAGTCAGATCCACGCGCGGATTGGGCGTGCCAAACTGCGGCGTATTCAACGCGTTGAAAGCTTCCACTCGAATCTGGACCTCGCCGTGCTCTCCCAGTCTGGCAAATGGCACGCGCTTGAAAAGGCTAAAATCAAAGTTGACTGCGCCCGGGCCAAACAAAATATCGCGGCCGGCGTTTCCAAAGTCGTATTGCTGAGCGGCCGCAAATGCGTTCAAATCAAAGAATCGCTGCAAGGTCCGCTGGCCGCGCGGGAGATTTCCGTCGCCCAGCCGATTGGGACGTGAGTTCCCCGTGTTGGCGCTGCTGAATCCCAGCGTAGGGGTAAACGCCACGCCGCTGTGCAGCGTCGCAATGCCATTGAGCTGCCAGTTCCCCAGGATGGCGTTAGCCAGCGGTGATCCGAAATCGTAACGGCGCTTGGATCCGAACGGAAGGTCCCAGACGTAATTGCCCACCAATCGCTGTCTCATGTCAAAGCGTGACAATGCCCGTTCCCAACGGATGTTCTGCAGGCTGCGCAGCTCCAAGTCGCCGATCAATTGCTCGCCGCCGTAGTCGATCGACTTGCTGAGCGTGTAGGAAACAAGAAAAGCCACGCCTTGCGAGAACCTTCGCTCAGCTTTGGCTGTGAGTGCGTGGTAAATGGAATTGTTTCCCGGCAACTGGCCTGAGATCGTCCCGAAGCCCTGAATGGGGCGACGGCTGGCAACAGACGTCCCGCCCGGCAACGGCTGATTGAAATCGATGCCCATGGGAAGCTGCGCTCCCTTAGTGCCCGTATAACCGGCATCCAGAAGCAAGCCGGCCAGTTCCTGCTGCAATTCGAGATTCCAGTGATACGTATAGGCCTGCGGAAAATCAGCGGGCCAGGCGCGAAATTCCGTCACTGCGGTGTTCAGAGCTCCCAGACTGAGTGCGTCGCCGGGGAATCCTTGAGCCAGGAAAATGGGCACCTGGATTTGATCCCCCTGGTAGGTCGCCTGGCGGCGGAAAGCAGGGCTTGCCACCAATCGGCCCGAGGCTCCTACCGCCGGATGGTCGGCATAAAAAATCCCCGCACCTGCCCTCAGCACTGAGTGCGGCGCGAAGTGGTAAGCAAATCCCAGCCGCGGCGCGAAATTATTCTTGTCGACTTTCATCAGGCCGCGATCGCTTACACCCGCTGGAATCGCCGCTACCAGATTGCCGGGAATTCCCGCAGGCGTACGGTTTTCCGGAAAGATCAGCTTCTTTTGATCGATCAGGAAATTTCCTTGCTGGTCATTTCGTTCCACCGGCTGCGTCCAAAGTTCGTATCGCAGTCCGAGATTCAAAGTGAAATTGGGACTGACTTTCCAATCGTCTTGAAAGTAAGCGCCCCAATACTGGTTGCGCAGGTCGCCTGCGGTGAAGTTGCTCACTTCCGCGTTGGCCGATGTCCCCAGCAGAAAATCAGCAAACGCGGATCCGGTGCGCGACCGGTTTTGCGGATCCTGGGTGAAGACGCCGGTGAAATTGAAGAGCCCCCGGGCCGAACCGGAGATATTAAAAAAGCTGCGCACGTAATTGAAGATCACTCCGGCCTTGAACGAGTGGTTGCCTCGGATGAACGAAAGATCATCATTGATCTGATATGTTTCCGAGATTTTGAAATTGGGCAGAAAGGTAGCCTCACCCAGGGTAGCGAATCCGGAGATGGTGATTTTCGGCAGCCCGGTGATTCCCGTGTCGGTGGGAATTCCGCGGAAGCCGAACTGGCTGATCAAGTCATCCTTGACGAAAGGCAGCAAGTCGTCGCGGACCCGGTTATAGCCGATGCGGACCTCGTTGATTCGCCTGGGGCTGAAAATATGGCTTTCTCCAATCGCCAAACCTTGCGCCTTCTGAGTGTTGTTTGCCTGCTGGAAGTTGTCGCTGCCAACCAGCGGTGGAACAAACGGACCTGGATTGGCAAAGTTGGCGTTGGCGAAGCTGTAACGAGTGAAGAACTTGTCGTTGGCCGAGAATATCTGATCCACTCGGAAATCCAACTGATCTCGATTGGTCGATCGGGTGGGGTTGACGACGTAATTATTGGCCTTGCCCGGAAGGTTGGGAAAGGGCAACAACGCGATTAGCTTCAGAGCGATAGGATCCAGTCGGCCTATGGGGATGGCATTGCCCTGAAAAGGATCGCGAATGAAACCTCCGCCCGGCCGAGGCTTGAGCGTCGCGGGATCAAAAATAGTCCGGTCGCCGGAGAAATCGCCTTTGCGCGCCGCCGCGTCGGGCAGAGTCACGACGTAATTGAGTCCGCGCCGCTCCCTGGTTCCCTCCCAACTCCCGAAGAAGAAAGTCTTGTCGCGACGGATCGGGCCTCCGAAGGTTCCACCGTATTGATTGCGCTTCAAGGGAGGTTTGGGATCCTCCGGACGCGAGAAGAAATTGCGCGCGTCAAAAACGTCGTTACGCAAGAATTCAAAAATCGTTCCGTGAAACTGGTTGGCGCCCGACTTGATGGTGGCGTTAACCACAGCGCCGGCAGAGCGTCCGAACTCGGCGGAGAAGCTGTGCGTCTGCACTTTGAACTCTTGCAGCGCGTCCACGGAAGGTTGAATTACGACATTTGAACTGTTTTGCAGGTCGACGACTTTTGAATTGTTATCGACGCCATCGAGAATGAAATTATTCAGAGTAGAACGAACCCCGTTGGCGACGAAGGCGCCTCCCGTAACGGCGCGGTCTCCACGCGACGGCTCTACTACGCCCGCCGTCAGCTTGGCCAGTTGCAAATAGTTTCTGCCATTAAGCGGCAGGTCCGTGATCGTCTTGCCTTCAATCACCTGACCCACCGAAGAGGTCTCGGTTTCCAGCAGCGGGGCTCCGCCCGTGACGGTCACCTGATCAGAGATCTCGCCCACTTGCAGAGTGAAATCGACGCGGGCCACGTCCTGCACGCGCAAGGTGATGCCGGCGCGGACCTCAGTTTTGAAGCCGGGCAGCGATGCGGTCACCTGGTAGCGTCCCACTCGCAGTTGCGGCACCGTGTAAAAACCGCTGTCGGACGTAATGGTGGGAAAGCTCGCGTTCGTGTCGACGTCGATCACAACGATAGTTGCGCCGGGAATAATCGCCCCCTGCGCATCGCGCACAATCCCGCTGATGGTACCGGTGTCCATCTGCGCCAGAACCTGGTTGGAGGAAGCCAGGGAAAGCGGAATGGCAAGAAGAATCAAGGGCCAGGGACGAGAGGTCATGGCGAATCTCCTGAGGTGAAATGAAAATCTGAAGGTCCGGCCGATGATAGGGTCGGAATTGAACGATTGTCAACGGCTTCCTGACGCGGAGTCTCACGGCTTCGAACCTTTTCCCGCGATTCAATTCCAGCCGGCACTCCGATTCAGCGACGCCCTTTAGCGGTGCCAAACCACCGGTGAGCCGCGCTATGATGTTCGTGAGCGGGCCACAGCAGGGTCCGAGACCGCCTTTCCCAAGGAGATCCGGCGGCGGCGCGCGTGCCGGCGCGCCATTTCGGCGGCATCATCCTCCAATGTTAGAGTCGTTCGCATGTTCTGACATCATTTTCAAATTTCGATGCGAATTCAACCATTGGATGCTAAATTGCCTCGGTGCTTTTACCTATGACACCAGGAGCGGCCCACTTGACCGGATGAGCGGCATTTTGTAGTGTCTGTGAATCCAGGCAGCAGACCATCGGGCACCAGTGGCGTCGAACTATCGCTAAAACGTTGAATTTTGTTCATCGTTTTTCCCAATTGCCTGCCAACAGAGTGTTTGAAGATTATTTGGAAACGGAGCTCAGAATCACGATTTGAAATACCGTCTACGTTCACGATCACGCTCACGTCCACGTCGACGACCACGTTCTCGTCATCGTGGTCGTGAACGTGGGCGTGATCGTGGACGTAGACGGCTTTTATGTCTCAACCAGTCATTGGAACGGAGTTCGCCATGAATGATCCGGGGTAATAACTGGCAAACCAAGGATGAAAAAATTGTTTCGTTCTGCTTTTGCGTTCTTGCCCGCCAAACTTTTTGTTGCTCCGTTGATACTGCTGACCGCTCTGCTTCAAGCTTCACCACCTTCACTGTGGATCTCAAGAGGCCTGGGTGGAGGAGGCGCACTGTTTTCCCCCAGCTTTAGCCCGCATAACCCCAATGAGCTTTACGTCGCTTGCGATCTGGCCGGGTTGTATCACAGCACCGATTTGGGTTCGTCCTGGTCACTGGTCGATTTCAGACAGATTCAGGCCAACAGGTCCTCCAGCGTGCAGTTCACCAACGACGCTGCCACGCTTTATTGCTTGAATTTCAAAGGTGACACAGGCGCGCCCTATAAGAGTTCCGACAACGGGCTCACCTGGAAGCCACTGGCCAATGACCCGACCGATCACGACGCTTTCAGCCTTTCTGCTGACCGCTCCAATTTGAACCGCATCGTGCTTTCCGATTTTACTCGTATTTTCTTTTCTAACGACGCCGGTGTTTCTTTCGCCAAGAAATACGAAACCAGCGACAATGATTCCGGATGCCACGTGGCGGGCGTCTTCTTCGACGGCGACAACATCTATGTCGGAACAAGCCAAGGATTGCTGGTTTCGACAGACAGTGGCCGGAGCTTTGCCATGTCTCCGGTCGCGGGTATCGCCCAATCGGAGAAGATGTTCTCTTTTGCAGGGGCGAAACAAGATGGTAACGTTCGCCTCTTTGCAGTCACGCTCGAAGCCGGCAGCGTTTACGCGGGCGTCAGCATCGAAAGCGAGTACACTGCCTTCAAGTCAGTGTACTCGCTGGATTGGGGGCAATCCAGTTGGATGCCGAAGACCAACGGCATCGCCGCTTCACATTATCCGGCGTTTGTTTCCATGGCAGCGGGCAACATTTCCACCGTCTACTTGGCCGGAGGCGATGACGGCGAATTGCCGATTGTCTACAAAAGTACGGATGGCGGCAGTAATTGGCGAAGCGTGCTGCTGACCTCAAATAATCAGAACGTTTACACCGGGTGGGCAGGTGATCGAGGCGACCGGGGCTGGTCTTACGGCGGCGCTGCGCTGGGGTTTTCTGTTGCTCCCGACGACGCAAACAAACTTGCTTATACCGATCTCGGGTTCGCACACCTGAGCACGGATGGAGGCGCGAGCTGGAGGCAAGTATATCTGGACCACGCGGACCAAAATCCGCCGAACGCTCCCACTCCCAAGGGGAAAAACTACCACGGCGTCGGTCTTGAGAACACCAGCAGCTGGTGGCTCACCTGGTCCGACCCGAACAACCTGTTTGCATCTTTC
>DASXTB010000226.1:0-6783 GCA_036505615.1 Acidobacteriota bacterium
ATCTGGCCCTGACCGTTTCCGATCCACGATGGCTCTATTTGGCTGGGCTGACAGTGGCAGCCAGTTGCTTTGCCGTAAAAATTCCTTTGATACGGCGATCTGGAAATCAGTCGCTGTCAATTACCGTCAGTGACGTATTTATCTTCGCGGGTCTGTTCTTCTTTGGATTTGCGCCTGCCGTCGTACTGGCTGTGATTGAGGGCCTGGTCGGTAGTTATCGGGTCAGGGTAAAGAGATTGTACAAGCGTCTCTTCAATGCTTCCCAACTGGCGCTGGCAGCATTTGTCACCGGGCAGCTATTTCTAGTTCTGCACCCCGCGCCGCTCAGTGTGAGAACAGCGCCCGATGTGGCTGGGTTGTTGCCCAAGGCGGCTGTGTGCGCGGTGATTTATTTTCTTCTCAATTCCGCGATGGTCTGCGCAGCGATCTCGATGGTCACAAAGCAGACTTTCGGCGATCTCTGGAAGAGGAACATCCTCTGGTTCTCGGCAGCAAACATTGTCAACGAAGCCACGGCAGCAGTCATATTTGTCTATTTTACGCCCACCAATTTTTCTCCCCTTTTGGCCGGAATACCCCTGGTTTTGGTCCTTTATTATGCGCGCCGCGTGAACCTGGCGCGAGCCCGGGACGCCCATGAACCCACGACGCAGTGATACCGGGGATCCGAAGCAAGGCGGGGTAGCGTCGTCAGGCAGTGCCGAAAAAACAAGATCGTCGGAGGCGGGCGTCAATA
Organism: Acidobacteriota bacterium; assembly: GCA_036505615.1. GTDB lineage: Bacteria > Acidobacteriota > UBA6911 > JACQSX01 > JACQSX01 > DASXTB01. The sequence continues at coordinate 737 of DASXTB010000226.1, forward strand.
CCTTCTCGGTCTGGGACTCCAGTTTTCCTGGCGCAGATCTTCCGGTTTGAGAAATCGAAACAGCTTTTTGAAGAACTGCAGCAGCAGATAAATGGTCAACCAGGCGATGACGACCGCTGCCGCAATCAGGACTACCAGCACCCATGGGTGGTGCAAAAACAACCAGTAGGCTAGTGCTACCAGGCCGTCCTCTGCGACGCTGACAAACCAGTTGGTGAAAGGCTCCGGGGTGCTGTTGAGCGCTAAGCGCACAGTAGCTTTCGCTCCGTGGGTGCCGAAGGAAACGAAGCCGGCGGCCAATGCCACCAAGAACAAACTGTGCTGGGACATTCCATGTGCGGCCCCCAGGGCAAGTAAAATCCCGGCCGGAACTCGAATGAACGTGTGAAAAGCATCCCAGAAGCTGTCGATATAAGGAATTTTGTCGGCCACAAATTCCACCAGAAATAGGGCGGCCGCAAGGGCCAGCGTCCAATCGTTGGCAAGGAACGACAATTCGCCGGGAAGCGGCAACCACTGCATCCTCGCGACCAGCCCCGCGAGCAGCACTGTCAAATAAAGATCAATTCCCGCGCCCCAGCTCAACAGCAATGCCCAGATCAAGTCTTGGTTCATATCCCCATCATATCCCCTTCATATCTCGGCTTTCCCTAAACACAGAGTGCTAGCGCAGCAAAGCCGCAACCCAATAAAAGCCGATCACGACCACGTTCACGTTCACGAGCACGTCCACGCCTACGCCGACGAAAAATACACAATCGCTCACGATTCGATTGGTCGTAGCCGTGGACGTTGACGTGCTCGTGAACGTGAACGTGGTCGGCTGTTCAGCGCCAAATTTTGTCGAAGGCACGAGATTTCACTACATATTTGTGAATAATACGAGCTTACGCGCGCGGCTCCGATTTTTTCTCACGTTCCTTTCTCTCGCGGGTACAGAATCTTGTACAGCCTGTAATTCCCCATCACGCGCATGGTGTAGCTTTTTGTTTCTGCGAATCCGATATCCGCCACAAAGAGAGGCGCCTCAAAGGTCTTGCTCTTCTTGCCCCAGCGGAGCACGTTATCGCTTCCTCCATTGTAAGAAGCCACAACCATCTCTGGATACTTCAACTGGCGGACCAGCCGATCTAAGTGCAAGGTTCCCAGCTTCACAGAAAGGCCGGGCTGGTACAAATCCTCGGGCGAAGGCGGCGGAAGACCAGCCGCGCTTGCCAGCTCTTTTGCCGTCGAAGGCAGAAGCTGCATCAATCCCCGGGCACCGGCGGGACTTTTGGCATCTGGCTGGAAGCGGCTTTCCCTGAGAATAACCGCGGCCACCAGTTCCGGTTCCAGGCCCTCGGTCGCGTCCGAACTTTGCGTCGAAAAAGGGAGAGGAAGGAAAAACTTATACAGTCGCGGCGGCATGAACTCCGGGCTGTTGAACGGAAGATTGACGGAAAGCTTCTGCGCTTCATTCAATGCTTCCCCCCAGTGATTGTCATACCCAAAGAAAGTGGCGACAGTGAACTGTTGCTGGGATTTGTCTTCAAAATCTTTTGCCTCGCTGAGCAGTTCCGCGGCCTCTCGGAAGAATCCGAGGCCCGCCAGGGTGGCTCCGGCGCGCCTGTACTGTGAACCAGTTACTGCGTGCAGTAGGCCATCGTCGATGAAATCGGCAGGCCAAAGCCGAATCGACATGACTAAAACCCAGGCGGGCTCTTTGGCCAGGCTTGACAGCAGTTCGCCTCGGGCGGCGTCAGACTCCTTCTGAGGCGCTGAATAATAACGGCTGCGCAGCTCATCGCGATAGGAAGAGATTTTGCCTACTGTTTTCGCCTTCTCCGCCGCTGATAAGAAGGCGTCCGACCACTGGCGAACTTCCGGCTCTTCTGTGTACAAATTTCTAAGAGAGTCGCGAGAAAGAAACCCAAAGTAATTGTTATCCTCCCAGGCGGATTCCAGGTAGGAAGCCGCTGCTGCTTTCCAGTTCTGGAGACGTTCATGACAATGCCCGATCCAGTAGTAGAGTTCTGCTCTTCCCAAACTGGGAGGAAGGCCGGCGCGCTCTCCCAGGCGCAGGGCGCGCTCGAAAAGTGGAACGGCCTCGGCCGGTGAATCAATCATCACGATCTTAGCTTCGGCGTAGGCAAGCTGCGCCGCGTCCGGTGTTTTGAGCTGTTCGCAACCCCGCTCCGCCCAACGGCGAGCTTCATCCCATTTGCCGGCCCAGCGCAGCGCGTCTACAAGATTGTTGTAGGCCCCGCCTAAGAATTCCGAAGTCGGGTGATTTTCGATCACTTGCCGGTAGACGGCGGCCGCTTCCGGATATTTTTCCATCCGCAGGTAGACATGCCCGGAGAAGTATTTCGACTGAATACCCCACTTGTCGGAGGGAAATCGCTCGTAAGTAGAGTCGAATTGCTGCAATGCTTTCTCATGATCATTCTCAAGCATCCACGTCCGGCCTATGAGATAGTTAAAAAAAGGAAGCCGGCGGCTGTCGGCAAATCGGCCCAGGAAATATTTTGCGGCCTTTCGGACGAGTGCCAGATCGCGGTTCGCCATCAAAACGTCAGCGATGGATTCAATTTCCGATTCGCTCAGGGCGGACAGGTTGGCCGCCAGCTTTCTGGCCGCCTGGTAGGCAGCTTCATCGTTCTTGTTGTCCAAAACCAGCGCCACGAGCAGGTGGCGCCGCTTCGCCGGATTTGTTTCCAGATCGCTCCAGCGAAGCTGCGCCGGCCTCCGGAATCGGGTCCTGCGCCTTACTAAAGCTTGATAGATCGATTGAGCTTCACCGGGACGCCCCCTTTCCAGAAGCAGTGCTCTTTGCCAGTTGGCATTGTCGGCATCGACCAGCGAAGAGTTCTGCGACTGGTATTGCTGCAGCCAGTCAAGAGCCCGTTCGCGCTGGCCGTCGTCTCTGCTAATCTCGAAAAGCCGCCACAGCACCAGTGGCTTGATGGCAGACCTCTCAGCGTTGTTGGCCTGCTTTGGTGATTCCAAAAGCTGCATCAGGGCCGCAGCCGCCGCGGCCGGCTGCTTCAGCTTTTCCAGCGCCGTCGCCTTAAGAAAATCGGCCTGTCGAAGCTGATAACTTTCCGGGTTCGACTTCTTCAGCGAATCCAGCCGCGAGAGGAGGGAAGACCAGTTGCCCGACGTCTTATCTAGAATGATTTCAGGCCAGGGATCCGCGGTCTGGGCGCTGGCGCTCTGTAGACCTTGAATCCCGCCTGACAATGCAAGGAGCCACAGCGCGCAGGCCACCAGGAAAGCTCGTCTCATGAATTTCATCTTAACAGCCTTTGCCAGTGACGCCGCAGGTGGGCGAGAGCTTTGTGCTAACATAATTGCGTTTTCGAGAATCTATGCCACGAATCCTTGACGGCGCGGCCATCAGTCGCCAGATCAAAGCTGAAATTTCGGTTCGCATCTCCGAGCTGAAGAAGCAGGGTATTCAGCCGGGGCTCGCCGCGGTTCTCGTGGGCGATAATCCTGCCAGCGCCATTTACGTCAAAAATAAGGTACAGAGCTGTTCGGACCTCGGCATCTTGTCGCGCAAACTGGATCTGCCCGCTTCTATGTCGACATCCCAACTGCTGGAACAAGTTCGTATCCTCAACAGTGATGATCGTATTGACGGAATTCTGGTGCAACTTCCGTTGCCGCCTCAGGTGGACGCGAGGAGAATTTTGAATTCGGTGGATTCGCGCAAAGATGTGGACGGGTTTCATCCGGAAAATGTGGGGAAGCTGTGCGCGAACACTCCCGGCCTGCGCCCCTGCACGCCGTTGGGAATCATGGAAATATTGAAAAGGGAAGGAATTCAAGTCCAGGGCAGGGAAGCAGTGGTGGTGGGGCGCAGCGATATTGTGGGAAAACCACTGGCCCTTCTGCTGCTCCATCAGAACGCCACCGTCACTGTGTGCCATTCCAAAACGGTTGACTTGCCGAGCGTGTGCCGTCGCGGCGACCTGCTTTTTGCAGCCATTGGCAGAGCGGGCTTTATCACGGCCAATTTCGTGAAACCAGGCGCCGTTCTGGTGGACGTGGGCATGAATCGTCTCACGGAATTGAGTGAGGTCGAGCGATTTTTTGGTGGGACTCGGCGTATGGAAACCTTCCGTGAAAAAGGTTCTCTGCTGATGGGGGACATCGATCCCCGGGCCTATTCAGCCGCCCAGGCCTACACGCCGGTTCCGGGTGGAGTCGGTCCGCTAACAATTGCCATGTTGATGGCCAACACGGTTCAGGCCTGCGCTGCCAGAAGAGGCCTGTCTGAATTTCTAACTGCGAGCACAGAATGAGAAATGATGAATTTCGATTTACGGGTTTCAAATGCGGTAAGAGATCCGTGATCGCTAACAGCATTCGATATTCGATCTTCGACATGCGCCATTTCGCAAAGCCTCTGTGCATTCTTGCCGCGATCTCGCTGGCATTTGCAAGTGCGCTTCCCAGGCTGGAAGCGCTCGCGACGCTAAAGTCAGGCAAGGGGCCCTATGCGCTAAATCTGAGCCGCGACGGCCGGCGCTTGTTTGTCGCCAACTTTGCATCGGAAGAAGTGGGTGTGTGGGATCTCTCTGACCCAAAAGGCAGGATGCGGAGCTTCTACGCCGGACCGCAGCCGATCGACCTGGCTTTGAGCGCTGCTGAGGACAAACTTTTTGTGGCCAACTTCAAATCCGGACTGGTCACGGTAATCTCCACGCGCGATTTCAAAGCCATCGACAATATCAAAGTAGGCGGTGATCCTGTGGCCGTAAGCATCTCCCGGCGGGGCGATCGGGTGTTTGTGGCCAACTGGGGGCACACCAGATATGGAGAAGTAGATATTATCGACGCTGCCAATCATCAGATCCTGAAAAGCGTCAAGGCTGGCATCCGGCCTCTTTCATTGGCGGCTGCAGCAAGCGGGGAAGCGGTTTACGTGGCGAATGCCGGTTCGAACTCAATAACTCGGGTAGACCTCCGCAGTTATGAGACTCGGGAGTTCTCCTGCATTGAAGGCCCGAATGGCTTGGCGCTCTCGAGAGACGACAAACGGCTGTATGTCGCGGGCGCCATTGGATCACAGCTTTCGATGATCGATGTAGCGACAGAGAAGGAAGTTCGGCGCGTCCATGTGGGAAAGGCGCCCTTTGGCGTGGTCGTTCACCCCCAAGGATGGGTGGCGACGGCGAACAAAGACGATGGAACAGTTTCGCTTTTGAGCGAGGACCTGATCAGTATCACGACCGCAAAAGTGGGCAAGAGCCCACACTATGTGATCTTTAGCTCCGACGGCGCTACCATGTACGTAAGCCTGGAGAAGGAGAATAGAATTGCTGTGGTTGCCGTACGGTAAGGATGCTAATTATGGCCTGTCTCGTGGTGTCCTTGGTACTATATGTCTTTTTTCACCATAAAGGACCTACAGCGCCACAAGCAGACGAAAAGCCGTCTAGGGCCACGAGCCTACAGTGGCTGTAAGGCCACAACCGAAACAATAACGATCACAGGTACACGAACAGAGCGGTATGACGTTCACGTCAACGACGACGACTACGTCTACGGTAACGAAAGACAATTCCGAAGAGCCGTCAATGGTGAGCGTTGACGTGGTCGTGAACATGCACGTAAACGGTCGTTTCCGTTCGGCCAAAACTTGGTCAAAAAAACGAGCAGTCAACGACTTGTTACACCAAGCACACAAAGGAGACCAAGATATGTCAGGCCGTGCGCCCTTACGCTCTTGTTGGCGGAGGAAGTGAAATATGTCAGACATTAGTCGAAGAACATTCGCGCGGCAGGTGACTGCCGCATTCGCGTTTCCGGCCGTAGTATTGGGACGCGCAAAAACGAAGCGATCTCCCATCGCTTTTTCCACGCTCGGTTGCCCCAAATGGGAGTGGAGGAAAATTCTGGAGCAAGCCTCGCAACTCGGGTACGCAGCAATTGAACTGCGCGGCATTCAAGGAGAAATGGACCTGACCAAACGCGCCGAACTGACTACCGGGCTTAGACAGAGCCTTCACGATCTTGACGCGCTTGATCTGCGCATCTCTGATCTGGGAGCGTCATGC
>DASXTB010000227.1:0-12257 GCA_036505615.1 Acidobacteriota bacterium
AGTAACGCCACATGGGGCACATTGCTGGAATCCACATACTTCTGGATGGCGGCGAGTTTGGCTTGAGCCAGGTCGTCGTTATCTTTCGTTCTCTCGATTCGACCGAGAACTTCGGAAAGGTCGAGGGTCTCAATTGATATCCCCTGCGACTCCAGAATCTTTTCGCTGTAACGCACGGTGTTGAAGGCGGCAGGGCGGGCCCCGATTGCGCCAACCCGCAGATTGCGGAAGCCGTTCACCACACGACAGACGGCGGAAAACCACTCAAGATCGTGGGCGAACTCCGGCGAATCTGGACTCTCGGTATGCAGCGTAGTTATCGAGTAGGGGATGCCGTACTGCATGAGATTGTTACAGGCTGACATTTTTCCGCAGAAGCTATCGCGGCGAAACGCGATGGTCATTTTCTTGGGATCGTCAGGAGTTGCTTGGATCAGCACAGGAACATGAAGATCGGCGAATCGCAAGGCGTCGGCAATAGCGCGCTCTTCCCCGAAATTCGGCAGAGTGACAATAATGCCGTTAATCCGTTCACGGTTTTTCTTGAACAGCTCGGCACAGCGGCGGACTTCATCGCGAGTCTCCAAGGCGCCGTACTTGCTTTGCTCCGGAGTCAGCGCCACAACGTCGATGCCAGCGGCCGTGAGTACGCGCAGCATCTCTTCGCGTCCGCTCTTGGCCAGGTGATCAGGAAAGAAGCCACGATTGCCGACGATCAGGCCCATGGTCATTTTTTGATTTGACATAAAAACCCCAAGAAAACGAGCTGCCCTAGGATTGCCGAGCAGGCGCAAAGCGAACACAGTACACGATACCGAGCAGCAACAGCACCGCTCCCCACCACACGTTAGCGTGTAAATGGAACAACACGACGGGATTTGCGGGCGGATGGAATATCTCCCAGATTCCAGCGCCAACAATCAAGATCCCGTTGACGAACAGTGAAATACCGATAAAGAACCAGATCGGAATCTCGCGATCGTGCATGTGCACCAACCTTCTTTACCAGAAGATGATATTTAAAATCACGAAGACTACTCCTACAACCGCGGCCCAAAACAGTGGGCGCTGATAAATGGGAACCTCATCCTCGCGTGGAATCGCTGTCACCCCATATACCAAACCAGAGAGTTCAACGTCGGGCTTGGGCTTTGTCATGTAGCTGACCATCACCGTGACGACCACGCAGACAATCCAGGACCACAACGCGCGATACATATTTTCGGCCATGTCTCGAGCGTTTGGCGACAAGGCGACGTAGCGCAATGCACTAGGATCCAACTTCACCCATGCCCACATCCCGATCGAAGAAAGGGTACCAGCTAACAAGCCCCAGAAACCGCCAGGGCCGGTCGCACGTTTCCAGAGCATGCCGAGAATTACGGTGCCATATAGCGGAGCGATGAAGAAACTGAAGAGCGCCTGCACGTAATCCATGATGCTGAGGAACGACATGACCAGATAGGCTGTCCCTACGCTGATCAGAACTCCAACAATCGTACTCCATCGCCCCATGCTGACATAATGCGCGTCGGGAGCATTTTTATTCATCAAGGCGCGATAAATATCGTAAGTCCACACGGTGGTGAAGGCGCTGACGTTTCCCGCCATGCCGGACATGAAACCGGCAATGAGTGCGGTGATGCCCAAGCCAAGCAGGCCAGGACCGCAGTAGCGGGCGAGCATCAGCGGTAAAACTTCGTTATAACTATGCCCGCCACTCCCAACGGCTGCGGCTTCACCTGTCAACTTCACCGGCAGTACGGCCAGGGCCAGCAAACCGGGCAGAATTACAATAAACGGGACGAGCATCTTAAACGCGGCTCCGATGATGGGAGCCATTTTGGCCGAGCGCAGATCTTTGGCGGCCAACACCCGTTGCACTACCAGGAAGTCGGTAGTCCAGTAACCGCACGAAATTACAAATGCCAGGCCGAAGACGATACCTGTCCAGTGAATCCCCATAGGATTGTTGTTGAACGAACCCAGCGTAGACCACAAATGGGTGTACTCGGCAGAAGCGTTGCGGGCGATCTGCAACTTGAGGTTGCTCCATCCGCCGGCTTCAATTAACCCCAGGATGGGTATGAGCAGCGCGCCCGCCCAGATCAGAATGAATTGCAACACTTCGTTGAAGATGGCAGAGCGCAGACCTCCAAGCGCTACATATACCGCGACGGTGAGCGATGACACCCAGATGCTGAAGTTGATATCCCAGCCCAGCACCACCTTCATGACCAAGGCCATGGAATACATATTGATGCCGCTCATCAGCACGGTCATGAAAGCGAATGAAATGGCGGAGAGAGCACGGCTGGATTCACCAAAGCGCAGCTTGAGATAGCCGGGAACGGAATGCGTCCTGGAGATGTAGTAGAACGGCATCATGACGAGGGCAAGGAAGAGCATGGCGGGAATCGCGCCAATCCAATACCAGTGAGTAGCGAGGATTCCGTACTGGTAGGCGGCCGCCGCCCAGCCCATCAGCTCGAGCGAGCCCAGGTTGGCGGAGAGAAAGCTGAGGCCGGCAACCCAGGCGGTCATTTCCCGGCCGGCCATAAAGAAATCTTCACCAGTATTGGCGCGGCCCTTTAGGTAGAAACCAATGGCCAACACCAGCGCGAAATAAAATACGACAATAACTACGTCGACTGGAGACAAATGCACAAGCCTTGTCGGGACAGACAGAGCCATGGCCGGCATCATTTGTTTTCCTCTTATCTCCTCTTGAAAAGTTTGCCCGGTCGTTAATCGAAATCGACTTTCTCGAATCCAAGTCCCGTCAACAAGCTCATGATCGTAGAACGTGCGTTCTGCTGCGCGGTGCGCAGTATGCCATCCTGTAGCGCGGCTTCTTGCAACTGGTGCTCAGCTTCCTGACGCACACGGCTTTCAAGATCTGGATCCACTGGCACCAGCAGTCCAGTTTGTCGGGAGTATACGCGAGTCTTGTCGCTGTCCAGCCGAGTGCTGAAAAGCTGTGGTTGAGGGAGTCGCAGCCGAATATTTTTTCCCTGAATTGACACGTCGCCGGACTTTAGATTTCCGAAATCGATGCCAGCGACAGCCTCACCGTGGACCAGGAGCAGTATGCGATCCCCGGCCAAAAAGTTCGGTAAAAAAGGATTCTCGCGTTCGCCGGTCACAATTTTGTCCATTGTGTAGACAACTGTTTCCAAACGCTGAAGTCGTTGAATGCGGTTGACAACGGTCGGCTGGCTTAAACCGTAATGATCGCCTCTGCTCAGGAGAGCGGACCAGAACTGGCCCCATGGCCCTACACCCGAGTACTTGGAGATGATTGCAATGGCAACTGCACCCAGCAAGACTCCGGCGACTATGGTGGGGAGAAACCTCGAGCGCCTTATTGAGCTGACCTCCGAGGCAGGTTCTTCTGCCATATATTTCAAGTGCCCAACGCGGACGAGCGATCCTGCGAAAAAGACATTAGCACAGAGGGTCTCATTTTTCGGCTGGAAATAGTTGCCGTTCGGCGGTATCCGGCCTTATCGACAGAGAGTCTGGATTTCAGTCATTGTCTTCTTTGACGCGTCCGAGATCAGGAATGGGCCGAGACCCTTGGCAGTAAAAGACAGACTTGAAACCGGGTCGCCGGCGTGGTGAACAGTCTCCTGTGCCACATCGCACTGCCCGTGCTTAGCCAGTGACTTGGCGCGCGCTAGCTTGAGCCCCACATAAATCTGGCGGACGTTCGCTCCGCCTTCTTCGCGTGCGAAGAATCGATTCGCAAGCTGTTGCTCCGCTTGATCGAACTCTCCTGCCTCGCCTAGCAGTTGTACGAGGCGAAACACCAATGCGGCAGGGGCAGATTTCAGTTTTGGAAAACTCTGGAGAACGCGAGCCCTTTCCCCGGGCGGCTTGCCGGCTTTCTCCATGGCCTCTTCCAGCCCTAGATAAAGATCGACGTTATCCGGATCGTACCTCATTCCCTCGCGAAATAGCTCAATGGCGCGGTCCGGAGATTCCGAGGATTGCAACACGGCATATCCCATGTTGCGGTGCAGGGTGGGAATCGATGGTTTTATTCGGCGGGCCGTCTCCCACTCTTGTAGCGCCGGCCCAGTCATTGCTCCCGAAAGGTAGAGGGAGCCTAGCAGGAAATGAGCAGTGGCATCATTGGGATCAATTTCGAGCGCACGATGCAACACTGCGAAAGATTCAGGCCGGTTGGGAAAGACGTAGTTCGTAGGCATGCGGGACGCAGCAGAGAAATCGGCGTGTCCATCCTGGCCCAAGGCATAGCGACAAAAACCACGGTAATAAGCGATCAGAGGATATGAATTCGGATGGAGCACACCAGGTTCCCCGACCACAGCCGGGCCGGACGGATACTGCCGCGAGAGCGTATCGAGCGCATCCTCATAAAGTCCGAAGCGCATGTATTCCGTAGCAATTTCAAGAATGCGCTCAGGATCCGCAGCAAGGTGGGCAAGGAGGCTCGGATCGCTCTGGCCTAAACGCATAGCTTCATAACGAAGAAAAGAGCTCGTCGGATCCTGCTGCTTCCAAAATTCCAAGCGCTTGATCGCTTCTGGTTGATGCCGTAGAGCTCGCAATAGCGCAATCTCGATAGCGCCCCCGCGAGTAAGGTCTGGCCGGTTGTTGACAGCCTGCTGGATCATTTTCAGCGCTCGCTCGCGATCACCAGCGCGCGCTGCGGCCAGCATCATCATGGCAGGCGCATGATAGGTTTCAGACTGCTGGGCGAACTCCCATTGGCTTCGTGCACCCCGCTGGTCTCCGTTGGCCGCAAGCGCCAGTCCCAGGTAATAAGCGGTTTCATGGTCGCTGTTGACCCAGGCGAGGGCCTTGGAAAGATGCTGCGCCGCGGCAGCGAATTGTTTGAGAATCACTTCTAGCCGTCCTGCCGCCCGGTTCAAAGCGATACTGTCCGGAAAACGAGCGAGTCCGCGCTGGCAGGTGGCGAGCGCAACCGGCAACTCTCCGTTACTTTCCTGGTCAGTGCCGAGGGCCAGAAAGTCGTCGGCGCCACGATTTGGCTCTGCAGGATATTCGTGCGCCGGTTGCTTGCCGGTCTGGACTTTGTCGCGACTGACGAAGTCGTACTTCCCTTCCGTTTGTCGGAGAAGTACTTCGCCGACTTCATTCCGTAGTTCGACGGTGTAAGTCGCATCTGCGGGCAGTCCGGGGAAAGTTTTCCGAAATGTTTTCTGAGGAGAGAGCGACTCGCGCACCGAGGCAAAGGTTCGGGCGGCGTTCATCACATTTATGACCGCATTCGGCAGTTCACGCGTCACATTAAGGATGACTTCGATAGAAGCGCGGTCAGCACCTGCTGCTTCACGGGTGAGGTTGAGCACTGCGTCGGGATTTGCCCGTGAGACGCCGCCCAGTTCGCGGATCGGAATCCAATATTCGATGAAAGCGCGAGTCTCCTGCGGCTCCAGGAAACCGTAAGTCTCCTGATCGCGGAATAAGCCTGCCTGGATTTCCACGTACGCGCTGTTGTTGTCGGAGAGAGCGGTACGCCAATCGAGGCCATCTTCGTCGCTGCTCCAGGACCAGATTTTTTTGGCGGGAAGATCCAGCGGCGAAGAGTAATGCACAACGCCGGCACGTGTGTGCGGATGATAGACCGCCATATACGGTTCCCGACTGCCGTAACTGAAGCGCGAGACAGGACCGTATTTTTGATTGCCCACAATGCTCTGGTCGACTCCCGCGACGTTCACCGGCCACGTGTCTATGTCCGCAAATCCGTGGGCGGCGGTAAATTCCATGGGATAAAGGATTCGACTGTCGTCCCAGACTTCGACGCCCGCATTGGTCCACCAATAGAAACGATGACGCGTGTCGCTGCGGTTATAGAGTGTGGTCTTTTGTTCGAGGTAATCACGTCCGGGACGCAATGTGAGTTGGACGCGCCATTGCATGCCATAGGCACGGTCGATATTGCCCATCCATAGCGAAGCTCCACCATCCGCTTCGCGTGTCATAGCAAAATCGACAGGAGAAACCGTCATCCAATTGTGAGAGACCGGAAAGTTGAATTCAACTCCCAGCGCCGCCCACATGCCACGATAAGCTATGCGGGCAAACTTTATGGTGGGATTGGCATAAAACATCGAGGCGCCATTGATCTTGTCGATACAGGTGTAGAGGTGGCCTCCAAGATCGGGCAGAACGGTGCATTTCAAATATTCGTTTTCCAGATTGAGAGTTCGCCATTCTCGCGGTCCACGACGGTCAACCAAGTTGTGGCGCAGCGTGTACGGATAGTTAAATCTGCCGGAAGTCGTAAACAGGTCGAAGGGAGGATTCGGGTCGGGCAATCCCTCTTCGGATGTTGGAATGACTTTCGAATCCTCCCAGAACCGCACCGGCTGCACCGGCGTCGCCCACAACTGGAGGCTGGAAGCTGTAAGCGCCAGAAGTACAAAACAGGCTATGGAAGCGGCTTTTCGTCCCTTCATCGCCATTTGCCCTGGCCCTCGACGATGGTGATGTAACGGTCGATGGGCAGTTCGGTGAAGCGTTCGACAGCGCCTCCGGGCTGTGGCCATTTTATTTCCATCCAGTCGATCTTCGTTCGTTTCCCAATGCCCAGCACTATACGGGGATCATGCGAGGATAAGTAACTTCCTCCTCCCACCTTCGTCCTGCTTCTTTTTAAATCTCCCGCCTGGTAAGCGACTCGAGCACCGATGGCGTCGGGATTTGACTTCTTGCCTGCCAGCTTTATCCCAAGCCAATGGTTTTGATTTCCAATCTTGTTGCGCAGAAGAATCGGGGCAGCATCATTGACGGAGACAAGGACATCCACTGCGCCGTCGTTGTCGAAATCTCCAATGGCCATTCCACGAGCGGAAAGCGGTTTGGCGAACACAGGGCCGCTCTCCGCACTCACATTCTGGAAACTTTTGCCAGTGTTGCGGAACAACATAAGCGGCTCCTGATACTTCACCTGACTGTGCAAACTTTCGATCAGATCATCGGGATTGCCATTGGCCAGGAATAAATCCAGATTGCCATCGTTGTCGTAGTCAAAAAATTTCAGTCCCCAACCACTCATCAGCCGGGTGGCCGCACCGATACCGGTCGGTCCAGCCTGATCGTCAAAGGTTTCGTCGCGAGCGTTCTGATAGATAGAGAACATTTCGCGGTCTATATTGGCTACGAACAGGTCCATCCAGCCATCTTCGTTGAAGTCTGCGGAATCCACTCCCATCCCGGAGCGAGCGCGACCGTCGGCGCTATAAGCCACGCCTGCCTGAGTCGCTATTTCTTCGAAGCGGCCCTGCCCTCGATTCATAAAGAGAAAGTTGGCTATCGTGTCGTTAGCAACGAAAAGATCCAGACGGCCGTCGTTATTGACATCCGTTGCCACCACTCCCCATGCCTTCCCTAAATACTTTCCAATACCCGAAGCCTTGCTGACATCGGTGAACATGCCATCGCCATTATTGTGAAATAGCCAACTTGGCATGGGTTGATAGAGACGCGGAATGCAGTATCCATGCTTCCCTTCCTCGCCCGGACCACAGGATTTGTTCAGGGACTTCGAGAACTCCACAAATTGGCAGACAAACAGGTCGAGCCGGCCATCGTTGTCATAATCGAACCACACCGCGCTGGAAGACCATCCCGGAGCCGCAACCCCGGCTCTCTCGGTAACGTCAGTGAAAGTGCCGTCGCCATTATTGTGATACAGAATACTTCTGCCGTATTGCGTAACGTACAAATCAGGGAAGCCATCCCCATCGTAGTCGCCAACTGCCACGCCCTGGCCGAACCCACCGCCTGAGACTCTGGCTTTCTCCGTGACATCGGTGAACGTGCCATCGCGGTTATTGTGATAGAGCGCGTTGCGTAAAGGCGGATTAGGATCGTAGAAATCGCACTTCCCGCTGTTGACCAGGTAGATGTCCATCCAACCGTCGTTGTCGTAATCAAAGAAAGCGCAGCCGGCGCCGGTAGTTTCTGGTAGATATCTCTCGGCAGATTTTCCGCTGGTGTGAACCCAGGTGATGCCGCTGGCTGTCGGCGGGATCTTTTCAAATGGATAAATCGGGTCCGGGAGACCCTGTACAAAACGTGAGAGCCCGTTCAACGCAAGAGTGCCCGCGACTCCGCGCAGAAAGTGACGCCGGGAAAAACCTAGCTTCCTTGACTGTGAAATGAGATTGTTCAACGTAGCGATTGTGTCTCGATAGCAATTGTACGCAGAGGAGTCACGAAGTCGTTTGGGTTAGTTCGGATTCTCTGGTTGAGTAGCCCGCTGGGGTCCGTCCCCGGGCGCGCTCTTCTGCGTCATCTGCCGATGAACGGCGAATTCTCGATCGGCATCTTGTTTGCGTCCGGCGCGGCTGAAAGCCATCGCAAGATTATAGTGTGCGCCCGGATTTTGAGGTTCGAGTTTGACAGCAGTTTCCAGCGGTGGAATTGCTTCGGCAAAGCGTCTGGCGGAAAGCAGCGACGCCCCTAGCCCCAGAAAGGCGTCGCCAAATCCGGCGTCAAGCTGCGTGGCGCGAGAAAAATGTTGAATAGCCACATCCAATTGCTGGGCTTGGCGCGCCAACTCTCCCAAAACGTATTCCGCACCTGCGTTATTGGGATCAATCTTGAGTTCCCGTTCGAACTCCTTCTTTGCGTCTTCGGCAACTGTTGGTGCAGGGTCCGGCTTGGAGAGCAATAACCGGCCAATACGAAAATGGATACCCGGCAAATCCGGATTCTGCTGCAGGATGAGTTGGTATTCCTTAGCTGCTTGATCCCATTTACCTTGCATTTCCAAGGACTCGGCATTGAGTTCATGCGCCTGGGCGGAGTTGGGAGCTGAAGTTGCCAATTCCTGGGAAGCGCGAGTCGCCAGATCCGAGTAAGTGTGGATGGTTAAGTAGAGGACCTCTGGATCGCGTGGGAAATCAAGGCTCAAGGCGCGAAGAAAGTCTACCGCCACATTCGACTGGTTGGTGAACATGGCGCAGCGTACACCGGCAAAGCCGGCTTGGCGTTTCAAGTCCTTGTTCGTCGTGTGCAAGGCCGACACCTTCTTTAAGAGTGGCAACGCTTCCTTGCAATGGCCGCTCTTCGCCAGGTCTACCGCCCGCTGAAGGGAGGACGTGCTAGCTACAGCCGGAGGCTTTGACGCCTGGCCGACGGACTGTCGACCAAGGAGCCCCAACAGGCAAGGGAGGAAAAGGGCCGTATAGAAAGGTCTGAACATAAAAAAAGGGCAGGCGTATAGTGACGCCTGCCCCCATCATACCGCGTCAAAAATAAAGCTTCAGCGCAAACTGGATGTTGCGTGGCTCTTGGGCGCTGCTGATGATACCCATGCCCGAACCAACGGCCGTCATGCAGCAGTCGGTGTTCAAGTTCACGCGATTGAAGGCGTTGAGGAAATCCGCTCGGAACTGGAGCTTCGTCCTCTCCGTAAGCTGAAAGTTCTTTTGCAGGCTCAGATCCACGTCACCATAGCCAGGTCCGCGAACTGGACCTTGTGCGGGACAGTTTCCAAAGCCTTCCGCGCTCGTCGGTAGCGAATACGGAGTTGGGTCGAACCACTGGTATCCGAGGTAAGCGCCGGTGCTTGGGTCGAACGCATTCTTGCGCCCGAAAACCCGTCCCGCTCCCGCCCCACAATCCGGACGTGGTCCGCGCGAGTTCGTGTTAGATGGATCGTTGGTGAAGTTGTAGAGAGCTAACGGGAAACCAGTCCGCAAACTGATGATGGGGTCGATCGACCAGCCTCCGGCAATCGCGTCGACTACACCATTCACATCGTGACCAAACCGCTTGCCGCGGCCGAACGGTATCTCGAAGATGGCGTAGCTGCTGAGCACATGTTTGGCGTCGAAATAGCACGGGGCATAATCAGCTCTCGGATCATAGAGGTTCTGGTAGTAGGGACTTGCCGGCACCCCCTGCGTGTTTCCCCAGGTACCATAATAACCGCTGTTATCAGTCATGCACTTGGAGAAGGTGTAAGCGACCTGGTATTCCAGTCCTTGCGTGTAGCGTTTCTGGAAGACGGTTTGCAGCGCGTTGTATTTCATGCTGCCAGTGGAAGCCGTGCCCGAGATCTGAGAGATATCCGACTGGAAGGCTGGATTTCCTGAGAAGTAGACGCTGGGTACGGTAACACCATTGAAGAACTGCTTTTGCAGGTAAGGCGTAGGAACCATGAGATGTGTTCCGTGCTGACCCACGTAGCCAACCTGCAATGTAGCTGAGGGCGTAATCTGTTGTTGTATGGTCAGATTCCACTGGTCCGTAATAGCCGGCTGAACCTTGGGATCCCACACTCGGAGCGTCGCGCCAGCAAAGGGATCACTCGGAGAGCCGGATGGAACTAACCCTTGATCGGTTGTAGTTAAGGGGAAGGGCTTTCCGTTATAGGTCACGAAGGTTTCAGCCGGCGTGAACGGCGGATTAATGGGAAGGCGCAGGTTAGTACCGGTACCTTCCATGTAGGAGGAGATGCTGAACGCGCTGCGCACGACGGTTTTGCCTCCGAGTGCGGCGGGCGTCCAGGCGAAGCCGATACGTGGCTGGAGATCCTTTAGCCCGTAGGTTCCGTTGTACAGCCCACGATTGCTGACCTGTTTGCAAGTCACCGGAGCCGTCCCTACATTCACCTTCGTGCAATTCGGTGATAGCAATTGGCCCGTGAGTAAATCAAAGTTGTCCTGCAAATCGTGTATCTCCACCCAGGGAGTATGAGCCTCGTAGCGCAGCCCGAGATTGATGGTCAGATTATTCGTGGCTCGCCAATCATCTTGGAGATAGGCTCCAAACACGTTCTGCCTTTGTCCCCATTCCCCGCCGCTAATCCCTCTCCCGTAGGAGAACGGGAGCCCGAGGTAGAAGTCAGCGCCCCCGTAGCCGCCAAGACCGCTGGCCGCTGGATTCGACGACGTGAAAACTCCCGAAAAGGCGATATTGCCCAATGAGCCACTGTTGCCGGTGTAAAAAGTGTTGATGCGATAGCGCCAGAATTCAAACCCGGTGTGGAAAACGTGGCGATTGTGGTTTATGACGACCGCGTCAGAGGCTTGGATAACGGCATCATTGAATTTTTGTTGCACTCCGGAATCGCCGATGCTCCTCAAGACTTGATTGAAGGTAATGGAAAGCAGGCCAGGAATGCCGGGCGGGTTGCCATTCCCGATACCGAGCTGGTCGCCGAGATTACCGACAGAACTGTCGAATTGCGTGCCATTGTGCAGCCGGATGTAATTCACGCCAAATCGCATATCATTCAAAAAAGTCGAACTGAATGTATGGGTCCAATCCACGACCTCGTTTTGAATTGGAGCATCCGAGAATCCCGTACCTAGAAGGGCGAACGATCTGATCGTCGGGTTGTGCTGTTTGGCGTGGGAATAACGCCCGAAAATGCGATCTTTCACCGTGGCATTGAAGTCTATCTTTATGTCGTACTGATTTGTATTGAGTAACGAGGCTTCGGTGTAGGTCGCGTTATTACGTGTGCCCGGCCCGGTTGCGGCGGGGTACAACGAAGAACTAAACAAAGCCTGCGCAACCGGGTCAATCGGATGCGTGATCACATTGTTGAGAAACGCCGGGTTTCCAGTGGTAAAAGGATCATAAAGCTGCTGGCTGGGGGTGTTACAAATACCTCCAGTGAACCCAGCCGGGTGAGTAGCGTCACCGACGCAGATGTCACCAAAGTCTCCAGCACGCTCTGCCGCTGTGAAAACATTAATGGGTTTTGCCGTGGAGGGATGGTCAAAGCGCTGTCCCTGATAGTCAAAGAAGAAAAATAACTTGTTCTTTACTATGGGGCCGCCGACTGCTCCCCCGAACATGTTCCAGCGCAGCAAGGGCCTATCAAGTCCGTTAAATCTATTTTCCCACCGATTCGAGTTCAGCTTGTCATTCCGGAAATACTCCCACAGGTCGCCGTGGAAGCCGTTCGTCCCTGATTTGATCGTGGCGCTGACAATGCCTCCTTGAAAATTGCCGAACTCGGCAGAAGCATTGTTGGTAATGAGGTTGAATTCCTGGATAGCGTCGGGCGCTGGAGTGTATCCCAAAAGGTTATCCGAGACTTGGTTGTTATCCATGCCATCGAGGATAAAGTTGTTGGCCTGCTCGCGGTTTCCATTGATATAAGGCCTACCACCGCTGGCGGTGTTGTCACCATTGTTAAAACTCGCCGGACTTGGCGTTACGGAACCCGGTGCAAGCAAGGTCAGCTGGACATAGTTGCGCGTGGCCAGAGGCAGCGTGTCATTCGTTCTTGAATC
>DASXTB010000228.1:0-6103 GCA_036505615.1 Acidobacteriota bacterium
AGGCGAGCGTGGATTTGAAAGACGCCCTGAAGATCGTCTATCTGGAAAACTACGACATGTTGCTGGCGCTGAAGATGATTTCTGGAGTCGACGTCTGGTTGAACACGCCGATGCGTCCGTATGAGGCTTCCGGAACCAGCGGCATGAAGGCAGCACACAACGGAGTGCCCAATTTCAGCGTGCTGGACGGCTGGTGGATCGAAGGCCAGATTGAAGGCGTTACGGGCTGGTCAATTGGTGCGGCTCCCGATGAGCTTGCTTCGGATAAATGCTCCGACAAAGCTGATGCCGACGATCTTTATCGGAAACTGGACGAAATAATCCTTCCGCTGTTTTACGACCGGCGGCCCGACTGGATTCGCGTCATGAATGACGCCATCGGAAAAAACGCCTATTACTTCAATACCCACCGGATGATGCGGAGATACGCCACGGAAGCCTACCTCTTTTAATGCGGAATTCGGACGAACCAATTGCGGATTGTGGATTTCGGATTGCGGACTGTCAATTACGAATTTAAGATTGGGAAGGTCTGAAAGTCCATTGCCGATGGCCGTCATTTACAGCCCCGTTTCTTGACGGACAGCCAACTGCGAACAATTTTCAATCCTCAATCCTCAATCCTCAATCCGAAATCCGCAATTGGTTCATCCGCAATCCGAAATCTGCAATTTAAGGTTTCGGCTGAACTACCTCCTGATCCCGCGGCAGCGGTTTACGGGGAAATCTCTGATCCCGAACAGCCGCCTCCCACACAAAAGAAGCCATGATTACAGAACATTGCATCATGTCACCGCGCTGGATGCGATCATAGACATCCATGTTGGAGTGGTGCGTCCGGGAGTCGTATTCGACCGGGTCCTGAATGAACTGAAATCCAGGAAGCCCGATCCCGTCGAATGAAAGATGGTCCGTCCCGCCTGTGTTGCGGATGGACAGCGTTGTCATCCCCATATCTCGAAATGGCTCCATCCAAGCGGCGAAAATCGGGCGCGCCTCGTCATTCCCTTGCAGGTAAACGCCGCGGATTTTCCCGGTCCCGTTGTCCAGATTGAAGTAAACGGAGAACTTGGAATATTCCGGTTTCAGAGCGAGCGGTTCCGGAGGCTGATTGGCCTGTCGAAACTGCTGGCCGCCCGGCCCTTGCATTCTCTCCTGCGCAGGCTGGCCCGACTGGCCGTTCTCCTGTCGTGACTGCGACTGCGCTCGCGAAGCGAAGTGGTCCGATACGTAGGCGCGCGACCCAAGGAGACCCTGTTCTTCTCCGCTCCAGAGCGCCACTCGAATCGTCCGGCGAGGCTTAACGTTAATGGCTCTTAGAATCCGGACCGCCTCCATCGCGACGGCCGATCCGGCCCCGTTATCGGTGGCTCCAGTGCCGGAGTGATGCGAATCAAAGTGAGCCCCTAACATCACCAATTCGTCTTTCTTGTCCGTTCCCGGGATTTCCCCGATGACGTTGTGGGCGCTCAGATCCTGATCGTAGGAACGTGTCTGGATATCAATCCGCAACTGCACCGGAATTCCCTTTTGAAGGATTCGCAGCATGCGGTTGTAGTGCTCTACCGCCACGACCAACTGGGGCGGAACAGGCGGAGCGTCCGATGCTCGCTCTCCTCCGGATGTGACAAAGAGGGTGCCGCCGTCGCCGCGCCCTGGCTCCAGAAGGGCCGCCACTCCTTCGGTCACGTAGAATTCGTTCAGCTTCCGCAAAAACTGGCGGTCCAAATTAAAGGGAAATCTCCCCGGAGGAAAACCCCTGCGCGCTCCGGGATCGGGCGCCTGCGCTATTTCCTTCAGGTCATCATCGCTATATCGCTTAGTGGGCGCCGCGGTGATGGGGTTGACCTCGCGCTCCCGCTGTGTCAGCACGAACAGGCCTTTGAGCTTGCCGCGGTATTTTTCAAAGTCACTTTCCTTCTCGATGGTCACAGTGGTGGCATTGGCTGTAATCGGGCCTTGAGTTCCCGGAGTCCACGATTTTGGGAAAGCAATGAGAGGAGAATAAGCTGGCTGCAGCATCTCCGCCGAAAGATGCTCCAGAGCCCAGCCTTTTCCAAAGGGACCATAACTCTCCTGATGGACATTAGCCAGACCCCATTCCTTGAACTTGCCTTCGGCCCATTCCTGGGCTTTCCGAATGTTTGGGGACCCGGTGAGGCGAGGCCCGAACACGTCGGTCAAGTAGCTCAGCGTTTCCATCACCTGGGAACGATTCAGCCCCTCGTCTTTGATCTTCCAAATTGTTGTCAGATCGACTGCTTCGTCGGCGGCCAGCAGGCCTGCAATTAGCAGAGTGAGGAATATCGGGACAAGAATGCGCCCTTGGAATCGAGGACTTAAAGCAGAAGATAGAGCCCTATGTCTCCAATTGTGTTCCATATGCGTCTCCCAGGACTTTTTCAAGAAGCCTACTACTTTCAGATAATTGCTTCTACGGAAAACGCTAGCGCGCGTTTCTATGGGGAGTTTGGATGTTTACGCGTGGGGGGCGGTGGACGAAGTTTACAGCGGCTCTCAGGCCGCAACCAAAGCGTCACTAGTCATCGGTCATCAGTCATCGGGGTACAACCTCACGACATCGTTGACAGAATAACGTCACGACATCGTTGACACATTCGATAAGGCAAATAGGCGGATAACGAATGACGCTGTTGTCCGACCTGCCTCGTGCCTTCCGCCTTCCGCTTTCAGCCTTCTGCTTTCTGCTTTCCGCCTTCTGCCTTCGGCGCCAGGCCGGGAGAGAGGTGCCGAGCTGGTCGGTCTCTCTCCCGTAACCGATGCTTCTACTTGTCCACTGTCTCGATTCCCCAAAGCGTGGGTTTGTCGATGAGAAACAGCGTACTGATGCTGATTGATCCAGGGGAAACCTGGGTCACCCCGACTGTAATTGACTGTGATGGAAGGGGCGACAGCGCTATTCCGCGGAGCGTTCCCTGAAAAGTAGCGGGGATTCCGGGGAAGAGATCGCCCAGAGAGCCGGCTAGCTGCGCTCCCGGATTCAAGATAACGGCGACCTGCAAGAATTTGAGCCGCTGCCCGTTGGCATCCCAGAGCGTTAGGACCACAGTCACCGGTCTATCGGATACATTGACTACCGTCACGTTTGCCTCAGATCCACGGGCAATGTCGCGCACCACGAACGCGACGAAGCCAAAAGACGTGGGTGTCGGCTGCACTCCCGTTATCGGTGAAGCTCCTGACGCAACCAATGATTCGGTAGCCGTAAGGATGTCGGAAGAGACAATTCGCACAGCCGCGGAGCTTGCGGCGCCTTGGCTGTTGACGGCAAGCGTGATTGTTCCTCCCGGCGGAATCACGAAGGGCACGACCGGGTTGGTGACCAATGGAAACGGAACCCCGCTCGCAGTGGAGAAGAAAACCGTACCACTCGCCGAGTCGGTGGCGGACGGATTGGTAATGTTGATCGCCGCGGAAACACCGGCTCCACCCTGCACTTGCGGGAAGAAAATCAGATTGCTTGCCAGTTGCCCCCGTATCACTCCGCCGGGGTTGACCGTGGTGTGCAGGTTCACATAGAAGTTTTCGGGGTTCTTTGAAAGCCGGTCCAGCGCTGCCAGGCCGGGATCTTCTCCAGTTAGCGTGTTTCGTTTGAAGATGACTCCAGCCCCGCTGTCACTTGTGACTGAACTTAAAAGGCTGCTTATTACGACGGGGCCGTTCACGCCTGCCGGCGCCTCGTGAATGTGCAAACCCGTTACAGTAACGCTTCCCGGGAACTGGAAGCTGATGTCAAAATCAACGGAGGCGTAAATCGTATTTCCGCCGGCGTTGCGTACGGTTCGAGCTACGACCCACCCGTTCCCTGACGCGCTTATTGTGCTAGGAGGCACTTCGTTTTCCGGCCGCAGTCGAACTCGGAATACCAGCATATTCCGCTCCAGTTGGCTGCGCACAAACCCTCCAGGAAAGTCCGTGGTGTGCAGGTTGACGTAATACCGTTCGGGAGAATCCACCAGCCCTTTCAGAGCCGTCAACCCGATTGGGTCGTCGGAGCCAATGGTCACCGTCCGCGTGATATTACCGACACCGCTGTCGCTGCGGACTGGGTTGGAGGCGCTCAAATCGGTGGGAATTACCACGCCGGCGTTGACACCTTCCCGGCCATTATGAATATGCAGGCCGGTAAAGGTCACAGGACCGGGCACGGCGAAGTCAACATTGAATTGCACACTGCCGCCGTTGATGTTGCCGGTGGCATCGCGGGTTACTGTTGCCGTGATGAGGGCCCGCCCGACAGCGTCCAGCGCCTGTATGGGAGGAACTTCAAAATTCGAAAGCATCGTCTTCAGGAACGAGTAGCTATTCGTAGAGAGCTGGCCGCGCATGATGCCTCCAGGCTTCTCTGGCGTGTGAATGTTGACGTAGAACTGCGTCGGATCATTAACAATGCCATTTAAGGCAGCCAGACCCGCGGCGTTGGTGCTCGGGATATCGACTCGGCGGAAAATATTGCCGCCGCCGCTGTCACTGGTGACGCTGCTGGTGCCGCTTCCAATGCCGGTAGGAATCACGATGGGCCCTGCAACGCCGGCCGCGCCATTGTGGATGTGAAGGCCGATAAAGGTGACCGGTCCACTGGGGAAGGCATAGGCGACATCAAAATCCACGGTACCGGAGACGATGGCGCCCGAGGCGTCGCGGCTTAGATTGATTGTTATGGTGGCTACCGCAACGGCGGCCAGATCAGCGATTGGCGGGGTCTCCTGGTCCGGAGTCATCTTGGTTCGAAAAACCAGACGCACAGGCGCGAGTTGACCACGGGCGGCGCCGCCGGGAAAGACGGAGGTGTGGATGTTCACGTAATAAAGTTGCGGCTGGCTGAGCACTCCCCTCAGAGCATTCAAAGCCGTTGCATTGGTCCCATCGACTACTACGCGCCTAAAGATGTTGCCAGATCCGGTGGATGTGGTGACCGAGCTGCTGGCGCTGAGGTTGGTCCCGATCACGACGCCTCCCGCGGCGGTTATGGGGGCATTATGAATATGCAACCCCGTGAAAACCGTGCCTGCGGGAAAGCCGGTAAAATCGATGTTGAAATCCACCGTGCCTGAGGTGACCAGCCCGGTGCCGTCCCGGTTAACAAAAATCGTGATGGTGGCGGTCGCTGAACCGATACCGCCCGAGATTGCGGGAACTTCATTGGCCGCCGTCATGGCAGTTCGAAAGACTAGGGTATCGGGAGGATCTCCTAGCGCCAAAGCGGACAAGAAAACAAAAAGAAGGGAAATAATAACCGGAACAAAAATGACTCTCTTCATACTTCCTCCTAAAATTGGGGTTGAATGTTGCAGAAGGGTTACAAACCGGCCTGACTGCCGTGCCGCTCCCTTCAAAGCCATTCGATGGGGGAAAGCCAGGGCTCCCGAAAAGCCCGTCGCTAATGGCTATTTGTTCCTAATTTGCCCCCTTTCATTGCAAGCGGGACACCTACCCTCTAAATTCAACTGCAGAATTCTGTGTTCGATGACTGGAATTCAATCAAGGATCGCCTCTTAAAGCAAGAATCCGCCAAGCCTAAAACGATTCGCAGAGTTTTCCCGAGGCGGCATTTACATGCAATTTTGGGTGCGAAAACCCGAAAGCGTGCGGACGACTGTGGAAGATTCACCGTTTTCATGGTGTATTCAAAGGGAATTGTTGAAGAAGACGAGCTGCAATCTTTCGCTGTCCATCGAGTTGAAGGATTCAAAAAATCCAATTATCCGTATTGTCAGGTTCGATTCTTTGGATATTCCAGGCCGCTTTCAGCGGCCTCTGGAGTTTTTCTCGGTCCTTGAAAGCGGACCAGCCGGCCGCTTTTTGGCTGGGCGGAAGAATAAAGCCCAGGGCGGAGCTTGCGGAGCCCTGGGACTGTCCACCATTTTTCCACGTCATGAGCCCGGCCCGTTTTTTGGGGCGGGCGACAGAACCAGTGAGTCAATTTTAGGCTATTCGCTTCCAGTTGCGGTGACGGGTTGCTTGGCGTATATCTAGTTCGCTGTAACAGAGAAAACGGTACAGTTAATAGGACACGGATAAGACGGGTCACAGGGACTGGCGAATATGGTGGCCAGCGGACGCGTTAGTTAAATTGAAGAAT
>DASXTB010000229.1:0-4795 GCA_036505615.1 Acidobacteriota bacterium
CACAAACGGATTTGCCATTTCGTCCTCCTTTGCTTTGCCTATTAATTTCCACCAGTTTGTCCCACCGTATCGCTTTCGCAGAATTGGCGGAAACACATTTCCTCGCCAAACTCCTGGCAATCGCTGGCGGTAACGTGAATAAGCAGGTCTAGATCCGCCTCCACCAGGCGATGAAGCGCTATGGCGTGCCAGTTGTACCCGAGGCTGCCCGCGTCCTTGTCCAGCCTCGCGGAACTATTTCTTGCGGCCGATCTCACCGCTTAGGCGCTGTGACAACATCCACGGCAACAGTTCCGGCTCGGCGTAGGCCCGGTCCCACGAGTTGTGACTCACGCCTTCGTACTCGGTGTATTTGACGTTCGTGCCGGCAGCCTTCAGAGCCTCCACCATCTTGCGTGATTCGGCCACGGGAACGACTGGGTCGGCCGATCCGTGAAACACCCACACAGGAATGCTTCCGATCTTTTGAGCAATTTCGGCGTACCGCCCCTCGGGTGGATCGGACGGCATTCCGGGAAGATTGCGCGCGCTAGGAGGGAGTCGGACTCCGCCGCAGACGGGTACCAGCGCTGCAAACTTGCCCGGATTCTTGGGAGCGATGTTCCAAGTTCCGTAACCTCCCATCGAGATACCAGTCAGATAAACTCGCTGCGGGTCGCCTTTGAATTCCTTGATTACCCGATCGAGTGCCTTGAGGGCCTGTGTCTCCATTTCGGGAGCCAACCACCAAACATTCCTTTTGCATTGCGGAAAGACCACCAGGCAAGGGAAGCGATCTACATGACGCCGGACTGCCGTGCCGATTCCCACTTCCGTTTGTATCAGTCCGTCATCGCCCCGCTCGCCTGCGCCGTGAAGAAAGAGGATCACCGGCCACTTTTTGCTCTTATTCCAGTCTGCTGGAACATAAACCTGGTATCGATAGGTAATCGATCCGGCCGTGACCGCACGATTCAGAAATCCCGTCTCTCGCTTGCGCCCTAGGGCAGAAACTGTAAGACCGGCGACGCTCAGCAGAGCAATGACAGCGAAATGACGCCATGCAATCATGAGTACTCCTTAATGCTTCTAGTAGGGATTATTCACAAACGCCACAAAGGCACGGAGAACGCAAAGATAGGCTTTAGTTGCGGCGTCGCCACGCGGTGTCTCTGCGGTGAATGTGTGTGAATAATCACCACTAGTTTCCCGAAAAGTATTGCAATCTTCGATGTCAACTAATAGTCTTTTTAGATCCCAGTTTTAAGGCCTCTTCACGTCAAACAATCCTGCAATAATAATGGGGGCCTTCAAACGAAGCAACGAAGTAAGGAGGTATTGGTGCTCCGTCGAGCCGTTTCTTTTCTTCCGTTTTATCTGTTGGTCCTGATTCTCAGGATGCTGGAGGTTCGTGCTGACAGCGTGCTTAATTTCCCTCGCCTGTCTTTCGAATCGAATACTTTCACCGGGATCGCGATCGTCAATCCTTCTCCCCAGGCGGCTCTAGTGACTCTGACCGCCTATGGAACGGATGGAAGACCGGTGTCGGCTTCCGGCTTTAAGAACCCGGCGCAGCTCACCGTGCCTGCCAATCAGCAAGTCGCAAAGTTGACCTCAGAAGTATTCGGGGGAACACTTCCTTCGACGACCATTGGCTGGTTTCAGGCGATCAGCACCAACGACGGGTTGACGGGATTTTTTCTTTACCTGGATGGATCGGATACTTTTTTCGATGGCGCCGACCTCCCCCCTTCCGCTGCAAAGATCGTCTTCAACCAAATGCGGCTGGACTCAGGTTACGCCACTGAACTGGACCTGCTGAACCCGGGTGACATCGCAGCCAATGTGCAGTTGCAACTTTTTGGGTCAGGTTCGTCTCCGGTCTCAAAGTCGGTGTCCATTCCCGGGAAAGGGATTATGAGGATGGATGCAGCCGCTTTCTTTGGCGTGACAACGGTTTCTGCCGGAGGGTATGTGGTTGCGACTGGCGACACCAATATCGCCGGTTTTGAATTCGTAAAGTCTCCTGGAGGCGATCTTCTGGGGCTGAACGCGCGTGCCGCTACAGAGCAACTCGCCAATTTGTTTTTTCCCCAGATGGCCGTTCTCGGCCCGTGGAAAACGGATCTAGGATTGGTCAATTATTCGACTTCGCCGGTCATTGTCACCATCTCCGCTTATAAGCCGGATGGGACGCTGTATGCAACTGGGAATGTGCAGAATAATCCTGTCACCCGCTCGCTGGCCGCAGGGGTCGGCTTGCGGGAAGATGTTGCCGCGATGTTCGGCTTTTCAGGGGCGAGCGCCCAGGATGGCTGGATCAAAGTAGAGTCCACCTCGGCCGCAGTCAATGGGTACGTCAGCTATGGCGCGGGACGCTCAGTGGCTGCAGTGGCTAGCGCATCGCAGGGATTGACTCGCGCAATCTTCTCTCATATCGCTACCAGCAGTGGGTTCTTCAATGGAGTAGCAGTTCTGAATCCCGGAAGCATGGCCGTCAATGTTCGCATCCTGGCTATTCAGCCGGGCGGGCAGGTGCTGGGGAGCTTCGATACAGTGCTTGCGCCCGGACAGCGGTTGAGTAAACAAATCAACGAAGTAATCCCGCAGGCTTCCGGACAAGCCGGCGGAATCATTTGGATCAAGAGCGATCGGCCGGTGTACCTGACGGAACTGTTTGGAACGAACAACACGCTGGCCAATGTCCCCGCTCAGCCCGCGCCTGATAGTTACGCGCCCGACAGCGCCCTGCCATTATTGAAGATAGTTCCTGCGCTGGCGCCTGTGCAGGTAGCGAGTTCTCAGACATTTCAGGTTCAGAACGGCAGCGGCAATTTCAATTGGAAGGTGAATGGAACTCCCGGGGGGAACCCCACTCTGGGAACCATTTCCTCTTCGGGACTCTACAGCGCTCCTTCCGTGGTGCCGGTTCCGCAGTCGCTGACTATTACTGCCGAGACTACCACCCAGATCGCCGGCGCCTCGGTTGACGTGCTGCGCAAGGATGTGCTTGTGGGGGGCCTCGGTCAGGTGAAGTCAGTGGCCTATCTTGGTTCCCTGAAGAAGTTGTATGATGCCGAGCTGAGCGTCTTGAGCGCCTCGCAGCCGGCCGCGACGACGACAACCAGCGGCATCTTCGAAGTATCTCCCTCCGGGGCCAAGACTCTGGTTGCCAGCTTCAGCAACGAATTGATTCCAAAAATGATTCCTTTTACCGCCTCGAACGGGACGGAATATCTTTTGCTGGCGGCGCAAACCAGTGGTCGCGTTGTCCGGCTGAATCCCGTGACGCAACAATCCGTAAATGTCGCGACCGGGCTCAACCAGCCGGCGGCGCTGGTTATAGATCCCATCAGCGGTGACCTTCTGGTTGCCGAGGCCGACCAGATCAGCGTCGTCGATAAGGACACCCTGGAAGGGCCGGGAGTGACCAAAAACACGCAACGCTCTCCGAGGGTTTGGCCACGGGCACAGATGAAGTCCAACAGTGATGCGCCGTCTGCAGTGACGCTGTTGCCATTGGGGGCGACTGGAGTTGCCGACGATGCGTGCACGGGAGACATTTATTTTTCAGATGCCAGGGCAGGCGCAATTGTTAAGCGTATCCGGCTGACGGGTCAGGTTGTCACGATTGTTTCGGGCCTGAAGAATCCAGGACAGTTGCTGGCGTTTTACCGAAGCGGTGTCTCTTGTCCCGGATCGCTTCAGCTACTCGTGGTGGAGCAGGGTGCTGATCGAATTTCTCTGGTGATCCCCACGGACGCTTCTTTGACTCCATGGATTATCGCTCCAGGGACCAACGACGTTATTTTTCTTCCCAAAGGGACCTCCTTTGCACCCAACGAAGGCGTTTTGTTTCCCCAAATCAGCGGCACTACCGGCCAGATTGCCCTGACACCTACACCCGCGCTGTATCAGAGCCAGCCGATCAATCCGCCGGTGATTCCACCTGTTTCCGATGTAGTCGATCCGACCGGAGACACGTTCGGAACAGGGCAAGTACAGATCGACATCACTTTCTTTTCTGCTCATGTGGAAGGGAGTGATCTTGTGCTGCGTGTTAACTTCGCCGGCCCGGTCACTCCCGGAGACAGCGGCCAGCCGAACGCTGTCGTTGGATACATTGATCTGGATGTGGATCAGAATGCAGCCACCGGAACAGAATCCCACGTTGATGTCTTTTCTCCGTTCAAGGCGAAGCTGGGAATTGAATATTCCGTATTCCTGTTTAACTATAGCTCAGCTACGAAAGACACTCCGCTGATTGACACTAATTTCAACACACTGGGGAGAGTGCCCGTGACGTTTACTTCCAACTCGCTGACGGTCCGAGTTCCGTTGTCGCTGATAAAAGACGACGGGATCGTCAATACGGCGATTGTTCTGGGAACAGTACCGGAACCGACGGACATCGCGCCCAATGGAGGTTTCATCACCAGCTCACCGGCAGTGGCTAGGGGGAAGCAATGACTTTACCAAGATTCCAACAGCGTGCGGAGGTTTTCGTAGACATCCCGACGGTGTCCGACATGGTAGATCTCAATGTACGACCCACGTGGGTGTAGTCGGTAGATTATTCGGTAACGCCCGGGCTTAAAGGAGTAGTACCCTGCCAACTCTCCGGACAATTCCGATCCCTTCTCGGGATCTTTACGGAGCTCATCGATGGCTGAACGAATCAGCTTTTTGACTTCCGGGGGCAGTTTAGCGATACGACGAGCCGCTTCAGGAAGGTAGCGGACTCCGTACATCTTCAACGACCAAAGACCTCTTCGTGCCGCATCCACCGCCCCTTTCGAGCTCTCCGGATGGATCT
>DASXTB010000230.1:0-3464 GCA_036505615.1 Acidobacteriota bacterium
GCAATAACCTCGGAGGCACCCGACGGGACGCCGCTCAGCTTGCCCGTGGAAACGCATACTAAATTTTTCTCACTGGGAGGCTCCCTCCTGGCTGACCTAACCAGCGTGGTTGCCACCGTGAACGGCTTGGGAATACTGCAGTTGATTCCCCCGGCAAACACAGCTTATGCCGAAGTGACTGCGCAAGCGCAGGTGCAAGGCCACAAAACGGCGGTAACGGTTCGCGTAGGAACTGCGTACACGCCTTCAGGAAGCTTCCTCTCACTGACCCGAACCGATGGCACCGGCACTGCCTCGGTGGGCCAGTTGATGACTTTCTCGATACTGTCGACCGAGCCAGGGACTGTTTACTACGAAGTCTATGCCGGAGGCAGAACCGTTTTCTCAAATGCCATCGAGTCCAATACGTTTTCGTTCGCCGTTACCCCTGACATGATCCCCCGCGCCAAAGTCGTTGCCTACAAAATCACGCCAAACAGCGAAGTCACGGCCGACAGCGCTAGCTTTGACGTGGCTCTTGCGGTCTCGGTTTCTGTGGCCGCCAAATTTGATTCGCAGCAAGCAAAACCCGGCGATCCGGTGCAGGTGACTATTGACGCCGGCACCGGGAGGCGGACGCTGTTGGGCGTGTCGATTGTGGATAGTTCCGTTCTGGCGCTGGGGCGCAGCCGGCTGCACCTGCAGCAAGTTTTTGATGAGTTGGAACGGCGCTTCCTGGAACCTCAATCCCAGGTAACCGGAGGTGGAATCGGAGTGGCTCCCCCCATTGTGGCGCCCGGTTCTGTGAGAACCAGTGGCGCCCTGGACATACTGAAGGAGGCAGGCCTGGCAGTGGCCGCCAGTAGGGGCATTACGCTGCCTGAAGGCCGTGTGGTGTTTGGAGGATTCGTCCCAAACATAGATGCGTCTCCACCGCCTGTTACTCAAGTTGACGCCGCCGCGCCCGAGGCGGCGCGCTTGCGGCAGTTCTTTCCGGAGACATGGGTCTGGGAGCCTTTGCTGCTGACCGACAACTCCGGCAGAGCGACATTGAAACTGGCGACGCCGGACAGCATTACCAGTTGGAAACTCTCGGTGGTCAGCACTTGTCCTGAAGCTTCAGCGAGAGGCGGCATCGGCTTTGGGGAGGCAGATCTGACGGTCTTTCAGGATTTCTTCGTAGAGCCCTCGCTGCCTTCCTCTGCGG
Source organism: Acidobacteriota bacterium (assembly GCA_036505615.1). Taxonomy (GTDB): domain Bacteria; phylum Acidobacteriota; class UBA6911; order JACQSX01; family JACQSX01; genus DASXTB01. The sequence goes on from DASXTB010000230.1 coordinate 1,187, forward strand.
TGCGCGGAGAGCGATTTTCCGTGAAGGTGGACTTATTCAACTATCTTCAGACCGAGCAGAACGTCACTGTGTCGTTGGACAAATCTAAGGGTTTTGAAGTTGAAGGCGCGGGGGAAGCCTCGGTGAAAGTGCCGGCAAACTCAACTGCATCCGTTCAATTCCCAATTCGGCCCACCCAGTTGGGAGATTTGCCCCTGAAAATTACGGCCGCTGGCTCTTCGCGTTCGGACGCAGTGCTTCGCCCGTTGACTGTAATACCGGAAGGAGCGCCAGTGGTGCAGATTACAAACGGCATAATACGAGCGGGTCAAGCGCTCGATCTTGTTCCGGCCGTCCCGGACCTCGCCGTCCAAGGCTCAGCGCGGGCGTTTCTGAACGTGACGCCCAGTCCCGTCGCGCAAAGCATGAAAGGGGTTTCGGATCTGCTCCAGATGCCTTACGGGTGCGGAGAGCAGAACATGATTTTCCTCGCTCCTGATATTGAAATTCTCAAATACCTTCGCGAGATCGCCGAACTGGCTCCGGAAATCCGGGCCAAGGCAGAGCACTTCGCCAACGTGGGTTACCAGCGGCAATTGACCTTTCAGACCGACGACGGCGGATTCGCTGCATTCGGTGGAAAAACAGGAAGCCTCTGGCTCACCGCTTTCGTGCTTTCGACGTTTTCAGGAGCAAGAGAAGTACGCGATATTGACGAAACGATTTTGGGCAGGGCCGCGCGCATGTTGCTGTCGCGCCAGAACGCAGATGGTTCTTTCCTATCCGATCGTTTTCTCATCCATACGGAAATGGAAGGCGGCGTGGATAATATCTATGCGTTGACCGCGTATGTGACCAATGCCCTGGTAGATTATGGCGGGCAGGAAACAGCGTCAGCCCTGGCGAAGGCGGCCGCTTATCTATCGCGCACAGATTTGCTTTCCCGGCTCGAATCGGCCTATCCGCTTGCTATCGCTGCTGTCGCATTGCAGAAAGTTCCCGGCTTTGAGTCCACAGCCGAAGTTCTCATCGACCGTCTCCTCCAGCTCGCCCTGCGTGATGGGGCGGGTATACATTGGAAACCCTACCCAGTGGAAACCACCGGGTATGCAGCCATCGCGCTGCTGTTGTCGAATGGCGGGCAGGGCCGGCCGGAGGCCCAGAGCGCGCTGGAGTGGCTCTCAACCCAGCGCAATGCTCTGGGAGGATACGGGCGATCTACCCAGGATACTGTGGTTGCTTTGAGAGCGCTATTTGTCGCCGCGCGACGAGTACACCGCGATGTGAATCTCGAATTGACACTGCTGCAGGCGGGCCAGAAGTTATCCGTCCTTCGCATTGATGCCTCTAACTTCGACCTCTCCCAGCAGGTGGAAGTTCCTGTCAGTGGCGGCTCCGTCGTTTTGCGCGCCGCCGGAACCGGTAGTGTGGGTTACCAGTTGGTCACTGAATTCAACGTTCCTGGTGACTTTCTCCCCCCGCCGCGCGACCTGCTGCTGGATATCTCGTACAACACCGGCCACATCGAAGTCGACAACCTGGTGGATGTCAACGTCAGCGTCACATACACTGGAGTTAAAGACAGGACCGGTATGATAATCGCCGACATCGGGGTTCCCACCGGCTTTGAAGTGGTACGCGCATCGCTGGATGCTCTGCTCAATCAGAAAATCGTCCAACGGGCGGAGCTGGCCGGCCGCAAAATCATTTTTTACATCGACAGCATGCCTCGGGCCAAACCACTTACCTTCACGTTTCAGATTAAGGCGCTTTATCCGGTCAGGGCTGAGGGAGCGTTAGCCAAGGCTTACGAATATTATGACGCTTCGGTGCAAGCGTATGTCCGCCAGGCGCCGGTCTCATTTGGCATGGCACGCCCCAGATCAAGGCCCTGAGCTGGGTGGCTAAAAAAGCAGTCAGCCATCAGCAATCAGCTTTCAGCTAAAGCTGTGGAAAAAATCAGAACCGCGCCCGTCAGGGCGCGCGCGGAAAATCTACAAGATTCTCCGAAATTTTTCCAAGCTACGGCCAGTTCGAAGTATCTTTAGGCGTCCGGAGATTAACAAATAATCTCCCCGCGGGCCCTTTACCCGGACTATTCGCAAAAATTCAACACTGAGACGCAGTGCGGCAAAAGCCGCAACCAAAGTTTCAGGTAAATACGCAGCGACATGTCGGGAGACGCCGAAGGCGTCACATAAAGTAGCCGGGGGCAGAGCGCGTATTTGGCGCGACGCCCCCGGTTTTCGGCCATCAACGGCTGGCACCCTGAAAGGGTGCAATAATATCCAAGAATTTC
>DASXTB010000231.1:0-3085 GCA_036505615.1 Acidobacteriota bacterium
CATCCATAACAGACGAGCAGGCCCGCGAATGGGTCGCATTGTTATGAGCGAGGTAGATTACGCCGACGTGCAAGGCCTGGTTCGCTTTGGCTATGGCCATATGACGAGCGCCTCCTACGCTCTCGTGTATATCAAAAACCCGGCTGCGGCGAAAGCTTGGCTCCGCTCCGCTCCTGTAACCAGCGCGGTTGCGCAGAAGCCGCCACCGACGACTGCGATGAACGTCGCGTTCACGGCTCCCGGGCTCAAAGCGCTTGGGGTCCCAGACCCAGTCATCGCCGGTTTTTCGCACGAGTTTCGCGGAGGGATGGCGGAAGAAAGCCGTGCGCGGCAATTGGGCGATATTGGAAACAATGCTCCATCAAACTGGGCCTGGGGTAGCTACGGACGTGAGCCGCATGCCATGGTAATGTTCTTTGCCGAACCGGCTCAGTTTGACTCTTTTGTCCAAAGCACTAAAGGTAACACTTGGAGTGATGCATTCGACGAGGTGACCTGGCTTGGCACCAGCAATCTCGACGCAGATGAACCATTTGGTTTCGCCGATGGCATCAGCCAGCCCCAGATCGACTGGGAGCAGCAGCGACAAACGCCATGCACAGAATTGCAGTACACGAACATCGCCGTGCTGGGTGAGTTCCTGCTCGGCTATCGCAACGAATACGGAAAAATTACCGATCGGCCTTTGCTGGAACCTGATGCTGCCGGCTCGGAACTGCTCAACGCGGAGGATGCGCCTGCGAAGAAAGATCTTGGCCGCAACGGGACCTATCTCGTCATGCGGCAGTTGGAACAGGATGTCCGAAAGTTTTGGCAGTTCCTTTCTCAGCAAGCTGGTGGAAATCTCGCCGAGGCTGGGCAGCTGGGAGCGAAAATGGTTGGCCGCACCCAAGTAGGCGATCCTTTGCTGCCAATCCAGGAACAGCCAATTCCCGGGATGGATTCAGGCTCGGTTAAGCAGAATCAATTTACCTACCAAAGTGACCCAGCAGGCGCGCACTGCCCTTTCGGCGCACATATTCGTCGGGCGAACCCGCGCAACAGCGATTTTCCTGAGGGGCGCCTTAGCGCGCTGAGAAAACTCATGATCATGTTGGGTTTCGGCCCGAAGGGTTTCTACGATGATCTGACCTCGTCGGTTCGTTTCCATCGCATTCTCCGGCGTGGTCGGGAGTACGGTTCCGAGCTATCGCCCGAACAGGCGCTCCAGCCAGCGCCACCTAACGAGCCCACGCGCGGATTACACTTCGTCTGTCTCAATGCGAACATCTTGCGCCAATTCGAGTTCTTGCAGAACGCGTGGATCGCCAGCACGAAGTTCTCCGGTTTAACTGGAGAGAGCGACCCGCTGCTCGGCAATCGCGAGCCGATACCGGGCTGCCCGGTTACCGCCGATTTCACGATGCCGACGGGCGCCAGTTTAAGGCACCGTGTTTCGGGCTTACCACAGTTCGTCATCGTGCGCGGCGGCGCTTATTTTTTTCTGCCAAGCTTGCGCGCTCTACGCTACTTCGTCGGAGGTGGAAGTGCATAGAAGCATTGCAGCAGTGAGCACAAGGAGAGACTGATCGAATATTTGAAGACCTTGTGAGCTTGAATCTTCCCTCTTCCTAGCAGATCTGCCTAACGAACGAAGGCTACGCGACGTTGCGCGCGAAATCGAGCGAGTTGTCCCAGCGGTTGACCAGGCCCTTCCAGAATTTTTCTCGGCGCCCAGCCACCTTCAACTCGTACTGTTCCCGAGCGGCGCGCAAGGCCGCGAGCAGTTTGGCGGGATTTTTCTCCGCCTGACGCAGCGCGCCTAACGTTTCCGTCCCGACGCCGCCGTCCACTTTCACGCCAAGAGCAATCTGCAAAATCTTGGCTGCGCCGACCGGGCCGCGATTGAAGGCGCAATCGCGCAGGTAAGCTTCGATCGAGGGAACGGTGGTCCATTTGGCCACCACGTCGGTGTAGTCGGCGATCACTTCGGCCGCATAATCTTCCGCTTCGTCGAAGCGGCCGGCGTCGATCAGCTGGCGCAACCTCGCAGCTTGTTGCGGGTGATAGCGATCGTTGATCCCGGCCACCTCGTAGCGGCCGCCACCGTCGCCGGGCGGTAGAATGTAAACCCGAAGGTGCCCTTGTGGATCCCTGCGGCCTTCAAATTTCACGATCGACTCAGCCATTTTTTTTCGCAGCGCGGCACGGGCAGCGGCGTCGGTCGGCATTGGTGGGGGGGCAACTGCGGGAGGTGGCGCTGGCATGCCTGTGTCGATTGCAGTCGCGCGCCGGAGAAGGGCGTTCGGAACCCAGCCGCGAAGCACGCCGGAAGCGGTCGCCGGGCGCTGCACTTCCACATACCACCAATCCTGGGGCGCGATCTTGACCACCGTCCCCTTACTGAGCAGACCGCCGCTCAATTTCGCCGCGGCCAGGTCGGGCGCGGCGCGCAGGCTGACCTCATCGGTGGTCACGTAGTCGAGCGGAACCGCTCGGCGCACTTCCGGTTTTGCGGCAAAGGGGGCACCCTTTTGTTTCGCCGGCGTAACGAGTCGCTTCCGCGGTTTTGCCCTCCTGTCGGCGGGTTTCGTTTTCTCTGCCGAACGGGACGGGGTCTTTCGCTTTTTCATTGTTTGCGTTTTCTCCGGATAACGCAGGCCGCGTTTGTAGCCAAAGATCGTGTAGTCGAAAAACATGTTCCCCGTCAAGTCCTATGCGTCGTCGCTTTCCGGGATGCCCTGCGGGGAGCGCTCTGGCCGGATGAAGCTGACGATGCCAGCGCCTGACTGGCGGTCGCCTCATTTCGCGAGACGCCAGGGCGCCCAGCTTGCGCCACAAATTTCGCCATCTCGATGCCGGCGGGATAGACCTGAAAGCAGCTATTACGTGCCGGCGTTCTATTCGCGATTCGACGCTTCCTGCGGAGTGACATCCGGCACCTTCAGGCCCGAAGATTTGCCGCCGAGACAGCTATGCACGGGCCAGAGCGCACTGCGCGGGTTGGTTTGGCTTTACTTAATCGGGCGTGTAACTCATTCTTATGTTCGCCCTGACAGTTGGAACGACTCGTTAGGTCGTAAGAAAAAATGATTTCACCCGAGGA
>DASXTB010000232.1:0-3916 GCA_036505615.1 Acidobacteriota bacterium
TGTCGAGGAAACTCGAAATGATTCCGCTCCAAGCCCATTCCTCTTTGGCAATAGGGCAGTTCTATTTCCACAACGGCGATGCCACACGGGCTCGTAACGAATTGGCACGAGCGCTTGGCTTGTACCAGGAATCAAAGATGAGATTTTGGCAGACCCGTGTCGAAGCGGCACTTGGCGAATTGTCGCGTACTTTATAGACAACTCGAGTGCCGAGATTCGCTGGAAAACCACGCAATAAGCCACGATTGAGTTAGCCCCCGAGGACGAAAGCCGATGAATTGTGAATCCCCATAAAATTTAGTGTGCCGCGTGGAACCGGCAGTTATCTGAAGCAAGTTCAATTGCCAACGCAGGAGATGGTTTCTTTATTGCGTAACTCTATTGCCTTGGTGCTGATGGTTGACTGGTGCGGATATGACTTTGACGCCGACTGATTTCTCCAACGCTGGAGGGTACAATGAGTCCAAAGCTTTCTCGTGATCTTGGCGCCCATATTGAAGCGTTGGATGAACGCGGATTGCTAGTGCGTGTTAAGCACCCTATCAACAAAGACACGGAGCTTCATCCATTGGTCCGCTTGCAATTTCGTGGTCTGCCCGAAGAGGCACGCAAAGCCTTCTTGTTCGAAAACATCCATGACTCCCGTGGGAAGAAGTTTTCAATGCCTGTTCTAGTAGGCGGCTTGGCCGCATCTGAAGAAATATATGCGCTCGGCCTTCAATGTCACAGAAATGAAATTGCCGATCGATGGCAAAAAGCTTTATCTCACCCTATCAAGCCCGAACTGATCAAAACCGGTAAGGTTAAAGAGGTGATTCATAGAGATACGGCCCTCCTTGAGCATCGCGGTCTGGAAGAATTTCCTATTCCAAACTCCACGCCGGGTTTCGATAACGCGCCGTATATCACCGCGGCTTGTTGGATAACCAAGGATCCAGACAGTGGCGAGCGCAACATGGGGATGTACAGAGCCCAAATTAAGAGCCCGCTTAGGACCGGTATTTATCTTACCGACGGAAACAATACGGCGGCTAATTGGGCTAAGGCGCGCGCTCGCAGCAAACCGCTCGAAGCTGCCGCTGTGATCGGCGGACCGGTAGCTGTTGCATATGCAGCGATCCAAACTGCGCCTTACGGCGTTGACGAACTGGCAATTGCCGGCGCCCTGGCGGAGTCGGCGATTCCCTTAGTTAAGGCGGAAACCGTCGACTTAGAGGTCCCCGCGGACGCAGAAATCGTGATCGAAGGATTGATCCACACTGATGCGTTGGAGCCAGAGGGATCCTTTGGCGAGTCCCATGGATATTCTGATCCCCGTACCTTGTCTCCTTATTTTGAAGTGACCGCGATCACCCATCAACAAAAACCCATCTGGGTTTCGATCATTAGCCAGCTCACTCCAAGTGAAAGTAGCAAGACCAAACAAACGGCCTACGAAACGTTTTGCTTGAGACTATTACGGGATCACCACGGCTTCGGAGGCGTTCACCAGGTCCGTCTTTGCGAGCCGCTGCTAAATCGGCAGTACGCCGTAGTCAGTATGAGCAAGAGCAATAATATTGAACCCTGGGACGCCATGTATGCCTTGCTCGGGACCAAGGCTAAAGCCAAGTTCATCGTGGCAGTCGACACAGACATTGATCCTGACGACCCTTTAGCGGTCAACTGGGCGATTGTTAATCGTTGTCAACCGCACCGCGACGTGCGCATCGTTCAGCCGAGGCCGTTGCCGCACGGGCCGCTAAACTTCCTCGCAGATGGTCATAACTACGACCTCGTAGACTCAGCTTTGCTAATTGATGCAACCATGAAGGGAAAGTTTCCACCGATCTCTTTGCCCGGACGCGAATATATGGAACGCGCCCTGGATATTTGGCAGGAAATTAATCTACCTCCGTTACACTTAAAAAATCCTTGGTACGGTTACTCGTTAGGACTGTGGAGTGCCGAGAGTGATGAGGAGGCTAGACTTGCAACAAAGGGAGAATATTACGAGACCGGCCGGAAACTTACCACTCGGCGCGTCGCTGCTCCCCAGGGAAGTTCGTTGGCGGAGATTCGTCGCATGTTTCGAAGTTCGGGCTCGCACGAATGACTTGTAAACGTTAATTCGCTCATGGTAGACCGTCCGCAGATCGGTGCGGCTTAGCATGAACGAAGCCATCGATGCGAAGTTGGTAGTTAGATTTATCTTATCGTAATTTTGTATGACATGCCGAGGGGTTACTCCCAGTGGTAACAGAGTTCCAACAATAAACACGTCTTTCGTATTGCCGCAAGCTGCTGCAGAGAAGTGCTATATCTTCGATGGAAAGGATAGGCTTTAGAAAGGATTGCCAGCACTTTGACATTTCTCACAGAAGATAAGGTGACACTCCCTACCAAAAGCTACTACAACTTGTCCTCGACAGATTCTTTCACCGAGTTCAAGAGGGAGGCGATCGAGCAGTCCCTTACGGCGGGATTCGACCGCCAGGTTCTACAAAATGCGGATCGCCCTGCAGTAATTACACCCGGGGAGACACTGACTTATGCCGATCTCAATCGCATCGCTAACCGAATAGCCAATGTGATCTTGGAGAGGTGTGGGGAAGGACAACAGCCCGTCGCGATCATTGTGGCCAATGACGCGACAGCCGTCGCTGGAATCGTCGGTGTCTTAAAGGCGGGCAAAATATGCGTGCCCGTGGATGCGGGTCTGCCGGCGCTGCGAGCGAAATCCATCATCACTGACTCACAGGCTAGCGTAATCGTTACTGGCGGCGAACACGTCCCAATGGCTCAAGCCTCGGGCTCGGGCACGCACGAGATCATAAACCTAAACGAAGTTAGGCCCGACATGTCTGACCATAATCCATCGGTGTCGATCGCTCCAACGGACTTGGCCCATATCATCTATACTTCAGGATCAACCAGCGAACCCAAAGGTGTCATCGACATTCACCGGAACGTGCTTCATCACGTGATGGTCGTCACTAATGGTTCCCGTTACTGTATGGAAGATCGCATGACTCTCGTCCGGGCGCCAAGCAGCACGGGAGGGTTGGCGAATGTATATTCGGCGCTGCTCAATGGTGCCTGTCTTTTCCCGTTCGATGTGCAAAACAAGGGCGTGGCCGAGCTAGCGTCTTGGCTGATTGCCCACGACATTACGGTCTACCATTCGAGTGCCACGGTCTTCCGTCATTTTGTCCAAACTTTGGAGAACAAGGATGAGTTCCCCCATTTGCGGCTCATCAGATTGGGCAGCGAGCAAGTTACTAAGAATGAATTTCAGCGATTTCAACAGCACTTCTCTCCCGAGTGTATCTTGGTGAACGCGCTTTCATGTACGGAAGCCATCACGTTCTGCCAAAATTTCCTGGATAGAAACTCCATAGTTGCCGGTGAGATTGTGCCTGTCGGCTATGCGGTGCCCGACATGGAGGTCCTGCTGCTGGATGATGCAAGAGAGGCAGTGGAAAGTGGCGAGGCCGGAGAGATCGCCATCCGGAGTGAGTTTCTTTCCCCAGGGTATTGGCGAAAACCTGAGCTGACTCGCAAGGTGTTTTTAGAACGCGCGGGAGATGACGGTCACCGTGTCTATTTAACCGGCGATATGGGTCGAATGAATGCAGATGGCTGCCTTGAGCACATCGGCCGCAAAGATTTTCAAATCAAGGTCCGCGGCCACAGAGTCAATACCGATGAGATCGAAATTATGCTCCTCACGGTTCCTTGCATCAAAGAGGTAGCAGTTGTGGCACGCGAGAGTATGGCCGGCGACAGGCGCTTGATCGCTTACCTCGCCTTTAAGGCCGAATTGAGTGCCACGGTCAGTCAACTCCGCGATTCGCTGTCTGAGAAAATCCCCATGTATATGATTCCTTCAACCTTCGTCGTCTTGGACGCATTACCACTGACTTCAAATGGTAAG
>DASXTB010000233.1:0-4103 GCA_036505615.1 Acidobacteriota bacterium
ACTGCTTGCCGTACTGACGCTCGCAGCGGACGCTTACGGTGCCGCCGTGCAACCTGCATGTTGCGAAGGAACCGCCTTAGGCGTCAAGCGGGCTGAAGGGGAGAGACCCCAGGAAGACCCCATCGGCATCTATTTTCTTTCCCCTTCCACCGGCGCCGCAGGGACCGTTGTCGATATCCGAGGGTATGGGTTCAGCGCGACGGCTTCAGACAACCAGGTTGCCTTCAATGGACATCCGGCGATCGTTCTCTCGGCCAGCGCGGATTCAATCCGAACGATTGTGCCGGCGATTGCGACCAGCGGGCCGGTCACCATCACAAACGCGAGTGGAACCGCTGTTAGCGCGCAATCCTTCATCGTGCGGGCATCGTCTTCTCGTCTGGGACCGCTTGCGATTCTTTCAGCCGCCGCAGCCGGGCCTGGTCCAAATCCACAAAGAGAGTTTTGTCCTGTGTCACAGTGACGGTGCCTTGGGACTTGCCCTTGACCTTTCGCACATCGCTTCGTCGGGCGTAGATCACGTCACCCTTTCCACTCTTCTTCAGATCACTGTAGAGCAGCGCCAGCGTTCCGGCGTCGCGCAAGGACTCGCGTGGAGGCGTGACGCCTTTATCTATTCGCAGCACCACATGCGAGCCGGGGACGGCTCGCGCGTGAAACCACAGATCGTGGCTCCGGGCAAAGCCGAAGGTCAATTGTTCGTTCTCGCGAGCGTTGCGTCCCACAAAGATGGGCAGGCCATCCAGGGAGATGAAGCGGCGAAAGGGTGCTCTCCGTATCTTCGGCATCACAGCGGCAGATGGCTTGGAAGGGCCCCTGGTCGCTGTGACTGAGACAGTGCCATGAACAGGAGGATGCCACTCCCCATGCTCTAGCGCCTCGAGTTCCGATCGCAGGGTGATGAGTGCCCGCTCGGCGGCGTCAATACGGGGTCGGATTTCCCGTTCGGCCGCGAGATGTTTTCGATACTTTTTGAAGTAGTCCTCCATATTACCGTGAGCATCCTTTGCGGGATCCAAGGGCAGAACAAGCTGTGGGAGCGACGGCTCAAAATAATCCACCACCGTCGCCTGCTCCTGTCCCTTCGCGATCCCGCTCAAATGTGCCTTCAACAGCTCGCCGTACCGCGCGTAGTCCCGATAGCGGGCCGCCTTGCTCAGGTCCTCCGTCAGACTTTCCAGCCGCCGCGTGGTCTTCTTGATGGCCTTCCGGACCTGTCCGAGCCGGGCGCGCCGCAGCGCTGCCAGGTCGCGCGCGGCTTCCTGTCGCGCGGCAAGCTCGGCCATCTCCTCAAGGACACGCGATATTTCTGATGCTGTCACTGCCATGGTCTACGATGCCTAAAAAGGGTCAAACTGTCCTAAGTTGTCGCTGTAAATAATCCTATCAAATCCGGGCCACGGATGGCATGTCCGCCACCTTGCTAAGGTTTTCTGCGGCCCTGCCGATAAAAGAGTGTCATGGAATTATTGGCAAAGAACGGGGACGGTATGGACGAGTCGTTGGGACAATATCTGAAGAGAATGAGGACCGCGAAGGGCTTGACGGCGCAGGATATCTCCGTAAAGACCTGCATCGGCCGCGACCATCTTCAGTCCCTGGAGGCCGAGGATTACCCGAAGCTGCCGCCCCAGACCGTCACAAAGTCCTACGTCAGGACATACGCCCAGTGCTTACGGCTTGACGAGGCTGACGTGATGAAGCGCTTCGCAGAGAGCGCAGGGGTGTTTTACCGCGATAAAGAGAGCGCCGCTCGTGCCGCGAGGTTGGCCAACAGATCGAATCCGCTTACGTCACGCCTGACCGAATTCGTCTCTAACTTAAAACTACTCTTCTAACTCGGTCCTATACGGCCCAGCCGGAGTCTGTCTGTACGCGACTAGGCCGCCCGCTTTCTCCATAGGATGAAGCCTGCCAACCCTGAGCCGAACAGCAGCCAGGTCGAGGGTTCGGGGACGGTAGGGAATTCGACTAAACTAAATCGTCTCTGTTTGTCGACAACTTCCCAGTCGTGGATTCCGATGCTTCCGAGGGCTAATACTCCTCCTCCATTTGCAACTATCCCATCCCCCAGATCAATGAAATTGAAAGCCTTAGACCCAGTCGCCAAGCCGGCGACCAACTTCAGCGGGTCAGAGGTAAAACTTACACCTGCAGTCGATGAGTGAAAATGTGGGAAATCCGGGTGAAAGCCAGTCGTGTCTCCAAATACAAAAACGGGGGGATTATCTAGTTCGCGCAGTTCGAGATGGTAATCAGTCCAGGCAGAAGGCGAATTGTTCGTGATGAGCTCATTGACGCTAAAGCGTAGGCCAAGGTTTTCCGATTCGACGGCGTTTGTAATATCCTGAAAAATAATCTCCTTCGGCGCAAAATCAGTGAATACTTTTCGCACTGTCAACAGACCTTGGACCAACTTGGGGCTGGTCGTAGCCGTGGCGGTCGGATCGTAGGCTGCGTTTGGAAACCACTCGAGGCTGATGCCCCCGGATATACTGGTGATAGCCCAGCCTGTGCTCAGTCCTCCACCAGCTGGCCCTGTCGGAAGGGCGGCGCCGAGAATAACCGGATCGGCACCGGATACTCCTGGAGAAACCGCTACGCTGATAACTGCCATAGCGACGGCAATTAAGGAAAGCAGTATTCGTTTGGGCATGGAAAGCCTCCTTTAGGGATGTTTCACGCGATGGCGTTGGAGTTGCGGGTCTCCAACTTTTCAGGGACACTCACAACTCGTTCGCGGCCCGTCTCTCTTACAGGCCGGAAGGCGAAACGGACCTCTCCTTCAGACAAGTGAAGCAATCTTGGGGCCAGTTCTTAAGTGCAATGATTCGCTCGAAAACACTCTCTGTTTGAACTCGGGGTGTAAAGGCGGCTTTACATCTTTGAATCAGGAGAATGCCTGTGAGGATCAATAAAGGTTATTGTTTTTATTTCCAATTTCCATCCTATATAGGAAATATTAACTAGGATAATTGGCTGTAATAGTACCCTTACATCGCTGAGAAGAGCCTGCGGGTGCCAGTTCTGCTGCCTCCGCGTGCACGAAACCCATTTACATTAACCCGGCTCGTTGCATCTTCCTTTCCCCAACACCGCTGGCGCAACTGCGGCGCTTCAGGTACAATCCCGCCTATGAATCTGAGAGAGCCGCTTGAGCATCTCGCCATTCCACCGACGCAGTTTACCCAGCATGTAAAGTTTCCACCTCCCAGCGCGATCCGCATCTATGACGACACCCTGCGTGATGGCGAGCAGATGCCGGGTGTGGCGTTCTCGCCCGAGCAGAAGCTGGAGCTGGCATGCCTGCTCTCTGATATCGGCGTCCACGTGATCGATCCTGCCTTTCCTGCGGTCTCCGAGTCGGACAAACGCGCGCTGCAGCTTATTGTCATGGCGCAACGGCAGGGAAAGATTCGTCAGGATATCGAGATCCTCGCGATGTGCCGGAGTATGAAGGAAGATATCGATGCGGTCGTGGATACCGTGACCGCGGTCGGCGCAAAGGCCGATGACGTCAGCGTCCTGGTCTTGTCCACCCTCTCCGACCTGCATCTGAAATACAAACTCGGCAAGACCCTCCTTCGCCGCGCCGGTTTACCGGAGGAGCAATGGTTGGATCGCCCGGTACAATTTTATCGGGAGCAAAATCTGGATCTGATCACCAGCGCGATCCGATACGCCAGAGAACAGGGGATCTCGCGGGTCGAATTCGCCGCGGAGGATGCCTCGCGCTCGGATCTGGGCTATGGGGAGGTGTGGGCGAAGGCCTGCGTGGCCGCCGGGGGGACCCGCATGTGCTTTTCGGATACTTGCGGGGTGTTCACACCTGAGGCGGTGGACCATTACATTCCGAAGCTGGTAGAGGTGCTCGGGAAGGTACCTCTGACCGCGCACTTTCATAACGACTTCGGCCTGGGCGCGATCAATACCGTGCGGGCGTTAAGCCACGGCGCGCTCTACGCCGGCGTCACGGCGAACGGCATTGGCGAGCGCGCCGGCAATGCCCCGCTTCATGAAGTGGTCATGATATTGAAGATGCTTTACGGCGTCGAGATTCCCGGGTTTCGTTACGATCTGCTGACGGAGCTTCGCCGCAAGGT
>DASXTB010000234.1:0-3457 GCA_036505615.1 Acidobacteriota bacterium
CGGAGTCGCGAAGTGATTCTTGGAGTTGTGCTTACGATTGCAATGTTCATTCCTGTCGCCTTTTCACAGTCGCAAAAGCGATCAGGAACACAAGCGAAGGCGTCTCAGAAAAATGGTTCCCGAAAACTGTCGAGAGAGTTCACGAAATCCGCGCTGTTGACAAAAACCACTTGGGACCAAGTGTTGAGCAGCATCGAGCGCGGAGACCCAGAAAGCAGAATCCAACGGTACAAAGACGATGCAGAGAGGTCCAGTGCTGTTCTTAAAGCTGACGTTCAGACTTTTGGCGATGCCGGAGCGCATCTTTGCATGACGAAATACGAAACGAGTGTCGTCCATGCTGAGTCTGCAATAGCCATGTCTGCTCTCACTCACTCGTCGGGGAATGAGGCGTCCGCATTTTCGGAGGCTGATGACGCCGGGAGAGTGGTGGATTCGATACTCTCGGCGGGTTCTTACTCGAACCAGTGCAACTGAAAATTCGCTTGGTCAGAAGAACCGGACTCCAACGTAGCAGAGCAGGTGAAGCGTAGGACCGAAGGCAACTGACAATGAATGCGCAATACGTACCCGCATTGTTTGGATTGCTAGGCGTCTTGATTGGCTTCGGCGGAAATTTTCTTCTGCAAATGCGGATTCAAGTAAAGCAGCGAGAGCAGTGGATTCTTGATAACAAGAAAACTGAATGGAAGGAGCTTATCGGCGCTCTCTCTCACAGCGCACGTTCCGTCATGCAAACCGCACCCTTTGGGGAGCTTCGTGCGGCTCCAGCAGAAGACGCAAGATTGTGCGATGCAGCCAATGATGGAGCGAGAAAGACCATTCAGGACAGAATATTTATCGCGGATCGCATGAAAACCGGGAATGTTCTTGAACGCTGGCAAGGGATGATGGAGAAGGACGATATTCGGCTGTTTTGGGGTGAGTGGAATGATTTGCATGAATCCCTTCTCAAAGCCGCACATGGGGACTTAGGCATCAAGACGTGAATTAAGTTCAAACTTCCCAAGTTAAACGTGCTTGGCGGAAACGGGAATACTCCGTGGTGGTCCGAACTTTGGATAAGGAACAACGTTTTTGGCTGTTAGTAGCCCTGCTCATCATCTACGTGGGAGCAGTCGCTGGCTGGAGGCAGTATATCGATCGGCAGATCGAGTGTGTTGGTTTAGCGGCCCTCAAATATGACTATGATCCTCAGCATCAGGGAAAAGCTGTGGGTGCAACGATTGTCCTTTTCCAGTTAAAGGAAGTTCGTTACAGTTTCAACCCTCTGGTTTGGGTCGATTACAACCGCTATCAGTACTGCACTCAGGAATGGACGAAGTGAGGTCGGAATCCGGCTATTCGCGCACATTCGGCGGCGGAGTCAATGTGGAATCACCGTGGATGCGGTTGTAGATTCCCTCAGCACGCGTGATAAGCTCTTGGGCCTTCTGCAAATACCGCAGACAGTCAGTACGTAGTGTTGTCCTTGCGCGCTTTCCCGAAGAAGTCCGCCTCCTGAAGTCATCCAGCTTAGGACGTACGGTAAGCGGGGGCTGTGTAGCTGCGAACTGCAGTCCGGGATCATTACCTGCCCGTATGGGCTGAAACTCCGATATGGGTAGCGGTTTTGTGGGACCGCCTTTGTGTAGTTTTCCGTGGCGTCCGTGAACGATTACGTCTACGGGAGGAATCCCCTTCGTATGAAGTGTGACTATTCGCGCTCTGCTCAGAGGAAGTTTGGAAAACGTTTCGTAATGATGTTTGAATTTAGCTTGGAAGAGGGCGCGACGCTTTTTCTCGTCTGCGGAGAGTCGCAGAAACCAACGTTCATTTTTTTGACGATAATCGCCACACCATGACTGGATAACGTCAGGAATGCTGCGGATTGTGGCCATGAAATCGGCTAGCGATTTCCAAAACTTGTCTGAGTGCCACGGCGTATGGACGGCGCCAGTTGATTCCAGAACAGCATATCTCGGATCATGGTACCTCGGTTGAAGAGCTTCTCCCATATCGCGCAGTGACTGACGAGCAGATTCGATTTTGAAGGTTAGAACGCCTTTCAACTCGGGATGTATACGCATGGTGCCGCTCTTCACAGGCAATGCTGGACTCCATGAGGCGGAGATTGTTAGTTGGAACAAAGTACTTTATCGTGGGGAACGCGTAAAACCAAAAAGAGATTGGCTGGGGAAACGAACGAAACAACGCCGCCCCGGTTTTTCTTGCCTTCGATTGAGTACTCGCCTTATGCTTGGGTCTGCTGGAAATGCCCGCCTAAGTTGTTGAATGTCGGGACGTGGCTCAGCCTGGTAGAGCACTCGCTTGGGGTGCGAGGGGTCGGCAGTTCAAATCTGCCCGTCCCGACCAATTCCTACCAGAACTACTTCTTCGTCGCCGGCGCTGCGGCCGGCTTGATCTCAGTGGCAGACTTCTGCAACTCTTCGACTGCGTTTGAATCCAGTGCATATAAACTAAGCTCGTTTTCGCGCTTGGCTACGGAGGTATCGCCACTTTTTGAGATGAGCACTTTCTCGGTGCGTTTGTTGTCATTGGAGGTCACGGTTATCTCGACTGCTGACGTTGTGTAGCCGGAATCAACGAACTTACTCGCCTGCAGGTCGCGCAGCTTGCCGATCAGCGAATCAACAGTGCCTGGGTCTAGTTTTTTCCCATCCCCGCCCCACCAGTCCTGGCCACCTTTGGTCAGGAAATACGCCTTTGAACCGTCATGTATCTCGACTTTGTTGGGGTCGTTGAAGCCGAAGTCGAATAGCTTCTTGTTGCGGAAGTCGTCGAGTTTCTTGTCGACGCCCTGCCCCACCGCGCTGGTCACTTTGTACAAGCCCTCAACAACACTCGATTTCGCATAGTAGTCATCTTTGTTCTTGCGAACCTGGAGCTCCTGGGTACCGGAGTCGGTGGTCAGCTTTGCGGTCGCGACCGGGGTGCCGGAAGTGAAGGCCGCGGCAGTCTTCTTTGCATCGGTATCAGAACTGATTTCCATCTGCGCATCGGAAAGCTTGCGGACGAGTTCATCCACCTGAAAAGCATCCGCGCGCAGCGGCTTGGGTTTCAGAATCTGCCACTGGTCTTTGTTGCGACCGAACTCGAGGTCTTGTTTGTTCGCATTAAGCTCCACCCGGCTGACCTTGTCGGGCTCCACGGTGAGCAGCCGCTTATCACGCAAATCGTTCACGCTCTTATCGATGCTGCTCTTGGTGTAGCTTGCAATCGTAAAGACTCGCGGGTCGCCGTCGAGACGAGCGAAAGCACCGCCACTTGTAGGAGTCTCGTCGCCGACCAGCAGCCTTTGGCTCTTGTTGTCCTTCTCGGTGATGGCAACCTGGAGCGCAGGTTCAGCCAACCCATATTGATTAAGGTCGCTGGCTTTGTCTTCCACCAGGCGATCGGAGCTTAGCGACGAGAGAGTCGATACCATGCTCGACACACTGGATTGATCCGCACCCAA
>DASXTB010000235.1:0-6062 GCA_036505615.1 Acidobacteriota bacterium
AAAGAGGGCTCACAATAACCGGAGTGCCTGTATCACCGTAGGGTGGGTCCTTAAATATTACTGTTGCATCCGGTGGCGAACTGAGAGTTTGAGTTGTTCCGTTCACGTTTATCTTGTCAGAGTTTTGATAGTGCACCATCAACGACCCGGCCAAACCATCGGTCGGATAATTATGCGGGTTCCAAAGCTGCACGTACGTCTTAGTCTCGATTACGACGTTGTAAGTCGTGCCTATTTGTACGGTCTGAACCCAGTTATTCAGGTCGTAAAGCGATGTCACGAAAGGATAGGCACCAATCCCGCGGTAGGAGGGTGGCCCATCAGGATTTCCGGGTGGCCCAAATTCTACCGGCGCATCCAGCGGATACGCGTAGTTGAAAAGATTAGCTGTAAGGTTGTTAAAGTAGTTGAGCGTCTGCCCCGAATGCCCGTGACCTCCGGGCTGCGCGGCAAGGGTGCGGCCCTGAAAGTTTGGCATCGCGGTACTTACGATCGTCGCAAACTGACCAATTTGATTGCCCTGTGGACGGAACTGGGAAACAGGGTTGATAGCCATCTTAGGATAGCCTTCGCCTACGTGAGTCGTATCGTTCCTGCTGTAACCATATCCCAGCGGAACAAGGTTTTGTTCGCCCGGATTGTTATCTACACCGAGCCGGACCGCCAGATTTGGGCCAGCGACATCCGGGGAGGTATTTGCTATCTGCTGGACGGTTGGAACGGTAAACAGAAGAGAGCGATTGTTAATTAGAGTGCTAGCAGCAGTATTTCCAGGATCCCTCTGATCGGCCGGATCAAAGACAGTAAACATGGCAATCTCATGCGGGTCAGTTCCGGTCGTTCGCTGCGTTTGCCCACCCACTTGGGAGGCATCGAGATAACCATCCAGATCCTCAACCCAATAAGCATAGCGAGTATAGGGCAGGTTATGTGCTGGAGCGGGCGCTGTATCCTGTGGATCGCGCATCTCGACCCATTTCACACTTGGGCCGGACGGGGTGGGACTCGGTTGAACCCACGGATAGAGAGTAGGTAATCGCTGCGTTCCTGCTGCGCTCCATGCTGCCCCTGGATCAGTTGGGTTAGAGTTAGCCGGAGGAGCAGGAGTTGGCACTGCGGGCGCTCCGGCCGCGGCCAGATTGATTGTTCCTGTCTGAATACCCGGGTTGCTGGGATCGGTGGAGGCAGAAAAGAGCGGGTAATAAGTTATGTTCGAGCTTGGTGATGGAGCAGGCTGGGCAAGATAATAGTAGGATGCCCTGTTGCCATTCCCGTCCGCCGGTCCATCGGCTCGCACGATCAGGAACGCGTCGTTGCCAGTCGCGGTAGCGTTGAAGTTGACAGGTACCGGCGAAGGAAACGGTGCCGCGGCCAATGTCTTTGCCGCAGCTTGTAAGCCATTTTGAGCTGCCAGATCTGCTTGATAACGACTGCTGTACGATGTGGCAGTGCCACGCTCTACAGAGACGGTTGTCAGAACACCGACTACAATCACGGCCATTAACGCGACCATTATCAGCGCAACTACGAGCGCGAACCCGCCTTCATTTCGCAGCTTTGGTAGGGGCGGCTCACCCGAACCGCCCAGGCGATTGCGGTCAATCGCCCCTACCTTGGCAACTTTTGTTTTTCCAGAGCAATTGGTGTTCATGGCAAATTGATCCGGCTGCGAAATTGATAAGCGTGAGGCGTGATTAAGCGCTGATAGTTTTGGGTCGTGGTATCCATCCAATCGTTAGGATTCGACGTCACACTCATCACGGCCTGTGCGGCTTGAGGGCTCATCGCGTTGAAAGAAATTTCAATCGCGGCTGGCAACGAAGTAGGAGTCGCTGCACCAGGATCACAGATGTAGGGGTACGTGTTGATCACAGCTCCGGTGGAGTTGTACATCGTGATCTTAAGATTCCAGACGTAAGCGGCCAGTACCGGATCGCTCACACCTGGCACGTATAAAACGGAGTCTCCAGCATAGCTCGCCGCGTTCTGGATTGCAGTAAACGTGTCGGAGCTGTTACGGAAAAAACGCCGCAGTGTGTAATGACCGTTGGGCGGGTTAGGAGGAGGATCAGTATCCCATCGGCAATAATAGCCGATGCCGCACACATCACCGGATGAACCCGTCGTTTTTGCTGCGACTAGAGCGTAGAGCTGCTGATTCTGACTCCCGGCCGTCGCAGGGTCTGCATAGATATTGTCCAAGGCAAAATAAGCTGTCGGGCGTGTCAGCGGTTGCACGGTACCTGGTGTCGGTGTCGGGTTTGAAAAGGGATCCGGACTCCATTGTGTGCGGACAAGATTTCGCAGGTCGCGTTCCATCATTTGCAACGCGGCGCGCGCGTCGCGAAAAGCATCGACACGCGCCGTGGCGTGTGATGCGCTGCCCATTAGCGAGCCCAACATCCAGCCCAGCGTGACAACGATCAGAACAGTGATTCCCGTAGCAATCAGGAGTTCGACCAGGGTGAAAGCATCCCGGGAGCGCCGCTTTCGTTGCTCGGTAAGCAATACTCGGTTAGTCAGATTCATTCGCTCTTAAGATCAGGCCTAGTATTTGGAAATGATCCGGACGTAATCGCGGAAGGTTTGATTGGCTGCAGGCGCGTTTGCCGGCCACGCAACGCGGACGGTCACGAGATTTGCGATTCCCGGATCAGTGAACCCGGGCACTGAATTGTTTGTATAAACAAAGATTGCGTAGGCTGCGTTCGTCGAGTTTGGAATCAGGTTGCCATCGTTGTCAGCGTAAAGTGTGGGCGAAGTTGGCGACGAGGACGCTGTCAGATCGATCGATACTGGAGTTGGGGGAATTCCCGCGTTATTAAATTGCGACGTTGCCCCGGCCACAAGACTGCCAAAAACTGACTGGGCGATGTGCGCTGCGCGCGTTTCGTCCTGGGCTGAGTGGCCGGTTTGCAAGGCCGTGGGGAATACGGCCAGAACGCCCACAACCCCGACAGTGATTACGCCCAACGCAATCACAACTTCGAGCAAACTGAAGCTGCGCGTTCCCGCGCTGTGCCCTGATATAGTCGCACGCTTCATGGGGTGGCGGTTGGTTCCGCGCGTCCCGTGAATTGCGACACCGAGATATACTCGACAGCAGAAGGATTGCCGCTTCCGTCCTTTGTCGTCGCGACCTCACTCCCGTTGGTTACGTATCCTTCAAAAACACCGAGAAGAACGTTCCCAGCGGGCGCTTGGACTTCGCCGTTGGAGTTGAATTTGAAGCATCGGAATGGAGCGGCACTGGCGTCAGGCGCAAAGTTAAAGACCACCGGCGGAGTCAATGTGGCGGGATCAGCAAGGTTGGATAGAGCAGCGGTTCCAGCCGCCCGAAGCGCTACTCCGGTTGGAAAGGATTTCCAATCCGTCAATTGCTTTACGCTTCCAGGATTCGCCGCGTTGTCTACAAATATTGCGTACGATCTAAAATTGTAGCGGCCTAATGTGGATTGCGTGCCACTGGTAAAAGTCGGAAAAACGACATAGGTAGCCTGGGCGCTCTTAATGGCTTCAGCGCGCGCCTGCTCGATCCCGCCAAGCAAACTGTTGCGCGCCGCTCTTCGTCCGCCCGATTTAGAGAGCGATGTAACGGCTGGAACCAACGCGGCAAGCGCGATGATAATGATGCCCATCACGACCAAAAGCTCGAGCAGTGTGAAGGCAGTTTTTGACGACGACCGCTTCACGTTTTTCGGTACGGTCTTTTACGGGCGACGTCATCAGAGCAGCGTCGCCAGGGGATGGTGGCCAAGAAGGCCAGATATGAAGTTGACAGTTCCACCGTGGGGGGTCGGTTCTTTCGAGAACTCAACGACTACTACGGCAACTGGAGGGCGAAGTTCCCCAAAAAACGTCCGCGATCGGACGTCAATGATCGGCTATTCGCCAAAGCGGCCGTACGCGACGGCGGCACTCCAGAAAAATGTCCCTGCTGTCCGCATTGACAACCCCCTGCACGCGGACGCCTTCTCCGTCAACGGCTCATACGTGATTCGCAGTATTCCGGAGCGCAGGCATCCCCGCGCAGCTTGCAGGATCTCGTAGCCCGCCGGCAGCGGCGAAACTTAATCAACTCTCAACCATCCGCCACTGGCCGCCGTCGCAGTGAAGACCACCTGCGGTCAATGCTTCTGATTAGCAGTTTTCGGGAACCTCGTTCGGCCGTTTCCGTAGAAGGAGATGAAAAATGGAAGAACCAGCGGAGTGCCAATATTCGAGGCCAACCGTGAGAACGCAGTCAAAAGAGAAGCCGCCGATGAAAGCGAAAACCTCACGCTTTGATACTTTGGTTGCTCGTTACTATCCCGTCATTTACAGCTTTGCTTCTCGATTGACCGATGATCCTTCGGGAAGCGGTTGTGTTGACGCACCACGCCTTCAAGGGCACGCAAAAGCAACTCCGGAATCGTCGCGATGAAGTCGCGCTTGTGACAATTCTTCTAACAGCTGTGATCCGGGCGGACCTTGCCGCCGCTTGAGCCGAGCTCACGCAATGCCCACTTGAATCCTCTTCTCTGCAACGCGCCGGATGTCATTACGCGATATTTTCCGAAGAAGAACCGATAGGAGATCTGGCTGCGCGCGATGTTGCTTCTCCCCTCTAGCGGAACATCTAATGCTGCAAAAATACTTGGACCTTCGGCCCACATTTCCGGGCGAGCGCTCTGCCCAATGGCATGGAAGCGAATTGCGGATGACTGATGGCCGGCTCCAGCCTGGCGTCCATTAAGGCCAATCTCGAATGAAAAAACAAGCTATCACGCCCGTTATTACGCATCTCGTCGGACGTGCTTCTTTTGTCGCTCTGCTCTTTCTTGTTGCCCAAGCGATGCCTTTGGCGGCGTCCCCTCCTCCGCCGGGGGGTTGTGGGTTGATGGTCGGCTCCAGCCTAGCCATTGGTTACGCGCCGAATAACTTTGGTTATTTAGCGACCAATCTCGTCAATTACACCTTCGCCAGGAGCCAGCCTGCGCCGAACGAGTTCGCCCTCTTCCAAACTCACGACCCGTGGAGCGATACCGTCGTCAAGGATGCCATTACCGGCGCCGGACATACTTACACTGTCTTTACGCCGGACCAGTTGACGGGCTTCGACTTCAGCAGCTACCGCGTAGTGATTCTCAACTGGGACGACCATTTTATCACCGACTTCAATGCACCCTACAGCGCGAACATCGCCGCGCTGCAGGCTTACGTCAACGCAGGCGGCGTGGTGTGGGTGCAAGGCGCCATTCAAGGTAGCAGTGGCGATTCCTTCCCCATGCCCTTCGGCAGCGTGGAGAACTGGGGCCTAAGTGCCAGCGACTTCATCGTCGACACAGCCAGCCCGATGGCGGACACTGCACCCAATCCCGTTTCCGGCAGTTTCGCCAGCCATGGCTCGTATTCGAGCCTACCAATTGAGGCGCACATTGTGATGAGGAAGACCGATGCCAACGGGCCACCGGCTCTGTACGAAATCTTCGACTGCGACTCTGTTAATTTCAACAACCTGCTCGTCAACGGTGGGTTCGAAACAGGGACCTTTTTACCGTGGGTAATGGATGGGACTAACCCAACCCCGCTTGTCACTACTGCGCAGGCTCACTCCGGCAGTCACTCTGCCCTCCTAGGCACGGTCTCAGGCCCAGAGCCTCTTGGGGACAGCTCGTTTTATCAGCAGATAACCGTACCCGCCGCTGGAGGCACTCTTGTCTATTGGTGGCGGGGAGGCACTACCGACGGTATCCCTTTTGACTACCAGGATGCTTACGTGACCGATACATCAGGTACCATCCTGGCGACGATTTCACATACTTACCTAAACACTGGCGGCTGGTTGCGCCAGACCTTCGACATGACGCCATACGCCGGTCAAACCGTGCGGATCAAGTTTCTGGTACATCAGGACGGCGCTGGAAATGATACTTGGATGTACGTGGACGACGTCCGGCTGATCTGGCCAAATGCGAATTACGTACTTTACAGTTCGAGCACGGGGCAAACGGCTGTATGGCGCCTCAATAACAACGTTTTTACGGGCGGCGTTTTTGGGCCAACACTTCCGGCTGGCTGGA
>DASXTB010000236.1:0-6888 GCA_036505615.1 Acidobacteriota bacterium
CCCATTCCAACGACGCAAAAATTCCGAACCGGTCCTGTGATGCGGTCCGAGTTTCTCGAATCGCCCGAACTGATTCCTTGTTTTCCTTTAAGTTGATCCCGCACTACGCGGCAGGTTCGGTTCACGATCGTATCGGCAAGGTCGGACAGTTGTGCGGTGACGGACGATAAAGGTTCCACTCCCAAGATGTCTCTGGCGGCGATGCGCAGGATGTGTCGCCGTTTGAACCGCTTCAGCGCATCCAGTTTGGCCCCCGCTTCACGCAGCGTATCCAGCGAAGGACTGATTTCCTCGTCGTAGTGCGCCGCATCGGAAGGCGCGCGATCGTACTCCTGGCGGAGCCAGTGAAAATATTCCGGATTGCGAATCAGGATTTCGCTCAGAAAGGGAGAGGCGCCGAGCACCTGAATCAGGAGGTCGAGCGCAATGATATCTTCCGCCAGGTAATTAAGAAAATTGATCTTCGCGGTGCGCGTGGAAAGATATCGCTCAAAGCCCACCAGCGCAGAGTCGGGATCGGGCGCGCGGCGAAGGGAATCCATTAAAGATTCGGCCATCGCCCCCAACGTCTGCCGGACGGCGTAATCTTCAGCCATCAGCTGCAAATTCTGGTCTGCAGCCGCCGGATCGCGAAAGCCGAGGGAACTCAGATATTCTTGAACGCTTTGGTCAGAAAGAGCCGGAGCCAGAAAAAGATCGGAGGGAGAAAGAATCGTAGCGGGACGATCGCTGCTCATCGCACATCAGCCATAAACCCTGGGGCGCACGCATGCTGCGTGCTTTAAGCACATAAGCATTAGCGCATCTCCAAGCACGCTGGAAGCGTACGAAGCTATCCCGGAGGGACAGTCCTCGGGTTTGGACATTTTGGAGAGACGGCCGGTGGGCCGTCTCCCGCATAATCTTTCATCGTGCAGGAGACGCCCCACGGGGCGTCTCTCCAATAGCGCCGCTTCGCGGCGCTAGCACGCTGGAAGCGTGCGCTCCCAGGGCGCCCGGGCCGCCATGCCGGCGGACCTTAAACGTCGAAATACAGCGCAAACTCCCAGGGATGCGGTCGCAGGCGAATCGCGTCTACTTCTCTCTTGCGCTTATACTCCAGCCAGATGTCGATCACATCCCGGGTAAAGACATCGCCCTTGAGAAGAAAGGCGTGATCCTTTTCCAAGGCATTCAGTACTTCCTCCAAGCTTCCCGGCGTTTGATCCACTTTCGCCAGATCCTCCGGTGGCAAATCGTACAGATCCTTGTCGAGCGGTTTGGGCGGGGAGATCTTGTTCTGAATTCCATCCAGCCCGGCCATCAACATGGCGCTGAAGGCGAGGTAACCATTGCATGCACAGTCGGGGAAACGCACTTCGATCCGCTTGGCTTTTTCGCTTCTGGAATACACGGGGATGCGCACGCAGGCGCTGCGGTTGCGCTGTGAGTAAATCAGATTAATCGGCGCTTCGTAGCCGGGAACCAGGCGCCTGTAGGAATTCGTCGTCGGCGCGCAAAATGCCAGCAGCGCCGGAGCGTGTTTGATGATGCCGCCGATGTAATGCACCGCATTCTTGCTTATGTCGGCATAGTTGCCGGCTTCAAAGAAAAGATTTTTGCCGTTCTTCCAGATGCTCTGATGGACATGCATTCCCGAGCCATTGTCCTGAAAGATCGGCTTAGGCATCAGCGTTGCGGTCTTGCCATGGCGGCGGGCCACATTCTTGACCACGTACTTGTACTTGAGCAGCTTGTCGCCCATATTTACCAGGGAATCAAAACGCATATCAATCTCGCACTGTCCGGCAGTGGCTACTTCGTGGTGATGGATTTCCACCTGTACGCCAATTTGCTCCAGTGTGAGCGCCATCTCATTGCGAATATCCTGAAGGCTGTCCATGGGAGGGACGGGGAAGTATCCCTCCTTGTATCGCGGTTTGTAACCCAAGTTTGGTTTTTCATCGCGCCCCGCGTTCCAAAATCCTTCCATTGAGTCGAGAAAATAAAAACCGTGCTCGTAAGATTGGCCAAAACGAATGTCGTCGAACACGAAGAACTCCGGTTCCGGACCGAAATAAGCCACATCGGCGATGCCGGTGGATTTTAAATAGTTCTCTGCTTTGATTGCGATATAGCGCGGATCGCGCGAATAGGCTTCCCCGGTAACGGGATCTTTAACATTGCAAATCACCACCAGTGTCGGGACCGCCGAAAACGGGTCCAGAAAAGCGGTCCCCGGATCTGGCATCAACAGCATGTCGCTTTCCTGGATCTCCTGGAAACCGCGAATGCTCGAGCCGTCAAATCCCAAGCCTTCTTCAAAAGCATCCTCAGTGAACTCGTTGGTTGTCGCCGTAAAGTGCTGCCACAGGCCGATCAAATCGACGAAACGCAGATCGATGACCTGCACCCTATTGTTGCGGATCATCGACATGACGTCCTGCGGCGACATCCCTCCCGGTTCTTTTGGCTTGGACTTTGGTGCTGTTGCTTTAGCTTTGGGCATTTTCTCCTCCGAAAATGAATTGAAGTTAACCGCAACGGACAATGAGAATGAAGAATGAAGAATTAAGAATTAAGAATTAAGAAGTAAGAATGCACAGTTCCACCCTTCTTTATTCTTCATTCTTAATTCTTCATTCTTAATTCTTAATTCAAACAATGTCCTTTTCCCCGGTCCGGATGTTGTATCCATAATCGACCGGAATAACGAACACGCGGCCGTCCCCGATTTCCCCCGTCCGAGCCGCTCCCATGACTGCCTTGATTACCTCATCAACGATATCGTCAGGCACCACAATCTCAATTTCCATCTTGGGAAGCAGGCTCACCGTGTATTCCTTTCCGCGATAAATGGCGGTGTGTCCCTTTTGCCTCCCATGCCCCCGTACCTCAGTGACCGTCATACCCGAAATGTTAAGCTTAGCCAGCGCGTCCTTGATGTCATCCACCTTATTAGGACGGACGATGCTCTTGATTAATTTCATGAGCTCCCTCCAGCATCTGCTCTAAGTCCGCTTTCAAATGCGCTTCTGAAGATTCCGAGAGTTTCCCGTCCTTCCCGGTAATGTGAAACACATCGATAGCCTTGTTTCCTTCCGTCGAAATTAAGACAAGGTGAATATCGCAGCCGTGCCGGGAAATCACACGGCTGATGCGGTAAAGCAGCCCCAGCGCATCCTGTGTGATGATTTCCATGATGGTATATCGCGGCGAATGCTGGTTGTCAAAACTAATGAATGTTGGAACGCGTTTCCGCATTTTGCGATAAAGCAAACTGCTTTCTTTGCCGCGAAGCAGCGAAGAGAGGTCTACTCTTCCCGCTACTACGTCCTGCAACAGGTCGCCGAACTGCGCGATTCCGCCAGGGTTCAGCTTGAAGAACTTTTCATGGTCGGTAAACTGGAAGATATCCAAGACCAGGCCGCTGAGGCTGGTCATCGCCTGACCGCGCAGAATGTCCATCCCGAAATAAGCCAGCACGCCGAAAATGTTCGACAACAGATAGGGCTTATCCAAAGTAACGACGCTTAACTCCCAAATCGCATCTTTCTTTTCCAGCGAAAGGTGCACTTGGTGGGGATGAATGTTTCGCGAAAGCCTGACGTGCTGGTAAATACTCTCCCTGTCGACAAGCTTCAGGTAGCGGCGGGGAAATCCCTCCAGGAAGGTTGAAATTTCAGTTTCCGTCAAGTCGTTGGGGCGCCCGGCGAGTATTTCGGCCAGGCTGGAATCTTTCTCGATCACCTCGTCGCCGTATGCGAGCGTGAGCTGATTATAAGTGTCCACGTACAGTTGCCACAGCAGCTCTTCCTTCCAGGGAGTAAGCGTGTCGGGGCTGACCGCTTCGATGTCGACCAGGGTCATCAGACAAAGCATTTTTAGGTTTTCCTCGGTGCCGATCAGCGTGGCAAACTTTCGCACCACGTCCGGATCTTCTGTATCTCTGCGGAATGCCACCAGTGACAGTTGCAGGTGATTCTTGATAAGGAATTCCACCTTCTGGGTGGATGGGAGCGGCAGCCGAAGGCGCTGGAAGGCTTTCTGCGCCATGCGGACGCTTTCTTCCGCGTGGTTTTCCTCCTTCCATTTGCCCACATCGTGAAAAAGCAGCGCCATTACCAGCAGCTGCGGAGACTCCAGCTCCTTCAAGATGGAACTGAATCGCTCTCGGCTGGGATTGGTCGGCTCGCACAGCCGTTCCAGGTTCCGGATCGTCAGCAGCGTGTGCTCATCGACCGTGTACTTGTGATAGAAATCGCGAATCACGCGGCAGTAAATAGGTTGAAACTCGGGAAACATTTGGCCCAGAAGGCCGCAGTCGTGCATTTCGGAAAGGCGCGCGTAGATTCCAGGCCGCGGCCGCAGAAAATCCAGCAGCATCTCTCTCTCTACTTTTGTGGGAAAGAAGTCGTCAGCGCTGTATCGGTCCAGATTCTGCTGTATCAACAGAAGCGCCTCCTCCGAAACCGGGCAGTTTTCCTCGACGGCCACGCGAAACGCGGGCAGCCAGGACGTGGGTTGAGACGCCGCTTTTTCCAGATCCCGAAAGCGAATCTGGTCGTGAAAGCTTTCCAGGTTTTGGCCCAGCGGCACCGGTTTGGCCTCTTTTCGTTTTGGCCGAGCCGCTTTCCGGGCTGAATCCAGAAACCGCGATACAACCCGCGCGTGCCGGAAATAATCGCTCATGAATGTTTCCACACGCTGATGCGCCGCTATCCCCGGGTAGCCGAGAATTTCGGCCGCCTTTTCCTGAAGATCGTGACTGAGCACATTTTGATTACGACGGTTCTCCTGGTGAAGAATGGCTCGAATCCGCAGCAGGAAGTCTTCCGCCTGCTCTACTCGGTCTTCGTTCCTTAGCGTTACAATGGATCGCGCGTCCGCTGCCGCCTCCATGTTCGCGAACGCCAGAAACTGGATCCAGCGGCCCGCTGCCAGATCGCGCAACGCGCCGGGAGCTTCCTTAACGTCGGGTTCCAACTGATAAAAGGTGTTGTTAAAGCGGGCATGACGCTGATCTATCAGATGGAGCAGCAGATCGAGAATTTGCCGATACCAGTGAGGATTGGAGACATGGAAGAGCTGGTGAAAACGGTCAAAAAGAGCGGTGTCACCCGCCACCAGACGCGCATCCAGCAGCGCCAGAACAAACTCGGGATTGTCTCTCTCCAGATGCTGGAAATCTTCGATCTCGCGCACGTGATGTCCGAGATCGAGCCTCAAATCCCATAGCGGATGCAGGAACGACTTGAGGAATTTCTCCTCCGCCCGGCCGATGTTGCCGTCAAACAGCACCAGCAGGTCGACGTCGGAATAGGGGCATAACTGTTGTCTGCCGTATCCGCCCAACGCAAGAACGGCGATGGGAGTCCTGATTTGAACTTGCGCTGACGAGTAAATCCGACGGATCAGTTCGTCAATCCTCTCGGAGTAGCGTGCCAGCGCCTGCTTGCCCTCCTTCTTCTGCCTTATGTCGTCCGAAAGCTCCTTTCTTGCCTGATCCAAAATCTGCTCGAGCCGCTGCCGGCGTTCCGGTTCCGAATCACGAGTCTGTGATAGTGGGCCGGCTGGTCGAGTGCTGTCGGATTCCCGTTTCAATTTATCCGATGATTCCGAGCCGTGGATTTCAGATTTCGGATTCTTCATTCCCTGCGTGTAACTCCTCCATTTTTCGTGAACAGAAAATTATTAATCAGCAGAGCACAATTCGCAAACCACCAATTTCCCAAATCTGATTGTAAGGGCGGCCCTGCGTGGCCGCCCGAATCTCCCGCCATTATCGGAAAACGGGCGACCACACTGGGTCGCCCGTACAGGTGAAATCAATTCTCTCACATCGTCGCAGGCGCGAAAGCTCGCGGCAGGCGGGCTTCGCCCTTATTCGCCCCGGGAGCTGAATGCGTAAAAAACCCCCATTGTCACGGTGCTTTGAGCCTTTACCAGCCTGTCGAGAGACCGGGGAAAGAATCCCTTGTCTGAAAAATCCCGGCGATACTCAAGGCGAGTAAACAAGCCGTTGGCGATTTTCTGTTCACTCGTCAGCGTGAATTCCTTAACTGCCTGGCTCACTCCGGTGGTGAATCCATCGTGATCGTCATACCATTCGAAGCGGGGCGACAGCGCCCAAACCTTGTTGGCCTGATAGCGCGCATAGCCGGCAAATCCCTGCCAGTGAACGCGCCCGCCCGAGACCTTGTCCATGCCATAATCGTAATTGCCCATCAGGCTGAATTGGGGTGTGACAGTATAAGTCACTGTGGTGTCCCAAAGGTGGCGGAAGTCGTCGTTGTCCTTTGCTTGTTCGGGGCCGAACATGTAGTTCTGGGTAATCGACCATTTAGCATTCGGTTTAAGAACCGCCTGCAAGCCGACAGTTTTGCCCGTGTTATTGTCGACGACGTTATTCCAGCCGTTGACCAGGTAGCCGGCAAACGCAAACTTGTCATTGAACGAATAGCTGGCCCGAGCGCCCATGTGGTAGTAAGGAATGGCCAGAGCGAAAAGCAGAGAGCGAGAGTAGTTCCAGTTGTCTTTGCTTTCGATCACCTCGGCGCCGTGTTGGGTCACGAATTTTCCCACGTCAATTTGCAACCCTTTTCCCACCGGCGCCAGATAGCTCACGTAGCCTTGCTGGAAGTTCCGGTATATTCCTAATCCTCCCGGTTCGGACGCATGAACAATCTCGGTGGCTGGGCCGAAGTCCAGATCGACCCGGAACCCCAGTCTGTGATCCGCCGTAGGCTTCTTTTCCAGCGCGATTTCAGCGAGATTCAAGCTGAACTGGTTGTGCTTGGTGTCAAAGTTTCGCAGTGGAGCGTCGCCTGCCGGGTGATTGAAGTTGTAGCCGTAGTAAGCATCGACAAACCCGGACAGTTCTGTGTTGCGGAAGAAGGAAAGGAATCC
>DASXTB010000237.1:0-7523 GCA_036505615.1 Acidobacteriota bacterium
AGTGCAATTGGTCGTCTGCGCTCCTGTTGGGCTTTTCGCTGGAATGATTTTAATCTGTGTTGTCGCTCCAATGCGTCGAGTGGCGTTTTCGCTCGTTGATGTTCTGCTAGAACTGAAATCCCGTATCAGTTTTTTCAATGCAAAATAGTGTTAGTTCATCTGTTCCATTACCGCAGGCGACGCCGGCCCGTGCGATGTGGGGATTGTTTGTTCGCAAGGAGCGATGGTCGCTTTCCTGGCGTGGCCGACTGATCGTCACTTCCGCTCTTTTGCTCGTCAGCGTGCTTTTTCTGAAGGGCATTTACCCATTTCTTGCGATAACCCAGCGCGTCGATGCGAATACCCTTGTAGTCGAAGGGTGGATAACCGAGTATGCAATTCGGGCGGCAGTAAAGGAATTCCAAGATAACCGCTATCAACGCGTTTTTACGACAGGTGGACCGGTAAGAGGCACTGGAGGATACATCAATGACTTCATGACCTCGGCCAGCGTGGGCGCGGACCTTTTGAAAAAATGGGGCGTTCCAGATGAGCGCCTCCAGATGGTCCCTTGCCGTGTGACGGACCGCGACAGAACCTACGGATCCGCTGTTGCACTGCGGAACTGGTTTCGCGACCACAATGTGGTTGTGTCTGGCATCGATGTTGTCACCGAAGACCTGCATGCGCGCCGCACGCGCCTGCTTTTCCAAAAAGCCTTCGGAAAGGATGTACAGATCGGGATCATCGCCGTGGCGAACGTGGATTATCCCGCGAACCGTTGGTGGCACTACAGCCAAGGTCTTAAAGATGTAGTCAGCGAGTTCACGGCTTATTTATATGCCAGGCTGTTGTTCTTTCCGGAGGAATCGGCGCATCCCAGGGAAGGCGGCTCCGCTCTCGCCGGTGAATGATTGAAAAATGAAAATCGCTGTTATCGGTCTTGGCTACGTCGGACTGCCGCTCTCCCTTCAGTTCGCGCGCTCGTGCGTGAACGTGCTGGGGATCGATGTTGATTCCAAAAAAGTCGAGTTGCTGAAGAACGGGCAAAGCTACATCAAACATATCGAAGGCTCGGCCGTCTCGGAATTAGTCAGTTCTGGAAAGTTCTCGGCATCGACGGACTTTGGTCGTATCAAAGAGGTTGAAGCGGTCATCATTTGCGTGCCGACGCCGCTTAATAAAAATCGAGAGCCGGACACCTCGTTCGTTCTTGAAACGGGCCGGAGAATTGCGCCGTACCTCTCCAAAGGGGCGTTAGTAGTCCTGGAATCGACGACTTATCCCGGGACAACTGACACCGATCTCCGCGCTGTCCTTGAAAAGGCATCGGGAATGAAAGCGGGGGAAGACTTTCACCTGGCCTTTTCACCGGAACGGGAAGATCCAGCTAACGAACAGAGCAAGGTCAAGTCGATTCCCAAAGTTGTAGGAGGCCATACTCCAACCTGCCTCCACCGCGCCATGGCGCTGTACGGTAAGGCGATCGACACGCTTGTGCCGGTCTCTTCGTGTAGCGTGGCTGAAGCTACAAAGTTACTCGAGAATATTTTCCGGAGCGTCAATATTGCCCTGGTTAATGAGCTCAAGGTGGTTTATGCCGCCATGGGGATTGACATCTGGGAAGTAATTGAAGCAGCTAAGACCAAGCCGTTTGGGTTCATGCCATTTTATCCCGGACCCGGTCTTGGCGGGCATTGCATCCCGATCGATCCATTTTATCTGACATGGAAGGCTCGCGAATACGGCCAACATACGCGTTTCATTGAACTAGCAGGCGAGATCAATACACGAATGCCCGAGCATGTTGTGCACAGGATTGCAGATGCTCTCAACATGCAATGCAGAGCTATCAATGGGTCCAAGATTCTGATTCTGGGTTTGGCCTATAAGCCGAATGTCGATGATGAGCGGGAGTCGCCCAGTTACGTGTTAATGAAGTTGCTGTCGGAACGAGGCGCGGACGTGGCTTATTACGATCCGCATGTGCCGGTAATCAAACCAACTCGCGAGCACCCGCAATTCGCCGGAAGAAAATCCGTCGAGTGGAACCGTGCAACGATAGAGAACTTCGATGTTGTTCTCATTGCAACCAACCATTCATCGGTGAACTACCACGAGCTTGGCGAGTGGGCCCGGTGCATAGTGGATACCCGAAACGCCATGGCTGGCGTGCCGGTCTTGGCGGGAAAAGTGTGGAAGGCATAGAACGCATTCCCGGACGTGCATCAGCTCAGGCTTTTTCCGCTTCAAGCGGAGACCCTGCCCGAAAAAAAAGTGGAAGGGACGAAAAAAAATGTTTGCCATGAAAATTTATTCTGATACGAACAACGGGGTCGGTTTTTCACTCTCAACAATCCTCCGTCATGAAAGCACACGCAATTGTCGTCTATACTCTTACTCTAATATTGAGCGGTTTTTTGGGGCCGCGGTGTCAGGCCGCGAGCTACCAATCTGATGGGACAACAGCGAACGTTCAGTCTATTCTCAATAGCCAGGCGCGGGACGGCGATACGATCACGCTCCCCGCGGGAATTTTACATTGGACAACCCCAGTGATAATCCGCAAGGCGATCACCCTGCAAGGTGCAGGCGCGGGCACCACGGTGATCAGGGACGCCGTTCAATCCGCACAACTCATTCAAGTCACGCTCGCCGCTGGCAAGCTGACGCGCATCACCGGGATTGAATTTCAGGACGGAGGCAGAACGAACAGGGCATCTGATATATTGCGTGTTGTCGGGTCAAACACCAACGGCTCGACATTTCGTTTTGACCACTGTAAATGGAACAACCTGAACGGTGCGTCGGTTTTCGATACGGTAATCGGAGTAATAGATCACAACACGTTCGTAATCGACAGGACTGGCCTGCCAATCAATATCTACGGCTCATATTGGAACGGACGAGTCTTAGGCGACGGTTCGTGGGCGGCGCCGACTGGCTTTGGCTCATCGCAGTTCTTGTTCATCGAGGACAACAATTTTACGCATAGCAACCCATACCAAGAAGGCATTACAGATTCCTTCGCAGGAGGGCGATTTGTTGTCAGGCACAACAATATTTTCAACGGCCTTATAGCCAATCACGGCACAGAAAGCACGGGGCGCGAGCGCGGCGGCAGGGCAATGGAAGTGTATAGCAATTCATTTACGGGAACTAATCTTAACAGGTTCGTGGGCAACGTCCGCTCAGGGGGAGTGTTATTTCACGACAATACGATTAGTGGATACTGGAGCAATGCAGCGACGTTTACACTTCTAAATTTCCGAAGCTTCCACCCGTTTGACCCCTGGGGCGGCGCTGACGGGACAAATCCGTGGGACGCAAACTCGCCTACTGTCTTTTTCACAGGGACGGCAGCGGCTAACAGTTCTGGCACAACCGTAACCGTATCCGGCGCTAACTGGACAACAAACTACTGGGCAGGATACACTTTGCGCCGAACCACTGATACCTGTGGCGCCGGTACTTTAAGTTTCAGTTGGATTCTGAGCAACACATCGAACACGATCACTTACGTAAATAACGGTATTTATCCGGGGGAGTCAGCCACATCGTTCTGTGCAGGCGATTCGCTTGAAATTCGCAAAGTGGATCACGCCTTGGATCAACCCGGCAGGGCGCTCGGAAGCCTGGTCACGGGCAACCCGCCAGTTCCCCCCGTCGGATGGAACAATCAAATAAGCGAGCCGTGCTACTCGTGGAACAACACGACTGGTAACGCACAAGTCAATTTTGAAGCAGGCCCGGGCGTCAGAGCCAATGCGGATTTTTTGAACAATACCCCTAAGCCAGGTTATACGCCTTATGTTTATCCGCATCCTTTGGTAACCGAGCAACCGGGTCCGACTCCGCCACCGAGCGGGACGTGTTCGCAACTACAGCAACGTCTAAACCGACTCGTAGTCCGAAAACGACAATTACAGAAACGCCATCTCCGAAATCCACGGCTAAACCGACGGATAAAAGGGCTCCGGCAACAACTCCAAGCCCTGCATTGCGGCTGACGTTCAACGTTACACCGGCTCTGCGAACGGCCTCCCTCTTCCGGCCAGCTGGAGTTTAGCACGCTGTAAGTGAGTAATAGACGCTACGTCGCGACTCGATCATTAAGTTGTTGAAATGCTACAACGTTAAGGGCGTTACGCCCCCGGGGCTGGTGTCGATAAGATCCGCAGAGTTTGTGATCCTTATTTTGAACGGCTTTTCCGCGTTTGCGACGTTTACCATTCTGATGGATTCGCGGCGAGGCTGCAGGGCTTGTGTTAGCGGGAGGTTTAAACGGGGATAGAATCACGCTCCCGTCCGGGAACTTTACACCGTTACGTACTCTCGCTTACTCGTTATTGGGAACCTAGCCGCGGATTATCGGGAAGGCGCAGCATTTCCGCATTGCAACTGGCACCGCTGAAGGTTATGACTCGCCGAATGGTGCTCGATTTTCGACCGACGCATTTGAAATACGATTTCGGCTCTGAAATTCCAGTGCGGCGAACAGGAGTGACTAGATGATTGAAGTCGAGGAGAAGACGTGGGAGGCCGCCGAGGTGTCGCGAGAGGCTGTCACGCCACGCATTTGCATGCTGACTGCTCGAGGATTTAAGAAGAAAGCGTTCTACTGCGGTCAATATGAGGCTCAGGATGTTCTTTTGGACGTCGACGACGTCGACCTGATTCATCTTGAGCCGGGTCGCGGATATAAGTTCAGGGAGGCCTGGCAGCGAAGGTTACTGTTTCGCGACGTTACGAAGAAGCTGATATTCGCGAATCCGGGGCTACATAAGGTTCGGCTCACCCAAGAATATGACTTATTCCTGGTAATGTGCCAGATGGAGCATGATTTTCTTGACATCAGCGCCATCGAGGGGTGGCAAGACCATTGCAAAACCTCGGTTTGCTGGATTTCGGAGATGTGGGCCGCGCGCATACCCTTGTGCAAATATTGGATTCATTGCCTTCGACGTTTCGATCACGTTTTTGTGAGTGCCCGGGGCAGTGTTGCCGCGCTCTCTGATGCCATTGGCAAGCCTTGCCGGTGGCTTCCCGATGCGGTGGACATGCTAAGATTCACCCCCTATCCGAACCCCCCTCCACGTGTCATCGATGTCTATAGCATTGGCCGGAGAAGAGGGGAAATCCACCGGGCCCTGCTTGAGGCGACAAGGGGTACGGACATCTTCTACGTCTATGACACCTTCGCAGGCTCGATGTGCGATGTGCTCAACTACAGGGCACATCGGGATTTCTTTTCGAATATGGCAAAGCGGAGCCGGTTTTTTGTGGTGGCCCCTGCAAAGGCGGGGATTCCCGAAGAAACCTCGGGCCAAGTCGAAATTGGGGCTCGCTACTATGAAGGAGCCTCGGCAGGCGCTGTAATGATCGGAGAAGCGCCGGAATGCGAGGCGTTCCGAGAACTGTTCCCCTGGCCAGATGCCGTCATCTCCCTGCAAGCCGATGGATCTGATGTCCAAAAGGTGCTTTCCAGTCTTGCGGCTGAACCCGAACGGATTTCCGCCATTAGCCGCAGAAATGCAGCGGAAGCCCTGTTACGACACGATTGGGTCTACCGATGGAAGGAAATACTCAGGGTTGCTGGGATTGAACCCTCGCGCAGAATGAAATGGCGTGAGCAGCGCTTAAGAGATCTGGCTGAACTCTCCAACGCCTGTTGATCCCCGCATCGTGTAATCGAGTGAAAAATGAGCCAGGAGCGGCGCCCAGAACCCACGGCTCATATTTATACACTCCCAGGTTGACCTTCTTTTCGGGCAAAAGGTCCGCAATCCTACTCTGCTCGGCGAATGGCCCACTCCAATAGACCGGCCTGGAACCCTAGAACAGGTCAAGCCGGGCTTGGAGGCTGCGTTACGCGGCAGCTTTTTCACGCAATCACGAGAACGGCATGACGACCCGTCCGACCAGAAAATGAAAACCGCGCCGTTATAATAGTCAGGTCACGCATGAGACAAGTCATTGAGCCGCGTCAGGATGGTCATGCCATTCGGTGTCAGGCTGTGCCGATGAGCACTGCAGGTAACCGAAGAAATATAGCTCTTTTCGGAACCTTCGGAACGGGCAACCTGGGCAATGAGTGCACACTGCAAGCGATGTTACTCAACATCCGCAGGCGCGTGCCGAATGCCCGGGTGAGTTGCATTTGTACGAATCCCGAGGAAACGGCATCGACGTATGGCATCCGTGCTTTGGCAATCCGTGAAATGCCACTGCGGGGGACGAACAATCGCGCTTGGAGATTACTGAGAAAGATCTGTGTTGGAATTCCAGTCGAGCTCTATAGATGGTTCAGCGTGATTAAAGGAGTGATGGGCAGCAACATGCTCATTATGACAGGAACGGGCATGCTCTCTGATTCCGGTATTACTCCTCTCGGTTTGCACTATGACATACTGAGATGGTCAGTAGCTGCGAAGCTGTGTCGGTGCAAGTTGCTCTTTGTGAGTGTCGGAGCCGGCCCCATACGCCATCCTCTCGGCAGGCTCCTAGTGAAAGCAGCTTTGAGCTTAGCAGACTACCGATCCTACCGGGATAGTTTTTCGAAAGAATACCTCAAAGGCATCGGCTTTGATGCTGATGATGACCCCGTGTATCCTGATCTGGCGTTCAGCTTGCCTGAAGGTATGTTAAGCGATCGTAAGGATGACGGCGACAAACGTGCCGCGGTTGGTGTCGGGCTGATAACCCATTACGTTCACCGTTCGCTCTCAGACGACGTCGAACAGACCTACGGGGAATATACAACCAAGATGGCCAGGTTCATAGGCTGGCTAGTTGAACATAATCGTCCTGTACGCGTGCTGACAGGCGACGTGATGCACGACAGCCGCGTGCGCGACGACGTTAGGACGTTGCTGGAGCAAAGTGGGTTGACCTACGAAGAGTCCAACATCATAGACGAGCCCACCGGGTCTTTTGAAGAGCTGCTTTCACAATTAGCCACCACGAAAGTCGTGGTGGCTAGTCGATTCCACAATTTGCTCTTGGCTCTGATGCTTGGCAAACCCGCTTTGGCCATTTCGTTTCATGAAAAAGATGATTCGTTGATGACTGCACTGGGGTTGCAGGAATTCTGTCAGGATATTGCAAACCTGGATGTTTCCACATTAATAGAACAATTTGTCAGGCTCGAAGAAAGTGCGAACCGTCTGCGTCAGGAAATCAGGCTTAAGACAAAAGGCTATCGCAGCGAGTTAGATAAGCAGTACAATTGTATTTTTGAGGAAATCGGAGCGGATCTGCACTGATACAGGTAGCGAAACGACGGCTTCTCGGTATGAGATTTGGTGACACGGAAGCATCAGGGCGTTTTGAAATCCAGCTCGAGAACTTCTCGCCAGCGTGGGACTATGCGTGACCCGTTGGGGACCCGCTCATAGCTCTTGATTGTGATATACAACCAAGTGTACCATCCAATTCTCGCGAAAGCG
Organism: Acidobacteriota bacterium; assembly: GCA_036505615.1. GTDB lineage: Bacteria > Acidobacteriota > UBA6911 > JACQSX01 > JACQSX01 > DASXTB01. Next base: position 7,428 of record DASXTB010000237.1, read on the forward strand.
GCGCGCTTCCAGGTCTTAGGAAAGTCTCCTGCCGGGTTTTATTTGCGGCTGAACAAGCGGATATGGGAGCGTGTCCCTTCTCGCGTGCGCAACTTG
>DASXTB010000238.1:0-11396 GCA_036505615.1 Acidobacteriota bacterium
CTTTGAGGATCTTTTCGTACTCAGCGATGGCGTTCGGCAGTTTGCCTTGCTGGACGAATTTTTCCGCAACACTGAGAACTTTTTGCTTATTGAAACCAAAACCAAACGCCATATGAGTGCGGACTCCGGCTCCGGTTCTTCACCCACCCTGGAACGCTTCCTTCGGAAAGGCTCAAAGGACGGGATTGACCTTCTTCGTGCGCGAGAAACCACTCGAAGCTGGTCGTCTGACAAGGGTTATTGTAAGGCTCGTTATCAAAAACCGTATGGTTACTAAGGGTTACCAAGAGGGAGTGTACGAACGAGTTACCATCAAACCAGCACAGAAGCGCTGATAGAAAAGCATTCCGGTACAGATTTGTCGGGAGTGATATGCGACTAGGCCCGTGCCACTGCCGCGAGAAGGAAAAACAAGAAGATGAGGAGTAGAGGTTTGGGCAGCTTGCGCATCACTTGCCAAACCATAATGCTCATTGCTCGAATCCTCCAGTCAGGGAACCCGCGAATGAAGTAATCACCCAAGTTGCCGGACTAGAATATGGCATTATCACAATTGGGATTTCCCGTGTAGGTTAGCTGACCGGTAGGATTGTACGGCAAATAACAGAAAAGGGAAGTAAGTTCTTATATGACCTGGATTCGCACCATCCCCATGGCGGAAGCTGACGACAAGCTTCGCCACGCAATTGAAAGTCAAAAGGCTCTTTATCCCAAAGAGTACGCCACGCCGGTCCACCCTACAGAGGGTGGAGGCGCGCAGATTGTCGCTTCCCACAGCTTGATTCCGGACGCTTTGTATCACGCATTCGCGACTTTTGGCGTGCTGATGTCGCCTGAGCTCCCACTGAACCGGCGGCAACACGAAATGATCACCACCATGGTCTCGGTCACCAACCGGTGTGTTTATTGAATTGAGTCTCACGCAGAGTTTCTGCGTCGGGTGACTTTGGACGAAAAGCTGGTGCAGGCTCTGGAAAAGGATTACACCACCGCCCCTATCACGGTCCCAGAACGCGTGATGTTGGATTACGTAGTGAAGCTTACCAAGGATGCGACTAAGATTTGGAAGAATGACCACGATGGGCTTCGCGCGGTTGGCTTCGATGACCAGGCAATCCTGCAGATCACGCTGATTGCTTCGTGGTTCAACTACATCAATCGGGCGGCCGACGCACTCGGAGTCGGACGCGAATAGATCATCCTGAGTAACATAGACGTCAGCGATTGATGCGCTGAACGTTTCATGGAGCGCCACTCTCTTCTCGAGTACTTCGATAACTTTCTCCAACTAGGGCGCGAGTCTGCCTACATTCAGCGTCGGGGGTACCGAACCGTTCGCTGGACCTATCGTCAGGTCGCCGAGACGGCATTCCAGTTTGCCCGTGAATTAGAGAAACGCGGAATAGAAAAAGGAGATCGTGTCCTGATCTGGGGACCGAACTCGGCGGAATGGGTGGCCACTTTTTTTGGCTGCGCGCTACGGGGAGTGATCGTTGCCCCCATGGACGATGCTGCCGCGCCGGATTTCGCCTTACGCGTCCATCAGCAGGTTAATGCGAAATTGCTGGTCTGCTCACGCCAGCATGCGCAGCCTTCCATTCCCGCGCTGATCCTGGAGGATCTGCCGAAAACGCTGGCCCACTATTCGTCTGTGCCTTTTGAACCAGCGGCGATCAACGCTCAAGATACTCTGGAGATCGTGTTCACCTCCGGAGCCACCGCCGAACCTAAAGGTGTCGTAATCACGCACGGAAATGTTCTTACCAACATCGAGCCTCTGGAAACCGAAATCCGCAAATATATGAAATATGAACGGCTTGTCCATCCCATTCGTTTTCTGAATCTTCTACCGTTAAGTCATGTATTCGGACAGTTCCTGGGAATTTTTCTGCCCCAACTGATGGGGGCGACCGTCATCTTTCACGACATACTCAATCCTTCTGAGGTGATCGCTGTCATCCGGCGGCAGCGCGTGTCGGTGCTTGTCGCGGTACCACGCCTGTTGCAATCGTTGAAAGAGAAAATCGAACACAATCTTGAAGAGCAGGGGAAACTCGAAGATTTTGAAAGACGACTTGAGACGGCAAGAGGCAAGCCCTTCCTGCGGCGGTGGTGGATTTTGAGGAGCGTACATCGCCAGTTGGGATGGAAGTTCTGGGCGTTCATCTCGGGCGGTGCCGCTCTGGACGTTCAAACCGAGGAATTCTGGGGACGGCTAGGCTATGCGGTAATTCAAGGCTACGGTCTTACTGAGACGACTTCGATCATCAGCGTGAATCATCCATTTCGGCTGGGAAAAGGATCGATTGGAAAAGTGCTGGCGGGACGCGAAGTCAAACTGGCGCCGGACGGCGAAATCCTAGTGCGCGGAGGCGGTGTCGCAAGTGGTTACTGGCATGGCCGAGACCTACAGCCGATCGTCGGGGCTCAAGGCTGGTATCCCACCGGGGACATCGGCGAACTCGACGCGGAAGGCAATCTGTATTTCAAAGGACGAAAGAAAGATGTCATTGTTACCCCCGCCGGAATGAATGTGTATCCCGAAGATTTGGAAGCTGCACTCCTTCGGCAACCGGAGGTGAGACTTTGCGTCGTGATCCCGCTGCCGCGCAACGGAAACGCTGAAGCTTGTGCAGTGCTGATTTTGCGGGATCGAGACCTCGACCCCGCTCCCATCGTGAAACGCGCCAACGAAAGGTTGGCCGAGTATCAGCGGATAAATTCCTGGTTCGTGTGGCCGGAGAAAGACTTTCCACGTACGTCCACCCAGAAGCCGCGCACAAATTTGATTCAGCAAACCGTGCAGGCTGAGATGACGAATAAAGCCAGCGATCATGGGATTGCCGGCCCCTTGCGGGAGCTGATCGCGCGGGTTAGTCGCCACTCCGGCTCTGAACTGTCCCCCCAAGCCAATTTGGAAACCGATCTGAATCTCAGTTCACTCGATCGGGTCGAACTACTCGGCGCATTGGAGGATCGATACCAAATTGATCTGAGCGAAACCCGGTTTGCAGCCGTCAATACATTAGGGGATGTGGAGCGCATACTGCACGGTCAGATTCCCTCCCGGGCGCGATACCACTATCCACGCTGGGTGCAGCGCTGGCCAGTGACGTGGATCAGGCTGGCCGCGCATTATCTGTTGCTTCGTCCGGCGATTTTTCTGCTGGGGTGTCCTCGCGTTGAAGGACGAGAGAACCTGATTGGTGTACAGGGGCCGGTGCTGGTCATCTGCAATCACATTAGCGATGTGGATGTTGGTTTCGTTTTGACCGCTCTTCCGGCTCGCATTCGACATAGGCTGGCGACGGCAACCGGCGGTGAGGCCCTCGAAGCATTACGCACTCCGCCATCGTCCAGAAATTTCCTGCTCAAGTTGTGGGATCGAGTGAATTGGGTGTCGGGCGTTTCTTTGTTGAATTTGTTTCCCTTACCCCGGGAAGCAGGATTCCGGGAGAGCTTCGCCTTCGCGGGCGAGTTGGTCGATCGTGGGGATAGCGTGCTGGTTTTTCCCGAAGGACATCACACTACGGATGGCAGGATACGTCCGTTTCGCTCGGGCATCGGCTTATTGGCGAATAATCTCGGGATACCGATCGTTCCCCTGCGTATCAAGGGATTGTTTGAACTGAAGCACGCTGGAAAGAGGCTTGCTCGACCATATACCGTTAGCGTGAAGATAGGTCCGCCAGTTCGCTTTCCACAGGGCAGCGATCCTGCATGGATTGCAGGTGAGCTGCAAAAGAACCTGGAAGAATTGTGAGCTGCCTGGCTGTTTATCATTCATGTCCCAGCCGTGAAAACCTTGGTACATCCCCTGCATCCAATCGAACCGGTCATATAGAATTTCTATTCATCGACCATAATCCACCGGAGGTTACGACACATGCGTTTCGATTTGAGGCAGTCTGCCCGAGCAGTGATTGCGTGCGTTCTGGTCACGATTTTCTCGGTTCCCCCCAGCCTGCTGGCGCAGACCCATGTGGTGAGTCCCGCGGATCTGCAGAAAGAGTTGATTAGCGCCACTCAGCGACGTGAGCTGAACGTGGAGAGAGTCAGAGAGTTCTTGTCATCCGAAATGGCGCAAAAGGCTTTGAAGACTGCGCACATGAATCCGGAACAAGTGAAAACCGGGGTGGCGTCTCTGAGTGATGCCGAACTCGCCCAGCTGGCTTCGCGAGCGGAGAAGGCGCAAGCTGATTTTGTGGCCGGCACTCTGAGCGACCGGGATCTGCTGCTTATCATTCTCGGTATCGCAGCGTTAGTTCTGATCATTATTGCAGTCCGATAAAACTATTCGCATGCTCCGCCACTTTTCAATAACGCTGGGGATGCTGTTGTGCCTATGCAATCTGGCAGTTGCCGCGGACGGTTCAGGGCTGTGGCTCGATGTTCCGTTTGTCAAACAAGAGAAGAACGGGTGCGGCGCTGCAAGTATCGCCATGGTGACGCAGTACTGGATGCTCCGGCAGGGCCGGACAGTGTCTCCGAGTTCGGATGCAATTCAGATCCAACGCACTCTGTATTCCGGCCATGCCCACGGTATCTATGCCTCAGATCTGGAGCACTATCTGCAACAACGGGGCTTCCGTACTTTTGCCTTCCGAGGGGACTGGACCGATTTGAAACAACAATTGGAGAAGGGGCGACCTCTGATTGTCGCGCTGAAGCCTGACTCGGGTAACATTCCATTGCATTATGTGGTCGTAGCCGGACTTGACTGGGAACAAGGGCTGGTGATGGTGAATGATCCAGCCCAGCGCAAGTTGCTCAAGCAAGATCGGTCGAGCTTCGAACGGGAGTGGAGCGCCGCTGGAAAATGGACCTTGCTGGCACTGCCGCAACCCGACATCCGCTAATTCGAATCGCTGCCTTTTTGGTCTTGCTCATCTGTTGTCCCGCCGGAATGGGACAAGCCGTTCCCGTAGATCCCGAAATTGCTCGCGCGAAAGAACTGCTTGCCCAGGAACGCTGGCAAGAGATTGTCAACCTGGCTCAATCCATCCCTGCTCCATCGGCCGAATTCGACTTTTACTTAGGAACTGCGCTGGCGCGGCTTGGCCGATTGGAGGATGCCCGCCAGGCCTTTCAGGCCGGAGCACGATCACGTCCATCAGATGAACGCTTCTCCCTGGAATTGGCGGGAGTTGCTTTCAAACAAAAACTGTACCCCGAAGCTGCTCGATACTTGCATCGCGCGCTTGAACTGGCTCCCAGCGATTCATATGCCAACGATTTCCTCGGGACTGTCTATTTTCTTCAAGGCAATCTTGACGCAGCGCTCAAGTACTGGAATCGCGTAGGTAAGCCTCAGATCGCGGAGATCCGTGCGGAACCAACGCCGCGACTGGATCCGGTGCTCCTGGATCGCGCTTTCGCATTCTCACAAGCGAGCACGCTGCGACTTGGAGACTTGCATACTACACAAGCGCGTATTGACGCACTGGGAATTTTTCCCTCCTACCACTTCGATCTCCAAGCGCGTGAGGATGGCAAATTCTCTCTGCTCTTTCGGAACCACGAGAAAAATGGTTGGGGACGGAATAAATGGGAAGGACTGATCCTGCTCTTTCGGGGACTGCCCTGGCAGAGCATCAATCCCGAGTTCTACAACCTGCGACATCGCGCGATAAACCTGGTGTCTATGTGGCGCTGGGATGCGGAAAAACGAAGAGCGCTCGCCGTTCTCTCGGCGCCTTTGGGCGGCAAGCCGGGCCGGGAGTACGGGATCAGTCTCGACCTGCGCAGCGAAAACTGGAACATCCGCGATTCGTTTTCAGGGCCGGCGCCGCTTCTCGGCAGCTTGAATCTGCGCCGGGAAGCAATCGGTGCGCAGTTTGCGTACGTTGTCAGCGGTCGTTGGAATTGGTCTGCCGCAGGCGAGTTCTCTCATCGAGACTTTCGCAGCGTGATCCCGGGAGTTGCTCTCAGCCCGTACCTACTCGCCCGAGGTTATCAGCTCAAACAACTGGCGCAGGTCGGCGCAGAAATCTGGCAGCTCCCAGAAAAAAGAATCACGCTCAAGGGCAGCCTCTCTTCCGAGGCTGGACGAATCTGGTCGCAACCGGGACATGCGTTCTTTAAGCTGCGACCGTCGCTCAGATTCCACTGGTTCCCGCTGTCCCAAAGCGACGACTATGAAATCGAACACCAGATACGCGCAGGCAAAACTTTTGGAGATGTCCCCTTCGATGAACTGTTCATGTTGGGTTGGGGTTCAGACACTGATCTACTGATGCGTGGGCACATCGTGACCCGTGACGGCAGGAAGGGTAGCGGTCCTTTAGGACACAACTATTTCCTTTCGAATTGGGAGGCCGACAAGAATGTTTATCGAAATGGGCTGCTCAACCTGAAGCTTGGACCATCTGTGGATACGGGCACGGTTACAGCCTCATTGGCAGGACTCGGTTCCCACAAGTGGTTGTGGGACGTCGGCGCCCAAGTTAAGGCTCGCGTGCTTGGCTTCGGAGTTGTCCTCTCCTACGGGAAAGACCTCCGCTCTGGCAACAATGCTTGGTGGGTGTCGATGCTGCGATGAATGGCTCATAGGCCGGCGAGTTGGCTATAATGGTTGCCCATGAGACATAAGAGCGTACTCTTGCTTGGGCTGTTCCTGTCCATTCTCGCCTTGTCGTTGTCGAGCGCGGCTAAGTCACGTGCAGCCAAGACCGTCGTCCAGTTGAAAGATGCGAAGGGCCAAAGTGTGGGTTCGGCCGTCATCAAACCTGCTGCCACCGGCGTGGCAATCAAGTTACAGCTGAAGGGCCTTCCTGCCGGCGAGCACGCGATTCATGTTCATCAGAATGCCAAGTGCGATGCGCCAGACTTCAAATCGGCGGGCCCGCATTTCAATCCTGATGGGAAGAAGCATGGGCTTGAGAACCCTGAAGGACATCATGCCGGGGATATGCCGAACTTCACCGTGAACCCAATGGGCAAAGCGTCGGCCACCATACAGGACAAAGACGTGAACCTGGGCTCCGACAGCCATTCCGTATTCAGCAATGGTGGAACGGCCCTGGTCATCCACGCCAAAGCCGACGACATGAAGACCGATCCTTCCGGGAACTCCGGGGATCGCATTGCTTGTGGTGTGATCACGAAGTAGACTTTCGGCCCTACCGGGAAGAGCGGCGCTTTAACGCCGCGCCGGACCTTTTTCGCCGCCTTGTTGTCCGCCTTGAAGCGCGAAAGTTGAAGGTTCGCGTTTGGCACCTGATCCCGCGAACCCTAGCTAGATCGCACAGTTTCAACAATAAATTCACAGTGGTACGGCCTAAAAATACAGGTATTACCGGATGGATGTCCCGCCCGGCCTTAAACATGCTTGATTATCAAGCCCGCTAATCCCTCTATTTGGGACCTCGGGTAAAGACGGTGCGATACCCAAATGGACTCCCTTCCGAATGCCAACCATTCAGACAATATCGAACGGCGAGAATTTCTCAAGGGCTTCGCGCTGGCTGGATTAATGGCTTCCGCGTCAAACAAGTCGTCAGCTGAGAGCCCCAAGCAAGGCATCCCCTACCGTACTCTCGGTCGCACCGGAGAACGTGTCTCGGCAGTAGGGATGGGCGGTTTTCACCTGGCGCAGCCGGGATTGGAGGAAGCCGAAAGCATCCACTTGATACGGACGGCCGTAGACCGCGGCATCAACTTCATGGATAACTCCTGGGACTACAACGAGGGCCAGAGCGAAATTCGGATGGGGAAAGCGCTGAAGGACGGGTATCGCCAGAAAGTCTTCCTCATGACCAAGCTGGATGGCCGTACCAAACAGGAAGCGGCCAAACAAATCGACGAATCGCTCAAGCGGCTACAAACCGACTGCGTCGATCTTATGCAGCATCATGAGATTATCCGTTTTGAAGATCCGGACCGCATCTTCGCCAGGCAGGGCGCGCAAGAAGCCATGCTCGAAGCCAAAAGGGCGGGCAAAATCCGCTACATCGGTTTTACCGGCCATAAGGATCCTCACATCCACCTTTACATGTTGAAGGTTGCAGCTGATCACGGATTCAACTTCGACACGGTCCAGATGCCGCTCAACGTGATGGATGCCCACTTCCGCAGCTTTGAAAAGCTGGTTCTGCCCAAGCTTGTGGAGCAAGGAATCGGAGTCTTGGGAATGAAGTCCATGGGGGACAAGATCATTCTGAAAAGCAAGACTGTGCAACCTATCGACTGTTTGCACTACGCTCTGAATCTCCCCGCGTCGGTTGTGATCACCGGAATCGACAGCATGCGCATTCTGGAGCAGGCATTGGAAGCGGCCCGAACCTTCCGGGCTTTGAGCAAAGACGAAGTCGCGGCTCTTCTCGCCAAAACAGCGCAGGCGGCCGCTAAGGGTGAGTACGAATTGTTTAAGACCTCGGACCATTTCGATTCCACAGCTCACCATTCTGAATGGCTGGGCGGCCAAGCACCACACGTAGATCAATTTGCCGGGCCATCATCGTAAGCAGTCGCACTTCAAGACATGTAAAACAAGCTCAACCGTGGTAGCCCATACAATTCGAGCAGCCGTTTATGCACATATTGTTTTTGAAGCTGCTCGATCTGCGACGCCGGCATCTTCCGGCGGTAAGGGGATAGTTCACGGTCGGCTTCGCCCCGCATTTGGACGATCTGCTCATCCGGGGTTGCCGCCAGCAATATCGCAAAGAGTCTTTCCTCGAGCACTGCGAGCCGCCGTTCTAAATCCTCCAGTCGAGGCTGCGCCTTCTGACTTCCCAAATTACCTGCTATTTCGTGCAGCGTTTCGGCAGTTTCCTCCGCCAACGCTCTGGTTGAGATGCCTCTTGCTTCTGGCAACTTCGCGGCCAGTAAATTCTGCGCATTTCGTCGCAGAAAGGCCACGATCTCCGATATATCAAATCCTCGTGCAGTTTCGCTCTGCTTCTTCTCTCCCGATGACCCTACGGCAGCCTCTTTCATGTCCTCGGCGGCAGTCAGCACCGCCTGCGCGCACCAGGCCAGGCCGTTTATCTTTTGAGTTTTCGAAGGACGCCGTTCGTATTTCTCGAAAGCCTCGTCAATCCCGCGCAGCACCGCTTCCAGCGGAATGCCGGCATCTTTCCAGATTTCAATAAGCCCCCAATCGACAGTGGAAACCAAGAGCGGACCTCCGCGCCGGCGCTGAAAATGTTCTTCGATTTCAGTGAAGTAGTTGAAGTAGTTTTCCACGACAGCTCAGCGGCTTTTAGACTTGCTGCCTGGCCAGGGCTTGGACGGTGGGCGTTCCGCGGTTGCCACAGCCACCTTTGATTTTGCAGAGGATAGTTCGCGAGAGGGTTTGGCTCCCGCATTGCGCTCCCAGATGATGCGCAGGCCTTCGAGTGTCAAGAATTCGTCCACGTTCTTGATGTATTTCGACCCGGTTCCGATGAGGCTGGCCAGACCCCCCGTCGCCACCGCCTTCGCTTCCTTGCCCAACTCTTTTAGCAACAGCTCGAGAATTCCATCGACCAAACCGAGATAACCATAATAAAGACCCGATTGCAGGCTGCCAACAGTATTACTGCCAATGACACGGGCAGGCTTACGAATGTCCACGCGAGGCAGGCGAGCAGTGCGTTCGAATAATGCGTCGGCGGAAATTCCAAGTCCCGGACTGATGACGCCGCCCTGATACTCTCCTTTAGCGGACACGCAATCAAAGGTTGTAGCGGTGCCAAAATCTACGACAATGCACGGTCCGCCATATTTCTCGAAAGCAGCTACAGCATTCACGATGCGATCAGCTCCCACTTCGCCCGGATTGTCATATAGCACCGCCATGCCCGTCTTCACACCGGGTTCAATGAAGAGTGGCTTGCTGTTGAAGTATCGTTCGCACACCTCGCGTAGCGTGGAGTCAAGCGGGGGAACAACCGAAGAAATGACGATGCCGTGGATGCCTTTCGCCTCAACTTTGTTCATGGCAAACAGATTGCGGAACAGCACGCCGTACTCGTCCACGGTTTGCGTCACTACAGTTGCCAGACGCCAGTTTGCAACCAGGTCATAGCCCAGAGCTTCGCTCGCAGGACTGTCAGCTTCGCCCTTTGCGACTTTGGCAAAGACTCCCAGAACCGTATTCGTGTTTCCTACATCCACAACCAGAAGCATTAGCACCGTTCCGTGGACGTTTTGATGTCCAGTGTTATTTCGCTCGTACCGTTCCACTCAAGACAGTGCGGACTCCATGCGCCGTCCGAACCTGCAGGAACCCGCGTTGGTCGAGTCCTTCCGTGACTCCTTCGAAACCGCCATTTTCTTCAACCTGCACCTGGCAGCCACGTGTCGAGGACGAGTGCTCCTGGAAACGCCTGAGGATTGAATCATGCGCTTCCGGATTCTCCAACAAATCACGATATTCGCGATTGAGCGATTTTAGCAAAGCCGTGCACAGTTCCACGCGCGACCATTCCGTGCCCGTGGCCAGGCGAAGCGAGGTTGCCGTCCGCTGCAGTTCGGACGGAAAAATTGTCTGGTTGACGTTGATTCCGATTCCGATCACGATGTAACGGACGCGAGTCGCTTCTGAATTCATCTCGGTCAGGATACCGGCAATTTTCTTCCCACCGATCAACACATCGTTGGGCCACTTCAAATCCACAGCCACAGCAGGGGCAATCGCCTGGATAGCCGAATGCACCGCCAAGCCAGCAGCCAGGGAAAGAATCAGCGCTTCCGATGGCGGCAGTGCGGGTCGCAATACGACCGAGCAGTAAATCCCAGCCGACTGAGCGGAATACCAGTTGTGCGCGCCACGTCCGCGGCCTGCGATCTGTCGCTCGGCTAAAAAAACGCTGCCCTCCGGCGCGCCGGCATTTCCGGCTTCCATTGCTACTGTGTTCGTTGACCCAATCTTGTAATAATGATGAATTTGATTATCAAAAATCGTCCCCTGCACCAGTGGCGAGAGAACGTCCGGGAGCAGCAGGTCCGGGACGGCCTGCACGCGATAACCGGTTGCGGGATGTCCCGCAATACTGACGCCCAGAGCCCGCAACTGCTGCACTAAACGCCATACTTCTGAGCGGTTAATTCCAATTTCTTCGGCAATCTTGGTTCCGCTCACCACTACCGTAGCGTGAGACATCAGCAACCGAACGATCCGCCCCAGGCGGGCATCGGTTTTCTGCAACTCTGGTGTTGAGCCTCCACGGAAAGTCCTTCCCGACCGCGGAGTTCGGGTTGTAGGTACCTTCTTAATGCCGGAATTATGCGGTACAAGAGTCGAAACCTCCAACCTTTGTTATGTATAGACTGGGTGACGTAACTTTGATTGTGTAAAAAGCGAGAGGGTGTAAGTTGGCTTTGGCCTAGCAAGCTAAAGCCTTTCCTGAAAAGGAGACCTACACCCAATGGCGAAGATAATCCCGATCACGGAGCATTTCCAACATTTT
>DASXTB010000239.1:0-5799 GCA_036505615.1 Acidobacteriota bacterium
CGAATGTTCCCAGATTCCTGCGCTTGCCGGTTTTAGGATCTTTCTTTCTGGAATAAAGCCGGTATTTTCCTGATTTTAATTTTCTTATCATCACCAAACCTCGCTTTTGTAAAGACAGGCCGCTGGATCCTCGGGCGCCACACAGCTTGCGTGCTGTCCGCCCTATCTCACCGCACGCTGGAAGCGTACGTGCCGCCCTTTCGCGGTGCCCGGAGAGACGGCCTGAGGGCCGTCTCTAGGCCGCTTTCAGCGGCATTTCCCGAAGGGTTCCAGCCCCGGCCTTTCCAGGCCGGGGATATAGCGCAAGCGAAAATTTCTCCAAGGCCGGTTTCACCGGCCTTCCAACAACCGCTTTAGCCATCGAATATTAGGCGGTCAGTTACGCCGGCGTAAACGCCGACTGGCCTGGCGAAAAAGGCCGTTGAAACGGCCTCAAGATTAACGGCTGTGCTCGCGCTTTGCACCCGGGCCTGGAAAGGCCGGGGCTGAAACCCTTCGGGAAAGGCCGCTCAAGCGGCCTTGAGACGGCCCTCAGCCCCTCTCTCCACTACCCAAAAAGTTCAAACACCAGCGCACGCGCGAGGCGCGCGCTCACAGAGTCCGCACAAGGGAATTAACGGCGCCGTGCATCGCTTCCTTCTATAAATTTTAGGATGAAATCAGGAAAAAGATGAGCCGCAGCCACAGGTGCGACTTGCATTTGGATTGTTAAAGACGAAGCCCTTTCCCATCAGACCTTCGGAATAGTCCAGGACGGTATTGTTCAAGTACAGGTAACTTTTCAGATCGCAAAACACTTTCACACCGTCCGATTCGAAAACCTTGTCGCCGGGGCGCTGCTGGGATTCCAGTTTCAACGTATAACTGAGACCGGAACAGCCGCCGCCTTTGACACCCACTCGAAGGCCACCCTCGGTGAGATTTTGCTTCGTCATCAGCTCTCGAATATGGACGGCTGCTCTGGAAGAAATTTCAATTGCCACGGCTTAGCTCAAACCTTTCTTCTTTTTGTAATCGGCGATGGCCGCCTTGATCGCATCCTCCGCCATCAGCGAGCAGTGAATCTTCACCGGAGGAAGCGCCAGCTCTTCCATGATGTCGGTGTTCTTCAGCTGCAGAGCCTCGCCCACAGTTCTCCCCTTGACCCATTCGGTTGCCAGGCTGGAACTGGCAATGGCGCTCCCGCAGCCGAAGGTCTTAAATTTGGCATCCTCGATTACGCCGGTTTTCTCGTTGATTTTAAGCTGCACCTTCATCACGTCGCCGCACTCAGGAGCTCCCACTAGCCCGGTTCCAACATCAGGGTCATTCTTGTCCAGGCTGCCGATGTTGCGAGGATTGTTGTAATGGTCCAGAACCTTGTCCGAATACGCCATATCTTCCTTTTCCCTCTGAATTCTAGGATGCTTCCCACCTTTGCCGGGTCGCAACTTTTCCATTACACGGGCGATTGCCGATTCTGTCAAGCGGGAACCGTCAGCTTCTAAACCGTTGTGTCAATTCGGATTCTCTTTCCCTTAGGCGACAGGTAGCGCGGGTGCGCCAAGCCATAGCGGCTGGTGAAAACGTCCAGCGAAGTCTTCAGAACTCCCAGCCCGTACCAGACAGATCGAGCAAAATTGATGGAGGATGCCTCCGGAAAGTAGCGAGTGGGACAGCTGATCTCTCCGATGTTAAAGCCGAATACCAGGGCCTGGGCCAGGATCTGATTGTCAAATAGGAAGTCGTTGGAATTCTCCTCAAGAGGCAGGCTCTCGAGCACCTTTCTGCTGAAAGCGCGGAAGCCGGTGTGATACTCGGAGAGCTTGGCCCCCTGCAGAAGATTTTGAAATGCAGTGAGGAAGCGATTCGCGACATACTTGTATAGCGGCATTCCACCGGCTCGCGCTTTTCCTCCAATGATGCGCGAGCCCAAAACCATGTCGTACTCGCCGCACGCGATCATTGATGCCATGGCACCGATCAACTTGGGCGTATACTGATAATCGGGGTGGACCATTACCACTATGTCAGCGCCCGCCCGGAGCGCCTCGCGATAACAGGTCTTCTGGTTGCCGCCGTAGCCAAGATTCTTGGGGTGAATGAAAGTCTCAATTCCAAGCTGCTTGGCCACGGTGACGGTTTCATCGAGACTGGCGTCATCGACCAGCAGCACTTTGTCGACAACAGAGAGCGGCATATCGGCGTAAGTAACGTGCAAAGTGCGCGCCGCGTTATAAGCTGGCAGCACTACGACGACCTTCTTGCCCTCAATCATGCGCTAGAGAGTTTAGCAGTGTCTCGCTCCCAATTCACGTCGCCATTGCCCCGAAGACACGATGACAGGACGATCTTTGACGGCCTTTGAATCTGAAATTCCTGCGTACCCGTTGAGAGTTGATCCCGGAGAATTGCCTTCAAGACATCACCGTGAAATCTGGTTTTTTTAACCACTTTTTGCGGGGGGGCACGCATCCTCCAAAACCCTTCGGGTTTTACCGCCGGCTTGTTACATTTTTGCTTGCGAATTCACCGCTCTGTTCGCGTACCCATGATCGTTATTCGTTTTGGTCGTGGCCTTACGGGCACTGTAGGCTCGTGCACGTGATCGTAGTCATGATCAGCCTTGCTTGCAGCCTCCGGCCCCTGCTGCGTCGACCTGGGACATAAGCATTCCGCATTTGTAGCATCACTTTTTTGTCCTTTCTCTTTCCTCTTTTTGGAATATCCTTAGGCTCGCCATGAGCAAACTGAAAATTGAAAAAGTTCCGCTGAGACTTTCGCGCCGAGTGCAGAGTCTGGAGATATCTCCCACCACCGCCGTGATGCAAGAAGCCAACCGGCTTAAGCGCCAAGGGGTAGATGTTATAGATTTCGGGCCGGGAGAGCCCGATTTCGCCACGCCGGAAAACATCAAGGCGGCCGCGCACCTGGCAATCAGCCAGAATTTTACCAAGTATACGGAAGTTGCCGGGATCGTGCCGCTCAAGCAGGCACTCGTCGATCGGTACAAGAGGGATTGGGGAGCAGACTATCAACCCGGCGAAATTATTTTCTGCGCCGGCGGAAAGCAGGCGCTGTTTAACCTTGCGCTGGCGCTTTTTGAGGAAGGAGATGAAGTAATCGTTCCTGCGCCCTACTGGGTTACCTTCCCCGAGCAGGTTCGGCTGGCCGGAGCCAGACCCGTTTTCCTGAACGTTCCCGAAAGGGAGGAGTTCATTCTGCGCGCGCGCATGTTGGAGCCCGTTATTTCCGATCGCACGCGCGCCATAATAGTAAATTCTCCGAACAATCCCACCGGTGCCGTCATCCCCGAAGAGGAAATACGCAAGCTCGTGGACCTTGCGCGGGCTCAAAACATAATGCTCATCTCCGACGAAACTTACGAGCGTTTTTCCTATCGCACCGACAGGGCTTTTTCGGCGGCGGCGCTCTGGAACAAAGCGCGCGAGCACGTAATCGTGGTCAGTGCTGTCTCCAAGACCTACGCCATGACCGGTTGGCGCATCGGTTATGCGCTCGGGCCCAGCACCATTATTTCGGCGGCCGCTAACATTCAAAGCCACGCTACCTCCAATCCGGCGTCTGTGTCACAGAAAGCGGCGTTGGAAGCGATCACCGGCGATCAGAGTTCAGTTGAGGAAATGAAGGCTGAGTACCGCAGGCGGCGTGATTTTGCGCATGCTGAGTTGGTCAAGATTCCCGGCGTGCGCTGCGACCTCCCAGAGGGCGCGTTTTATCTCTTCCCGAATGTCAGCGATTATCTGCGGCCCAACGTTCCCGACTCGGTCGCGCTCGCCAAGTATCTGTTAAACGAAGCTGGTGTGGCGATAGTTCCAGGTTCTGCGTTTGGGGCGGAAGGGTACGTGCGCATTTCCTACGCCACGTCTATGGAACTGCTGGCGGATGGAATCGGGAGGATGCGCGTGGCGTTGGAGAAACTGGTGAGCGGGTGAGTGGGAGAGCGGGTGAGTGGGAGAGCGAGGGAGTGGGTGAGCGGGAGACCGGGGGAGCGAGGTGAGGTTAGGCTGTGTCCGAAACAGTACTTTTGCGCTCGTTTCTAATTTGCCGCTCCCCCACTCCCCCACTCCCCCACTCCCCCACTCCCCCGCTCCCCAGACGCCTCATTGCTCGGTCTTCCCGCTAGCCCAAAGAATCTGCCGACAGATGCCTCTTAGAACCACCACTTCTTCCTCGCTCAATTGCGCCCGCACCAGGATGCGGCGCATTACCTTCATCATCCGTTCGGGATTGTTCTCGTGCAGGAAATTGATCTCAAGCAGGGCTTCCTGCAGGTGAGAGAAGAGCCCCTCCAGTGATGAGCTGCGTGCCAGAACGCGAGATTTGCGGACCTGCGCCGAAGCTAAAAACAGCTCATAGCCGACTATGGCGACGGCCTGCGCCAGGTTCAGCGTAGGATGGGCCTTGGAGGCCGGAATCCGTACCAGCCAGTGACAGAAAGCAATCTCCTGGTCGGTCAAACCTGAATCCTCGGGGCCAAACACAAAGCCGACGCGGCTGGCCGATATTTTTCTGAGGCGTTTGACGGCGTCGCGTAAGGAAAGACTTTCTTTACGCTCTCGGTTGCGCAGGGATGCCGTGGCCCCCACCCATTGAAGATCGGCGATCGCCTCCTTCAGGGACGGAAAGTGAGCCGCCTTTTCTATCAAGACATCCGCTCCCACAGCCATTCGTCTCGCCTCTTCATTCCACCGGGCTCTTGAAGAGACTAGTCTCAGCTCCTTTTGCCCAAAATTTCGCATCACCCGCGCGACAGAGCCAAGATTGCCCGAATACTGAGGCCTCACAAGTATGAAAACGGCATTCATGATTTTTCAACGGCATCGCCAGAATATCAGTTTATTCTCATTGCGGATTGCGGAATGCGGATTGCGGAATATTGGGACCCTGGTGTGGGTGACAATCGCAGGTTTCATCGGCAAATCACTGTGACAGGCCGGAGGTTAGCAATTGCATGTTAGCCGATGACTGGAGAACCAGCGTCTGGCATCCTCAACCCGCCGGAATTACCGGCCCCAGTCGACGTTCGGCCATTCGGAATTCGACATCCTGATTCCGCAATCCGCATTCCGCATTCCGCAATGAGCGAGATCCGCAATCCGCAATCGTGTAAACTGATAATCTTGCCCTCGATCGCATGAACGTACGCATAAAGATTTGTGGAATTTGCAGTCTCGAGGATGCCCTTGCCTGCTCGGCTGCCGGAGCTGATGCTCTGGGATTCTTATGTGGAGTTCCGTTGTCGGTGCGCTCTTACATCGACCCGGGTGCAGCCGGAGAAATCATCCGACAGCTTCCGCCGTATCTCTCCAGCGTCCTGGTCACAACCCTGTCCGATGCGGCGCAGATTCAGAAGATCTTGGACGAGACTCACGTGTCTGCCTTGCAGCTTCAGGGCCCGATTCAGCCGGCTGGGGTTCAATCCTTGCGCAACAGCAACCCACATCTAAAAATAATCAAGGCAATCCAAGTGGTGGACCAGAACGCCCTGCAGGAAGCTCAAAATTGGGAGTCCTTCGCCGACGCCTTGTTACTGGATACCAAGGGCGAAGGTCCTCTGGGCGGAACTGGAAAGACCCATGACTGGAAATTGAGCCGCAAGATTGCCGAGACGCTCCCAATTCCCGTAATTCTTGCCGGAGGACTGTCACCCGATAACGTAGCGCAGGCGATAGAAACGGTCAGGCCGTTTGCTGTAGATGTGAATTCCGGAGTTACCGGCCAGCCCCCTGCGAAGAATCTCGTCAAAGTGGCTGAGTTTGTGAAAAGAGCCAGGCAGGCGGGTGTTTAGGGTTTGTC
>DASXTB010000240.1:0-20492 GCA_036505615.1 Acidobacteriota bacterium
GGCCTTACCCCGTATAATTCGTGAACCGAAAGAACGGGCCACAGATTACACGGATTTACGCGGATAAGATCGGGGTCGGGGGATGGGCACCGACTTGCAGTGTGACGTGCGAAGCAGTTCATCGCGCCCATCCCCCGGCCCCGAACTTATCCGCGAAATCAGCGTAAATCCGTGGCTAGTTCTTTTAATTCACGAATAATCCGGGGTAAGGCCGGGCCTACCCAATGGCGGCCCTGCGGGCCTCCGATTACACATTATTAGGCGCTGCTTTGCCGCGCCTCGGGGTTTGGATCTTTCCGCCGGCCTGGAACGAGAACAAAATTAATTTACCAGTGCGGGCGGCTTGCCACCCATCACTTCCCCTTCTCCGCCACTCCTCGGACTTCAAAGTTGACCGAATCGAGAGTACGGTTCCGATCGTCAACCAGTGAGAGGATATGCTTCCCCGGAATTGGGCTCCATCTGCACGCAGAACCGGCAGAGCCGAATATTTCGCCATCTAACACCCAGTGGAGCTGCCCGCTCCGCGGCTGGCATTCAAAAAACAACTGTTGTTGGCTCCCGGGTATGTCCGGGTCCAGTGCGAAAATGGTTTCTGCCACCGGATAAACAATGCGGCAGCGTTCTTGACTAAGAGGCGCGCGGACTTGTCCGGTCTCGGTTCCCTGAATGAACCATTCGTCCCGTGACTGGCCGAAATCGGCGAACTCGGTTCTCTGGCCGATAACGCCTCGGGGCGGGCCTTTGGGCGGGCTTGGCTTGTCTCGATGAAGCCAGTTCATCACATCGATCCAAACCGGCGCTGCCCCGCTTATTCCGCTTACGTTCCACATCGCTTCTCCCGAGAAATTGCCCACCCAGACACCTACCGTGTAAGCGCTGGAATAACCCACGCACCAATTGTCTCGCATGTCCTTGCTGGTGCCGGTCTTTACGGCGGTCCAGAACCTTGAAGATAAGGGACTCTCCAGGCTGAAAGTGCGGCTGCGGCTTTCCCGGTCGGAAAGAATGCTCGAAATAAGGAACGAGGCCTGTTCCGAATAGATTCTACTGCGGCTGGAATGCATGTCTCCCTCCGGCGCCAGACGCAGTTCGCTCCAGGTCCCATCGTTGGCAAACGTGCGGTAGGCGTTTGCCAAATCCCACAACGTGATGTCGGCGGAGCCCAATGCGAGAGAGGGGCCGTAAAAGTCCGCCGGCCGGAGATTCTTGAACCCAAGATCTCGCAGCTTTTCCACAAACGATTCCACGCCGACTATGTTCAGTGTTCTCACGGCGGGCACGTTCAGCGAAGAGGCAAGGGCGATTCGAGCCGTCACCAGGCCGTTGAACTGGTTATCATAATTTTTCGGCCTGTAGGTCCCACCCGGAACAGGAATCTCGATAGGACTGTCCTCTAGCAGTGATGCCGGCGTGAGGAGTCTTTTTTCAAAGGCGAGTCCGTAGAGGAATGGCTTCAAGGCGGATCCTGCCTGCCGCTCAGCTCGCGCGCCATCCACATAGCGGGCACTGGCGGAAGCACCAGTGTTGGCAACGTACGCCAGAACGTCACCCGTCTGGTTCTCGATCACTAACAGAGCGCCATCGTGAACATTCTGGGATGCTAGTTCTTGAAGGTGATGCGTCAGTGCTTCGAGGGCAAAGTTCTGTAGCTCTCCGTCCAGCGTGGAAACGACCTGCAAAACAGAATTCCCAGTTGTGCTGCCGAAATGGGTTCGCGCTTTCAACAAAAGCTCGGCTACGTGCGGAGCTAGATTCACTTGAGGCGTGATGAAGTAAGATCGGGACCAAGCACGACGAACTCTGAACGAGATATCCTTCCGGTCGGCGGGAAGCCCCATTGCGGATCCCAAAACAGACGCTCTGCGGACAAGATTTTCAGCAGATGCGTTGGGAGCCCGCAGAAGTGAGGCCAGGATCAGAGATTCTGAATCGTTTAAGCCGTGGGGATCTTTGCCGAACAGTCCGCGTGAGGCGGCCCCAATCCCCTGCAGTTCGCCGCGGAAGGTTACCAGGTTCAGGTATGCTTCCAGGATTTGATTCTTTGACCAGCTCTTCTCAATACTGAGAGCCTGTCGAAATTGTTTCCATTTGCGCCGCAGCGACCTTCTGGGCTCAATGCGGTCCTCTGTTAGCAATGACGCCAGTTGCATGGTGATCGTGCTGGCTCCTCGTGCATTGCCCCGCAGAAGCGCATCCCGGATAGCGCCGGCCGCGGACCTCCAATCGGCGCCATGATGGCGGTAGAATCTTCGGTCCTCCGCAAATACCGTCGCCGAAAGCAACGCGGGCGAAATATCGTCCAGTTTCACCCAATCCAGCCTTCGGCCCTGATTGTCTGTTCTCAGTTCCTGAATCACCCGGTGGCGGCGGTCAAGGAGAATGGCGTCCGATTTCCGATAGCTTGCCTTTACTTTCTCGAAAGAGGGAGCGCTCTCTGCGGGAGAAGAGATTAGAGAATAGATGATTAAAGACGCGGTGGCACCCGCACAGGCAAGGGCGATCAGAGAAATCAGAAGGAGTTTTTTTGTCATCATTCGGTTCATTGCCATTTGCCATGTCGGAGATGACCGACTACGGCCACGATCACGTCCACGTTGACGACCACGTAGTCGTTGTCGTCGTCGTGGTCGTGGACGTGATCGTGGACGTAGACGTCAACGGCTTTAGGCCTGAACAACGTCATTGGCGCAGAATTCGCCACGAACAGCCCGACATTACTGCACCTTGACATCGCTGTTTGGGATCTCGGCAAACATCTCCGGAGAATACATCGCTTCGACCCGAACAGGAGGCAGGTGGAACGTCCCTTGATTGTTAAGACGCACCGTATATTCGATGGTCCACTCGCCCTTGGGTACGTACTCGTAGTAAGAACGAAACGCTTCGAAGGAGCGCTCCTGGAAGGCCGGCCATACCCATCCCGTGTTCTTTTCTCCCCTGGTGGCTAACGCAGAGTCCCTGTCTAGCCCACCACCTAGAATTGTCGATCCCCCGGGGACCGGATCGCTGACGACGACCCAAGTCATATCAGCCTGCGATTCCAACTGAAGCCGCACTCGGACTACGTCTCCCCTGCTCCACTTGCCAGGTTCTTTCTGATCCACAGGAATCCAGGTCTTTTTGATTTTGAACCCCGAGGAAAATGGCTCTTTGAGAGGGATAGCCGCGAGACTTTGCACAGTCACCCAGGGTTTGCCGGTTCCAGAATGGCTAAGCGCAATCTCTTCCTTCCTGGAGGGCCAAGCAAACATTCTAGATTGCGCTTTGGAAGTTCCTCCCCAGGTTACTGTCTGCGACTTGGCCGCTAAAGTTGCCGTGCTGGTTCCGGAGACGGGAGCCTTCTCGAATGCCTTTGAAAACTTCTCGACTGCCAGCGTTCCCCAAGCATTGGCGACCGTCAGATCCCAGGCACAGCGCTGCTGGCGCGCCAAAACGCCTCTGACGATCCTTGGCATGTCTTGCATCCATTTTCCCGATTCCAACAAAGAAAGCATCAATCTTACGGAGTTGACGTCGTTTGAGATCATCAGCCACCAGAGGCCGTCTGTGCGCTCGGTAGAAAAGCCCATGACCGTCCCCTGGAAATTCAGCCGTGATCTCAAAATCTGTTCTGCCCCGCTCAGCTTTTGTTCTCTGTTCGCAATGGTAGTAACCCGATGCACCACATTGAACCAGTCGATGACAGCCGACGTGGGCCAGAGATTCGGCTGTACCGAGATAGAAGAGAGCAACTGGGGCTCCGCCTTGCCCCATCGCGACAACGCCTCCACTGCGGCAAGCTTGCGCATAGACAAATCGGCTGTTGGCAGCGAGGAATACCGAACGATCTTGCCTTCGACGAAGGCTCTAAGACCCGCTGCCATTTTCTCCCGAGGCTCATTAGGTATTTCCCAGCCGGCTTCGTGGGCAATGGCGAGGATGTAAGACGTGAGTGTGTCGCTTCCAATCGACATCGATGGGAAGTACTTTGCCAGCCCATCGGAATCCAAGTAGGAAGGCAAGTCAGCCATCAGGCTCTTCCACAGTCTCTCGTCTCTAAGCGCAACTGCCTGAGAGATCTTCTGTTCCAGACAGGTGTAGGGATAACGCCTCATGTACTGTTTCACGCCTTCGAGCCCCTCAACCAGGGTAGGCTGGAATAGCACGTTCACCCCGCCGCCGGGAAGAGCATCGCGTGGGCGTTCGACCGGCATTCGGAGCATATTGTCCAATTGCGCGATGGTTGCCTGAAACGGCCTTACCGGGAAAACAGGAACTACTTTCTGGCTGACCGCGATCCGGTCGCTCGCCCCGTTTTTCTCCCTCGCTTCGAAGGTGTAGTTCAAAGTGTCGGCGCTCCCAGGCGCGCTGATATCCCATCCCAGTTCCCGGGCCTCTCCTGCGGGCAAAGACAGAACTTGGGGCTTGAGCGTCGCAAGCTGCGAAACTTTGGCGGAAGCTTCTATGTCCATGCCGTGATCGGTTGAGTTGCGAAGCGTTACTTGTGCGCGAAATCTGTCTCCCTGTCTGACAACGGGCGCAATCCCGGAAAGAAGCATCAGATCCTGTGTTGAACGGATCGACGTGGAGCCGGTCCCAAAAAGCCCGGTGCCTCCAGTTGCGACCGCGACGATGCGGAAGCTTGTCAGAGAGTCGTTGAGGGGAACTTCCACTGCCGCTTCACCATTTGCATCCAGCGGAATGCGCCCTTTCCAGACGAGCAAGGTATCAAACAACTCGCGAGTGATCTGTTTGCCGCCACCACCTCCCTGGGGCAAGGCTTTGAGACCGAAGTGACGTTTGCCGACGACGTGCATCTGAGCGGTTGACGTGTGGACTGCGTAGCTCCGCCTGCCCATCATCGATTCCAGCAGGTCCCAGCTTCTGTTGGGCAAAAGTTCCAAGAGGCCTTCGTCCACCGCGGCCAGCGCTATCTCGCTTCCAGGCGGCGGAAGCTTGCCATCCGCTCGCTTTACCGCTACTTTCACTCTTGCCTTCTCTCGAATCTTATAAACCTGGCGATCCGAGTTCACTTTGACCTTCAGCTGGTGAGCTTTCCATCCCACACTGATTTCGGCGATTCCGAGCTTGAAAGCGGGCCGCGCCAGGTCTACTGTCGCCGTTGGCTGAACGCCGCTCACACGGCCTCGGACGGCGAATACCGATACGTAGACGTTGGGCGCGTATGAATCTTTGATGGGAATCTCCACCACCGGTTCCTTTCCCGTCAGCTCCTTTATGAAGACATCACCGATTCCTTCACGCTCGACGGTAACCAGGGCGGTGGCCTCCCGGAAGGGCATCCGGACCTGGAATCGGGCTTTCTCTCCAGCCTCATAGCGCTTCTTCTCGGGAATCACATCCATCCGGTCATGATCTTCAACGGCAAACCACCACTCATCCTTTCCCGCCACCCAAAATTCTTGATTGGCTGTAGTCGTATTCCCCGAATCGTCGCTACTGGTGGCCTGCGCTATGACGTTTCCGGATACTGGAGACTGGGCCTCGCAAATGAGCAGCCCTTTGCCGTCGGTTTTTCCTTCACACAGCGTTTTGACCCTCTTGGTCTCCATCGAGTGTTCATAAGCGTAGAAGCCTCCAATCAGCCTTTTCCGGTGCGAGTAAACTTTACGCTGGAAAAGGTCGATTTTTACCGGTGCCCCGGCAACAGGTTTGCCTGATAGATCGACAACTGCGGCAAAGAGCTTCAACGCGTTCTTTGACAACGCCCACGACGCCGGTTTGATGCCAACAATGGATTTCCCCGGCCAAAGCGGAATGTGAGAAGAGACGGTCTGCATTTCTCCATTGGGGTCTTTGAATTCCAGCTCGGCGAGAATCTCCAGCGGTTCGGTTGTCTTCGGGAGGCGCGAAATATGAGCCCGCGCGGCGCCTGCTTTGTCCAGCGTCAGATCCTCGGTCTGAAGCTGGAACTCTTTTCTCTCTACCTCTTGCTGCTCTTCTTCTTCGCCTCCCCATCGAACGATTCCTTCGCGGGCAGCTCCGTTGGCAAACGCGAAATCGTCGAAACCTTCAAAGCCTCCCAAGTATCTTTTTCTCACCTGGTGTCTGAGCTTGACGGGCAGATTGATCGCGGCCCCGCCGGCCAGATACCGGACGGTCAGATCGACTGTCACATCCGAAGGCGCCACCAGCGGCCCTGAGGAAGCTTGAATGATGCCGCGCATCAGCGGCACGCGATATTCCTCGACGCGGAAAGTCCCGGAATTCCACGTCGCCCTGTGATCTTTGTCATCCTGTCTCAGGAATGAAACCTGGTAGAGACCTAGCTTTGCGCCTTTCGGTATGGTCCACTCTGTCTCAGCAGCGCCGTTAGGGCTCCATTTCAGCGGGAATTCATATTTTTGTCCGCTGCCGCCGTGTTCTATCTGAACCGACTTCGGCCGCTCCGCATCAGCCACCTGCAAGAATCCTCCGGTTGCTCTTTTGCGCAGCAAGTGCTTCATGTGCACTGTCTCGCCCGCGCGCAGCAGACTTCGATCGAAAACTGTGTGCGCGCTGACCAGCTCGCGATCCCATTCTGTGGGAAGTTGGAATCGCCAAGGTTCGATTCCCTCGTCCCAACTGGAATGAACAAAGGCGAGGTCGTCAACGGTCCGGGCGGTGACAAAGAGACCCTGCTCAAGCGGATGGGGCGCACAGTGAGCGACTTTGTCCCTGGCCGGCAGTTTATCGATCCGGCCCACGCCGTTGGCATCCGTCGCACCCTTCCAGAGAACACGTCCGCTGCAATCTCGGATGTTAATGACGGCATCCTTGACGGGCTTTGCGGAATCCAAAGATGTGACCCACACCAGCGAGGACTCCAATCCCCATTTGAAATGCACTCCAAGGTTGGTTACCAAAGCCGTGGTGGGGACAAACATTCGTTTTGATTTTCCAATCAGGGATGATCCCAATATTGCGCTCTCCAGCTCTACCACATAGAATCCCGGTTCCTTCAGCGGGATCCCAACGACCTCAAATGCCTTGGCCCCGTTGGGCTTTGGAAGGGTAAAGCGTTTCAGCCCTATGGGTGCGACATTTG
Organism: Acidobacteriota bacterium; assembly: GCA_036505615.1. Classification (GTDB taxonomy): domain Bacteria; phylum Acidobacteriota; class UBA6911; order JACQSX01; family JACQSX01; genus DASXTB01. The sequence goes on from DASXTB010000240.1 coordinate 7,031, forward strand.
ACGGGGTCCCAAAAATCGACTTGTCGCGCTGATCCTGGTCGTCACGTCTATAGATTTTTCTGAGCCATGGCAGTATCTGCTCGGCCCGATCAGGCGGGACTTTGTAGATTTTTCCTTTCACTTCTTCGCCGATGCCGGCGGCAGTTCCCTGACTGTTTCCGGCTTCACTGACTTTGAGCACACCGGTGTCGATTTCAGCTTCCAAGTTACGTAGGGTGACCGGGAGAACCGGATCCGCCTTCTCCAGAATGCCAAACCGGGCAGAGAATTTGGCTAGTGGAGGATATTCATCCGTCCGCACAGTAAGAGGAAACTGGGCGGCGTTGACAACCGTGCGGCCGGCGTCATCCTTCAATCCCCGGGGAATTTGAATTCGAAACTGAGCCTTTTCCGGAAACGGGCCTTTGAATGCAACGCTTCGGACAAACCTATCGTCATCTTCTTCACCTTCCGACCGGGCCGGCTTCCATTCTCTTCTCCCGGGGCCCTGCAGGACGACGTTTCTGGCCTGCGCCCAGGAGACTGGAGCTGAAAAACTGACGTACATCGGTGTAATGGGGATGCATTCCGCTTGTGGGTTTTCTCGCTGGCAGTGAAAGGTGACGCTAAAGGGAGACCGGGTCTTGAATGGGAGCTCCTGGTCTTGCTCGGTCGCCACTCCGCTCTTGGAGGTGATGCCTTTGGACCAAACCAAAGTGACCTTCGAGTTCTCAGGGAATCGCTGCTTGGCTTGTATCAGAACCATGGGCTGCGGGAAATCTTTGCGGTAAGGGTATTGACTCTTCACTATTTTGATTCGTTCCTGTCCGGAGATTATTCGAACGCCGATCCGGTCGCGGACGCCTTCGACTGCGAATGAAGCGTACCGCAGCACAGATTCTTCAGTCGGCTCTGCGTCCAGCTCCAAAATGAAAATCTGTTCTGAGTCAACGGCCGTGTCCCCCTCGTAGGGCATAGACGACAGAATGGCCGGTCCACCTGTTGAGAACGCGAACGTTCTTTGCCCGGTGAGTTGGTTGCCTGATAGAGTAAGAACCCCCGCTTTCAGCGTGAATTGACAGCGCACTCCCGCGGGAAGGTCCCGATCGAAATCGTAAATCCAGTTCTTGTCATCCGCCCAGTGAGCGGTTCCTTTTTCTGAGCAATCAACATCGAACGGTGTTACGACAGCGCGTGGATCTCCGAAAGGAATCATCGAGTCGGAAAAGCGAACCTGCACCTGCCGGATGTTCTTTACCGTTCCCTGGGGGAAGAACGACTCAATATGGGGACTCTCCTGTGCCCGGATTGGACTGGTACAAGTCAGGGTTAACAACAAGACAAACTGGGAAAACAGACACACTCTGGTTTTCATTTGAGATCCAAATGTCGAAACTTTAGGGGCCCGAACACCCAAGGCGGGTGCTACCGTTGCAACGATGATCAACCGAAAGATGGCCAGCTGCAAGGAATTTCCTGCTCTGCCGCGGCAGCGATCGTGGTTTTTCCCTATTCATACATGCTTAGACTCCCCCCTGTTGCCAGTGTTCCTCGTGGGATAGAGGTGACGCCAGCAACTCAGTCGATCGAAATTTGTAGATTGCAGACTTTTGACCTTCGACTTTGGATTGTGTTCTTGAAATTCCATTCCACCGAACACTCGGGAACATTGTAGGGCGCACGGCGGTCGCCTTTAGAGAAACCAAAAATATTTTGAAATCACAAATGATTCTTTCCATCTAGTGTACAACTGTTAATAGGTACCAGTGGCGAAGAATTAAGTGTTCTTAAGAATCACAATGCCCGTGTGGTGAGAATCGTGCTTCGCTCTGCATACACTCTGGCACTCTGCGTTTGCGCTTGCGCTGTTGCGCTTGCGTCCGACCTTCGCGTGCAGCTGGGCAACAACAGTGGTCTGACAATTTCACTGAAGTTAACCCCTGCCGTTGACGACTGGCAGAAGGCCGGAGAAGATGCCTATACGGGAAACGGATACCAGTTGGCGCTGCGAGAGGCGCAGGTCGGCTCGAGGAGTGAACTGACCGTACAACTGGAACGTAGCGATCATAAAGCATTTACGCTTGAGGATTTCGAAGTTGACTGGCTGGTCCAAAATCCCGAACTTTTTGCTATTTGGAGCTACAACCAGAACCCCGCCGCTCACAAGAACTATCAAGTCCTGAGTTCTGAAGCTTTTAGCTTAATAACTTCAGCTAACGTGGGTATCCCCTATGCGTGTGCGGTGACTCGTGAAGGGGAAAACCTTCTGGCCGTTGGAATTTTGAGTCAGAACCGCACAATTCATATGGAAGGCAGGCCTCTTGACGGCGGCGACTACCAGCTTTGCCTCGGTACGCAGCTCCCGCTTCGTGTCCAGAACTTCACAGAGTCCATTTTTACCGATACTACCTCTGCAGACTGGTTTGACGTAAGCAGCAGTTATGCCCGCTGGGTGGATAATAGGCACAAATACAAGCCGTTTCCCATTTCACCTGCCTGCTATTACCCAATGTACGATTCTTGGTATTGGACTCTGGACAATGTCGATTCGGACTTCTACTGGGAATCTTTGATTCAATCCAAAGCGCTTGGTTTTCAGTCCTATCTCTTTGATTCGGGTTGGGAATCAGAAACAGGAGAACTAACAAGATGGCTTGAAGGTTCTATCGGCAACTATTTTGCGCCCGAAGATAAACTGCCGAAGTTTACCGAACTCCTCCGAAAGGCCAAGCGCATTCTGCACATGAACGTGATTCTATGGGTCGGCCCCTATCTCGTGGGAAGGGAGAGCGTGAATTATCCGGGTACGAAGAAGGCGCATTCCAGATTCAACTACAGCAAGCCGGAACTCAGGGGCGGCGTTGAAGATGAGCCTTTTACACTCCCTTTGAATTCCAAGTATGCCGAGAATGTCAGCCTTTGCCCGCGCAGCTCGGACACCCAGAACTATCTTAAGTCGCTCTTTGACCGGATGACGGATTCTTATCATCCGGATGGATACTGGCTGGATTTTCAGGACTTTGTGCCCTTTCTCTGCCAGTCAGGGCACAAGCACTCGGGCTCCTTCGGAAGCGGCTTTAACACCTGCCAGAACGAGATTAGCCAAGCAATCCTGCAGGGGATTGGCCAGCCCACAATCGAGATGCGATATCCGGTCGCCAACTTGAATAACAAACGTTACGGTAACCTTTGGCAGAGCACCGATTCGCCCCAGGACTTTGATGGCATGCGCTTGTGCAATCTTATGATGCGTCCTTTCAGCGAAGGAGTGGTAATGGGCACCGACGAAATGTACTGGTCGCCTGAGGCTGACGACGCAACCGTGGCGAAATTTGTGATCACTACCATTTTCAGCGGTGTGCCGGCCATGGGAGCGAATTTCCAACAGGCTCCCCAATCGCATTCCGACATCGTAAAGGCTTGGCTGAACTTTTATAAACAGAATCAGTCAGACTTGACACAAGGAACCTTCAGACCGATTGGTGATTTCGCTTTTCCAGATCAAAAGATTGAATCTCAAGACAAGGCGTTTATTTATCTCCGTTACGGAAAGGCGTCAGTAGTGGAGATTGACGGCACCCCGGCGACGATTTACGTGGCCAATTGCACCGACGCCGACGCGATTTCCCTAGGGATTCGCGGTCGCCTCGCGGGGTCCTACCAGCTAGAGATCCTGGATTATTACCTGAGGCCGGTCATCAGCAAGATAATAGTCCTTGCCGACGAGACCACTATTGAAGAGCCCGTTCCTCAAGGAGGTATAATCCAACTGACTCGGCGCTAATGACGGCGGTAACGAGATTACCTGTAAACCCTTCGCCGCAGAGACGCGGAGAGCGCAGAGATAGCACAGCGCAGCAGAGCAGCAACCAATGTTGCACCCGCTACTCTTTTTGACCCCTTCGCGGTCTCTGGAGTTTCTAGATTTTCTCATGCTGCAGCGCGCTTCAAACCACGGCTTCGTCCGCGAAGCGGACCAATAGCAGTAGCCGGGGGTGCCCAGGCGCGAAGCGCCAGGCACCCCCGGTCAACGTCTCCAATATCGCCCGGACCGCGAAAGCGGTCCCATCAGGTTTGGCAGGCATCGATGCCTCAATCCCAAAGATAGCTTCATACTGCACCCGGTGTTTATCGAGTAGCTGCAGCAGCTCATCCTGAAAAAATGAGGGAAAAAATGGGACCGCTTGCGCGGTCCGATTCCGTATGGGGAATCGCTGACCGGGGGTGCCTGGCGCTTTGCGCCTGGGGCACCCCCGGCTACTGTTATTGGTCCGCTTCGCGGACAGGCGCCGCGAAGCGGCGGTTCTGCACGATGAAAGATTGTGCGGGAGACGGCCCCCAGGCCGTCTCTCCAAAATGTCCAAACTCCAGGGTCCGCTTCGCGGACAGGTCGGTTCGGTCTCGATGTCGTGGTTCGTGGCAGTTCTCAGACCACAGGCAGTCTATGCTCCATTGAGCGGCTCTTTTGCTAGGATTTCTATTGTCTTTTACATTTCAAACCGTACACAATTCTCACGGACCTGTAGCGCGTACAGCACTAGTGGTTGAGACGTTTGCTTGCAAATATGATGATTGATTTTGCCCTGCTGTGGATTTTTCTAAATGCGTTCCACTCCAAAACGATGGTGCGAGAAATGAAGCTTGCCGCATCCCAACAGAGCCCATTCAGTTATTCAGTAGAGACCGATTCAACGACCGGATGGAAGTTAATGGTCCTGAAGTATCAAGACGCCGGCGATTCAAGAAGAAATCTGGAAGCCCGCATTGCTCCGGATGCAGGGAGCAATCTCTATTCATTGAAAGTCGGAGGAACGGAGTTGCTGGTACAGCCGCCGGGGCTCTCCCTTTTGCCCGGTTCTCGCTACGGTTTTCCGATTCTGTATCCCACACCGAATCGTGTGCGCGACAGCAGATTTACTTTCGACGGGGTTACTTACTCCTTTCCCCCTAATAATGGAAAGAATTTCATCCACGGACTGGCGCACAACTTGAAGTGGCAAGCAGGCACTCCTTCCGCCGACGCAGAAGGAGTGAATGTCACAACCTCTGTGGATTGGAATCCGGACCTGCCCGCTTACAAGCTCTTTCCATTCGTGCATCGGGTGAGCATGAATTACACCTTGGACCGAGAGGGAGTGCGCATGGAGTTTTCAGTGCACAATCGGGACCAGAAGCGCCTGCCCTTCGGATTTGCATTTCATCCCTGGTTTCAGATTCTTGGAAGCCGCGCCGAAACTTATTTTCAGGTTCCGGCCCAGAAGCATATGGAGACGGTTGAGTTGCTTCCTACCGGAAAACTAGAGGATCTGGATGGAAAGCCTTACGATTTGAGAAAGCCTGTTTCGCTTGAAGGTCTGAAGGTGGATGACGTGTTCTGGGGAATGAGTCCGGATAAGCCTCCCAGTTTCGAATTCCGAGACAAAGGAATAAAGGTCACGCTGGCCGCTTCAAAAGAATTCACCCACATGGTTGTCTACACTCCGCCGGGGAGGCCTGTTTTCTGCATGGAAAATCAGACCTGCTCCACAGATGCCCACAATCTCTTTGCAAAGGGTTTTAAAAAGGAAGCGCATCTGCTTATCGCCGAAAAAGGCAAGACTGTCAGCGGATGGGTGAGGGTGAAGGTGGAAGTGACGAGATCGGCCCCGAGCCGCGACCGTTAGGGAGCGCAGGGAGAATCTGAGTCAACTAGCGACGTCAGCAGGACCCAGTCCAATAGGTCCAATTTTCAGATCGCGACTTTGGCCTCAGACTTGTGATTCACATCTCCAACCAGAACGTGTGCAAAAAATCGAGCGAGTCGTACGGGCGGCCCTGTGTGGCCGCCCGATTCTCAACCATTATTCAAAAAACGGGCGACGACACAAGGGTCGCCCGTACAAGTGGAATCCATTTCTCTACACGTTCTCAGCGGTGGTGGCTCGGCCTCCGATTTTTTTTAATCACGCAACAGGCTACCTGCCCACCACAAACAAATGCCCGGCATTCTGTGAATAGATCTTTCCATCCGAGCCGAGTGATGCCGGCGTATAGGCGGCGCCGAGGTTGAGCTGCTGAAAAATCTTCTGTCTCAGCGTTCCGCCCTGCTTGATGGCATAAAGGAAACCATCCTCGCTGTTGGCATAGACCACACCGCGCACGTCCACGGTGGGAGCATTGACGCACCACTCGAAGCTGTGTGGATGGCTGCCGTCATCAACACACGTGACCGAGTCGTCGGGGTTGCGACTGCAGCTTAGCGTGTTGGTGTTTTGGAATTTCCACTGAACAACCAGACTGGGGTCGAGCTGCGTTACAAAATAGGCTTCGGGACTGGCTGGATTGGTGGAGGTACGATCAGGCGGACAAATCGCATCAACATTACAGTAGGAACCCAGTCCGCTGTAGTGGTTGTCCTTGATCACGATCGAGTACGTCAAGTCGTGCGGATAGATGGCCGGAGTAATATCCCATCCGAAGTTGTAAGCTCCCAGAAAATCACCGGCAGAACTAAACTGCATCAGGTGGCCCTGAGCATAGTTGTAGCGGGTGTAAGCGCCAAAAAGAATCGTTCCATCGGGCGCGACTGTGGGCGTGGATGATTCATCGTCAAGCACTCGCCCCGGTCCCGGCTCGTTGGTCCCGGGATCCACTCCCGGAGGCGCTCCCACGCGGCAGCCGCCCGGCGTGCCGTTGAGTGGAAGCAAGCTTCCACTAACGGTTCCATCGTTGCAGCCATCGTTCAGATGCCCGCGAAGCGAAGCCGCCCATTTTCCGGTCAAATCAGGATTGACTGCAATCAGATAGTTGTATCGGCTCACAAAATGCCCGCGGCTCACTGTGTATATGGTCCCGTCGGGCGCGATCGCCGGAGCCACGTTGAGAGCGGCCCGCTGGGTTCCGCAAGGGGTTGTCGGCGGTTGCGCGTCCGGACTGGGAGGCCAAGGGAGCTGGCTGTCGCCGAACGATACTTTGCACGGATCATTGGGACCGGGAACGGCCTCGCCTTTAATCACGGCCGACGCCAGAATTGAACTATAGCTTGCCTTAGTGACCGTATCGTCGGACGCGACCTTGACCAGCCAGGATCCGACAACGTCTTTGCTGTAGAAGCTGGGGCCACCGGGCGCCAGTTGGACAACGTTATAAAAGATGTTGCCGGCGCCGTCGGTCATCAATGGCGAGGCGGTGAACGTATTGGGATCAATGGAGCCGAACGGATTGATGCGGGTCACAACCGAGCCATCGGCTCTGTTGAGCTTGAAGATGGTTCCACCAGCGCCTGGATCATAGACGAAACCGTTGGCGAGCACCGCATGGTAAACCGGCTCCCAGAAGTCATTTTGATTGCCGGGCGCTTTCCAGTCGCTGTCGAACGTCCACACCTTGACGAGTTGTCCGTTCTGCCAGTGGAACCGGTTCTGGTGCCAGTCCTGCGTGCTGTAGCTCTCCTTCTTATACATTCCTGACTTGGATTCCATGAACACATCGTTTCCATCAACCAGCGGCACCTGGTAGTGAACCAGCAGATCCGCCTCGCCAAACGCCTTCAGTATTGCCGCCATTTCGTCTGGGACAAGCGGGTCATAGACGATATTGGCGAGGTTTTTGTTCAGATCCTGACCGACCACATTCAGGAAGCCGGTGTGCTGTGGATTTTGCGCCCACTGGGGCCAAGCCGCCCCGCTCACCGCTAGACTCGTCGCTGGATTCGCTGAAGACTTTTCACTGCTGTTCTCCGCTGCGTGGGAGAATACTCTGCCGGCAGCGCTAGCCAGGGCGAAAACCGGCTTGATTACGCCTGTTTTCCTGGCGCGAAAGGAGGAATCCTGGTTGTTCTCACCAACAGAAAGGGTTTTCGGAACAAGCCCATCTTCCCGATCCGCTATCAGTGACCGGCCGGGTTTCGTTTGAGCATGGCCGGATGAAGAGACCAGAGCCATCAATAAAATGCTTACGAGAATGCTTACGGACAACTTCGTTCGCTTGGTCACGATGTTCCCTCCTTAGTGTGAATTGTTGTGGAATTGAAAAGAGCGAGCGCCGACGACATAAGATCACTTCCCGCGCGCTGAACAGCAGGTCTTTTTAATCTTGAGAAGTTTGATTTTTCAAAGAAACTCTACGCTAGTCAAACAGGATAATCAATCCTTCTACAGAAAAACTTGTAGCGGTTTTGAAAGAGAAAATTATATGTTCTTGACGAATCGTTCGAGACGTTGACCATCTATGGCCGAATCTCCTTACCAGGCGATCAAAGAGAAATTGTTGAGTCGAGAAATGGTTGTTCTCGATGGCGGTATCGGAACGGAAATCGTCCGAAGAGGAGTGCGGTGGCGGCAACTGGGGTTGCGAACCGATGCGGACAAGGTGCAACAGATTCATGAGGATTACATTGCTGCCGGCGCCGATGTCATTTCCACGGACACTTTTCAACTGACGCGCCGCCTCTTTTTGAATTTGTTTCACAACATTGACCACATGCGGCGCATCGGTCGAGAAGGTTTGGAGCACCAGGCCGAAGAGCTGACTGGCAGAGCCGTGAAGATCGCGAAGCAAGCCCGGCAGGCTGGCGCCCAGGGCCGTCCCGTTGCGATCGCGGGCTCTATCGCCCCACTTGAACACTGTTTCCGGCCCGATTTGTCGCCACCCTACGCAGTGGCGCGAAAGGAACACGCGGATACGGCGAAACTATTGGCGCAGTCCGGTGTGGATCTGCTCCTGGTTGAAACTATGAACACCAGTACCGAAGCTCGAGCTGCGCTGGAAGCCGCGCTGGAAACTAAATTGCCCGTGTGGGTGAGCTTTGTCCTGGGCCCGGACGGAAATGTTCTGAGCGGCGAGTCTTTGGCGGAGGCCGTGACCGCCATCGAACAGATGAAACCTGATGCGATCCTGGTCAATTGCGCCCCTCCCGATGACATTCTTAAAGGGGTGGAAACACTGGCGGAACTTTGCGCGCTCCCTTTTGGCGCCTACGCGCACATCGGTCATTACGATCCTCCAAGCTGGAAGTTCGAGTTTCATCCCCAATTCTGCGACGTGGAAGGATGGCCACCTCAACGCTACGCCGAGCAAGCCTTAAAGTGGCGCGACCGGGGCGCTACCATCATCGGCGGTTGCTGCGGAACGGGGCCGGAACATATCAGGCTGTTGAAGAAAACCTTAGTTGAAAAGTCGGAGGCGTGATCAGTGGTCACTGCCAGGGCTTGTCTAATCCGGGACTATTCGCGAACATTCACGGCAGGGACTTAGCGCATCAGGGACGCGGCGACACGGGGACGGGAAGATTTTAGGGATGGTTAGGCCATTAATCATAGTGAAAAGCCGATCACGATCACGACCACGTCCACGCCCACGTTAACGTTCACGTGACGTTGACGTCGACGTGTTCTTGGAGGTTGGTTGTGGCTCTCCGCCCTAGGTCTCTGTCGTGAATGTTTAGTGAGTAATCCGCGTAAAGAGCCCAAGGAGTCATCCATGACACCCTACTATCAAGCGATCAAAGAAAAGCTGGCAAAAAAAGAAGTTGTGATCCTGGACGGAGCAATCGGGACGGAAATTCTCAGACGCAATGTCTCGTGGGCGGATCATCAAGTTATCAATTATCCCCTGGTAATTCGCTCCATTCATGAGGATTACATCAAGGCCGGGGCCGACATGATCACAACGAATACCTTCCAACTGGCAAGACGAAGTTTCCTGAACCACTTCAAGGACCTGGAACACATGCGTCATATCGGCGCTCGAGGTTTAGAACAGCGGGCCGAAGAGCTCTTACGCGCCGCCGTGAATCTGACTCTGGAAGCGCGCCAGCAAGTGGGGGCAAGGCGCAAGGTGGCGATCGCCGGTTCCATCACAACTCTAGAGTGGTGCTTTCGCCCTGATTTGTCGCCTACTGCCCATCAGGCGAAACAGGAGTACATAGAAATTGGACGAGCCTTTAAAGAATCTGGGGCGGATTTGATTCTTCTTGAAACAGTCAACAATGTGTCTGAGGCCGTAGCTGCCATGCAGGCGTTTCACGAAGTAGAAATTCCGGGGTGGATAAGCTTCGTTTGCGACTCGGCCGGGAATTTGTTCAGTGGTGAGACGCTGGACCAGGCCGTCACAGCCCTCGAGCCGCTAAAGCCGGACGCTATTCTCCTGAACTGCGCGCCGCCAACGGACATCAGTGCTGGAGTTAAGAAACTGGCCCCGAGGAATAAAGCCGCGACCGGCGCGTATGCGCACATCGGACGTTTCGACCCGCCCGAATGGTACTTCACTGACGAATACCCGCCTCAAACATATCTCGATGTCTGCCGCCAATGGGTGGACATGGGCGCGACTGTAGTGGGTGGCTGCTGCGGAACAACTCCGGAGCACATTGCACTGCTCAGCAAGTCCCTTCGTAATTAGAGGGCGGCAGCCTGTAGGGGCGGCTCGCGAGCCGCGCGGGCGTTCAACGAAATCGGCATGCCTCCGGCGGGCGGTTCACGAACTGCAGCGCGGCCGAGCCGCAACCCAATTAAAGCCGATCACGACCACGTCCACGTTCACGACCACGCAGACGAAAAATACACTGTCGATCACTAGGCCGCTGGAAGCGGCCTCGATTGGACTAATGATGTCTGATCAACCCGCCGTAAAGACGGCGGGCCTTAAACCCCTCGGGGAAGGCCGCTGAAGCGGCCCGCTTTCACCCTCTAATGGATCATGGATTCAGTTAATTACCAGCTCTTTGGTTGTGGCCTTACGGCCGCTGTAGCCTCGTGAACGTGAACGTAGTCGGCTGTTCAGCGCACCGAATTTTGGCGAAACCGCAAGATTTCACCAAATGGTAGTGCAAAGTGGGTGAGGACGAGTACATGTGCCCACCAAATCGGTGGAACTTGGCGGTTTGATCTGAGGTGGACACATAAACTCGCCCTCACCGACTCTGTGTCTTTTTGTGTCTTTGCGCCTTTGCGTTGAGCCTTTGATGAAAATTTATGAATAACGTGGGTATGACGAGTCGACAAACATCGCCGGCACTTGCGCGCTCGCTCGGTTTGTTCGACGCAACGATGATCAACGTGGGCATCATCGTCGGGTCTGGCATTTTCCTTGTTCCCTCCTCCATTGCGTCTCGCCTGGATTCTTCGCTTTTGAATCTCACGGCTTGGATCATTGCGGGGCTATTCTCGCTTCTTGGCGCGCTTACCATTGCCGAACTGGGCGCGTTATTTCCCGAAGCAGGCGGCATGTTTGTATATCTGAAGGAAGCTTACGGCCCGCTCTGGGGATTTTTGTACGGATGGTCTCTTTTTCTTGTCATCCAAACGGCTTCCATTGCGGCCGTTGCGGTAGCCTTCGCTTCCTATTTTGGATACTTCGTCCATCTATCTTCTCTGAAGGTCAAGATCGTGGCGGTGGCAACAATCCTTGTTCTGTCCTTAATCAACTACTTGGGTGTTCGCTGGGGGGCATGGACCCAAAACGTCTTTACCCTGGCCAAAGTCGGCGCCCTGGTGGTCTTGTTGCTTCTAAGTTTTCAAAGTGGCTCCGGAAAAATTGCAAATTTTAACCCGCTGCTTCCAGCGGCGGCGGCCGGCTCCTGGATAGGTTCGTTCGGGCTCGCCTTGCTTGCCGCGTTATGGTGTTACGACGGTTGGATCCAGGCTTGTTATGTCGCCGGAGAAATTAAGGATCCGGAACGAAATCTTCCCCTGTCGATGATCTCGTCAGCCTTGATCATTCTCGTTATCTACCTCTCCATTAATTTTGCCTACATTTTTGTGCTTTCCGTGGCGGGAGTTGCCAGGTCTGAACTGGTGGCGGCGGATATGGCAAAAACTTTCCTGGGTTTTCACGGAGCCGGTCTGATTGCTCTCCTGGTCATGCTCTCAACATTCGGTTCCGACAACGGGATGATCCTGGCGGGCGCCCGCGTGTACTATGCCATGGCCAAGGAGAAGTTGTTTTTTCAAAGAGCGGCAACCGTCCATCCCAAATTTCTCACTCCCAGTTTTGCGCTCGGGTTTCAGGCAGTGTGGTCCTGCGTGCTTGTGTTTTCGGGGACGTATGAACAGTTATTTACCTACGTGATCTTCGTGGAATTTCTTTTTTATGGGTTGTGCGCAGCCGCAGTCCTTGTTTTGCGAAGGAAGCGCGCCGGTCTATTTCGCCCTTATAAAACTTGGGGCTATCCGGTGGTGCCGATCCTGTTCATCCTCTTTACGGGGCTGCTCTTAATCAACACCCTCTGGAATAATCTGAGGGATGCAGCCATCGGAACCCTATTGTTGCTTTCCGGCTTGCCGGCATATTGGTTTTGGAGGAAGAAGAGCGGCTTTAAGTCAGATGACGAAACCGTCCTCGAATAGAATTTGTAGGCATTTCATCCCAAATCTTTCCATCAAGAGTACGACCCGTCTTACTTTTGTGAACACCACCCCATTGTTTGAAGAAGAACGGAATCCTGGCTCTGGTGCACTGCTTGCGGATGTCCCTCACCCACTTGGGATTCATTGGACGCGCTCCAGGTCCAGACTCACCACCTACGATGACCCAATGAATCCCTTTTAGATTGAGCTCCAGTGGACTCAGGAGCGGCTCGCAGCTCAGAAATCGAACGTGCGCCTTCACTTTTCTGAGGTAGTCAATCCGCCACGTATATTTCTGATTCTCCACCGAGACGCCAATCCACACATTCGTCGGAACATCACCGATGTAAGCATCGCAAAAGTCACGAAGGCGTTCCGGGCGCTTGGTAAGCACTTGGAAGGTGTGATGGCTGGCCCGACTCATCACTTGAAAGACTTCATATACGTAGTCAGTTGGGATCTCTTCGTGAAAGAGATCGCTCATAGAATTGACGAAGATAATTCGGGGGCGTTTCCAATGCAGCGGTTGATCTAAGCACTCCGGGTGGAGCTTTAAATCGAAGCCCTGCTCGAACGGGTGACCTGGAACTCCTCGAAATCGCTCAGAAAAGCGCTCCGCATAGCAAAATTTGCAGCCTGGGCTGATCTTGGTGCACCCGGTTACTGGGTTCCAGGTGCCTTGTGTCCATTCGATGTTAGAGGCATAAGCCATTATTTCACCTTTTATTGTGGCGAAGATATAGAGCGACGACTGAAGCCAGTTACATTTGGTAAGTAATTTTCAAGCGAAGCCGCCTCGGCCGGTATTCTTGCCGCTGCCGACAGTGAATTTGAATGGCGGTGTCTGTTTGAAAATATCCGAACGGAACTGGCTGGGCTCGGCGGGCGGAATTCCCCCCACACCCCCTTCCGCCCGCCTCGCGTTGAACGGGAGCGGAAAGGACGATTTCAAGGTTTTCTTTGGCGGCGGATTCTTTCGTCAATGATTTCCTAAAACATCCGCTACCGATTTATTACTGAGCTGCTCGGCCAGTCCGATGATGATGCCCTCAGGGCCACGCAGGAAGCAGAGCCGGTAGATGTCCTCGTACTGCGCGATCTCGCCGACGAGTTCGGCACCGTGGCTGCGCAGGCGGGCAACGACGTCGTCGATGTCG
>DASXTB010000241.1:0-7373 GCA_036505615.1 Acidobacteriota bacterium
AAAGTCGAGGGGTTGGCCGGATTATTCATAAAATCCTGAAAAAGCAGGCCGCGAATTACGCGAATTAACACGAATTTTCGGGAGCGGGAGAGGGGGCGCTGCGAATATGGAAGAGCGACACTTTGTAAGTCAGCGCCCCTCTTCCGCTCCCGAAGTTATTCGCGTTGATCCGCGTAATCCGCGGCTCGCTTTTCGGATTTATGAATAATCCAGGATTGACGACTGGAATCGACTTCATTTTAAGGCTGAGTTTTTTTTGTTTTTAGCATAAACTACTCCATCCGGCTCGTCCTTCAGAAAAGCGCTGCCAGTCTGTTCACGCTTCTTCCGGTTTCAGGCCCAGCCACGGATCGTCGTGATTGATTGCTTTAAATAGATTCTTGAGCTTCACGGGAAGGTGGTTCTTCATGCTCTTTGTCCTCTTTGTTTTGCTGATGATTTATCTTGCGGCCGCTTCACAAACAATCATGCTCCATCGCTTTGCTTCACATGAACAATTTAAGTTTCGGAAAGCCGCTTACGAGAAACTGGCCTGGTTTACCGTCTATCTGACTATGGGGGTGTCGTTTCTTTCTCCTCGCGCCTACGCCAGGCTGCACCGGGCCCACCACGCATACAGCGACCAGGACAAGGATCCGCACTCGCCCCACAACATTCGCAATCCCGTTCGTTTCCTGTGGAACCAGTATCTGGAGTATAAGAAACGAAGGTCGCCGGACGAGACTGACGAGCCCCGATTCTGCAAGAACCTGCCAACGACATTTCTGGACCGTTGGAACGATAATCTGCTTCGAGTGCCGATCCTGCTTATATGGATCGCCATTTTCTATTGGTTCGCTCCCACCTGGTACGCGTGGGTTTTGTTTCCGCTAGTGATTGCGATCAGTCCCGTTCACGGCTTCATTGTCAATAACTTTGCCCACCGCTTCGGCTATCGAAATTATGAAAGTGATGACCACTCAACTAATTTCACTATTTTTAAAATGGATGCTCTTTGCCTGGGCGAATGCTTTCAAAACAACCACCACCACGATCCGTCAGCCAGCAATTTCGCGCATTTTGACGGCGAATGGGACCCCGGCTACTATCTGCTGCGTTTGCTGGAGATGTGTAAAATAGTAGAGATCAAGCGTATCGGGCCACTGCAGGAGCTGGTTCTTTCCGAGGCTACCGTCGCCTGATGACTGTGTGGTCTGCAGATGGAAAACATCCCCAAGCGCCTTCTGAAAGCTGCGGGCCAAGCCATCGCCGATTTTGGAATGATTTCCGATGGCGACAGGATCATGGTCTGCATGAGCGGAGGCAAGGACAGCTATACATTGCTGGCCGTTCTTCGCGACTTGCAGCAGCGCGCTCCGGTGCGATTTGAATTGCTAGCGGTCAATCTGGACCAAAAGCATCCCGGCTTTCCTGGACAAGTGTTGCCGCACTACCTGCAGTCAATCGGCCAAAAATATCGCATTGTCGAGAAGGATACTTATTCTATCGTCAAAGAGAAGGTAGCTCCGGGAGATACGACCTGTTCTCTTTGCTCGCGCCTGCGGCGCGGGACATTGTACGGAGTCGCTCTTGAAGAAGGCTGTAACAAAGTTGCGCTAGGACATCATCTGGACGACGTCCTGTGCACGTTCCTGTTGAACTTGATTTATTCGGGCTCGCTCAAGGCGATGGCGCCGGTTCTTCGAAGCGACGATAGCGCCAACGTGGTGATTCGTCCGCTGGTTTATTGCCGCGAATCGGAAATTGAACGATTCGCCAGGGACGCGAAGTTTCCCATTATTCCCTGCGATCTCTGTGGCAATCAGGAGGATCTGAAGCGAAAGCAGGTCAAGAAACTGTTGGATAATCTGGAAGCGGAAATTCCGCAGGTTCGGTCGTCGATGCTTCGTGCTCTAAAAAATGTGCGGCCTTCTCATTTGCTGGATGGCGAGATTTTTGATTTCCTGTCGCTGCTGCTAGAATGAACGTGTAGCAGTGGATAAAGAACAAGGGGGTACCGATTTATGAGCGAACAGAATACGTGCAGATCTTGCGGCGGTACTGGAAAGTGTGGCTCTTGCGACGGTACAGGCCAGCAGAGAGGGTGGGAGGTCGGGAGCGGGGGGCAGAAGGCCTGTGGCAGTTGCAACGGCACCGGTACGTGTCAATCCTGTGAGGGGAGCGGTCACAAGTAAACTCTAGGTGTGTTCTGGGAGCGCAGGCATCTTGTGTGCGTCTGCAGCTTGGACATTTTTGGGAGCGGAGAGACGGCCTGAGGGCCGTCTCGTGGAGTTTCTATATTTTGGGATCGGGTTAGACGGCCTGAGGGCTGTCTCAACTTGGCAGTTGGCATCGCGGACCTGAGGACCTTCCCCGGGGAATTTTACATAAGGAAAGCGGATCTCGCCCGGTCATGTCAGGCAATGAGGTTGGATTCCAGGTCTCTCTTTTTGTGCTTTCTTTTTCGAAATGACTGCTTGCTGCGATCCTTGAAGATCTTCGCTGGCGGAGCGATCGGCTTCCGGGTTTTGATTCGCCGGCGGACTTTCTGAGTTTTAACCATAGGTTAAAACGCGGCCGTTCACTTCGACGGCCCTACAGTGTCGAATCCGCAACCGATGACTGATGACCAATGACCTAATGACCAATGACGCCTTTGGTTGCGGCTTCGCCGTCCTGTGCTTTTGTATTGAACGTTTCTGAATGATCCGCGGCCGGTTATCGCTTTAACTCATTTTTTATTACGACGCCGCCCTTCATCACGAACCCTACGTCTTCCAAAGAGCGGATATTGGACAGAGGGTCCGCCTGAACAGCTATCAGGTCGGCAAACTTTCCTGTCTCGACACTGCCGATACGATCGTTCCATCCCAGCAGCTCGGCGGCATTTATGGTTGCCGCCTGGATAGACTGCATTGCAGTCATTCCGTACTTGACCATGTACTGGAATTGCCGAGCGTTGTCTCCGTGAGGATAGACTCCGCCATCGGTTCCAAAGGCCATGCGCGCTCCGCCTTTAAGTGCCCTGGCGAAGTTGTTGCGCTGCAGCTGGCCGATTTTCTTTTCTTTTTCGATTGATTCGGGGAGCATTCCCACTTTGGCTCCGTGTTGCAGAATGAAGTCATCATTGTAAATGTCCATTACCAGGAAGGTGCCGTGCTCTCGAGCCAGGCGAATTCCCTCGTCATCGATCAAGCTGGCATGTTCGATGGAGTCGATTCCCGCTTGAATCGCCTCCTTTATGGACTGCGTGCCGTGCGCATGCGCCGCCACTTTGCGGCCCAGTTTATGCGCTTCTTCTGCGATGGCTTTCATCTCTTCCAGTGTGTACTGCGGGGTGCCGGGCTGATCTCCTTTCGACAGCACTCCGCCGCTGGCGCAGATTTTGATCAAGTCAGCGCCGTACTTGACCACTTCCCGTACTTTTGCGCGTACCTCCCAAGGGCCATCGGCCACTCCTTCATCTTTGTGATGGAATTCGTAGCTGAGGAGATTGTCGTCGCAGTGGCCACCGGTGATGCCCAAAGCCGGCCCGGAGACCAGCATTCGCGGCCCGGGAAGATCTCCCTCGTTGACGGCATCGCGCAGCGCCACGTCGGAATAGCCTCCAGCTCCGACATTTCGTACGGTGGTGAATCCGGCGCGCAGAGTCTTGAGCGCGTTGGTGGCCCCGTGCAAAGTCTGCCTGGGTACGGAAACGCCCAGCGATTGGTAGCCGGAATGCTCCGGGTTACTGGTCAGATGGTCGTGGCAGTCAATCAAACCGGGAAGCAAAGTCACCGCGCCGAGATCGAGAACTTCAGCGTCCGGCGGAATTGCGATTCCAGATCCCACTTGGGCGATTTTATCCCTTTCGATCACAACTACTGGATTGGGAATCCGGTGGTCGCTCTTTCCGTCGATCAGGTAGGCCGCCTTCAGCGCGATTTTATTGGGTTTATCTTGGGCCAAACCCGTGCTCATCAAGAGAAGACAGATCCATGAAGCAGGGAAGATAAGGCGGCGCGTCATTGAAACCTCCGTGGGTAGAGTAGAAAGTCTGCCACGAACCGCACACATTAGGGGAAGAAAACGAGTTACAGATGCGCCGCAGGGGCGCACAGCCGTGCTCCCCTCTGGCGTTTCTACGTTTTGGGAGCGGAGAGACGGCCTGAGGGCCGTCTCAAGCGTGCCCCTACTCCTTAGTGAAACTTCGCTTCGTAGGCCGTTATTTGGTCTTCGTGCTGAAGCGTAAGGCCTATATCGTCGAGGCCCTTCAGAAGACATTCTCTTCGAAACGGATCAACTTCGAAGCGGGCCTTAAAACCATTCGTTGTGACGATTCGCTGCTCCAGGTCCACGCACACTTCAATCAGCGGATCGGCCGTTGATTTTTCAAACAGAGTGTCCACCTCGCTCTCAGATAACGCTACCGGGAGCAGGCCGTTCTTGAAGCAGTTATTGTAAAAAATATCGCCGAAGCTGGGAGCGATGATGGCCTGAAAACCGTAGTCCTGGAGCGCCCATGGCGCGTGTTCGCGACTCGAGCCGCAACCAAAATTCCTGCGTGTAAGGAGGATCCTAGCCCCGCGTCTTTCCGGGCGGTTCAAGATGAAATTGGGATTCTCCTCACCGTCCGGATAGAAACGCCAGTCGTAAAAGAGGAATCGTCCGAAGCCGGTGCGTTCGATTCGCTTAAGAAACTGCTTGGGGATAATTTGGTCCGTGTCCGTGTTGACGGTGTCGAGCGGGAGGATGCGTCCGGTATGGCTGGTAAATGGTTTCATTTAGTTTTCCGATAGCGGACTGACGACCGAGTGCCGCCCGTCGTCCATTTGTTGCAGCACTTTGGAGAAATGGAAGATAAAAGCGGCCACGGCCAACGGACCAAATCCGCAATCCGCAACCCCAATCCTCATCCCGCAATCCGCATTCCGCAATCGGGAGAATCCGCAATTCCCTAGTCCCAATTTCTAATATCCACGAAATGCCCGGTGACGGCTGCGGCCGCTGCCATTTGCGGGCTAACCAGATGAGTCCGGCCGCCACGACCTTGACGCCCCTCAAAATTACGATTCGAGGTCGACGCGCATCGTTCGCCGGGTTTCAGAATATCCGGATTCATTCCCAGGCACATGCTGCAGCCACTTTCGCGCCAGTCAAAGCCAGCGTCGCGGAAGACCCGGTCCAATCCTTCCACTTCGGCTTGCCGGCGGACTGCCTGAGAGCCTGGCACGACCATGGCGTGAACCGAGCTGGCAACTTTCTTGCCGCGTACCATTTGAGCGGCGGCGCGCAGGTCTTCAATCCGTGCATTGGTGCATGAACCAATGAACACTCGGTCCAGCTTTAATTCGACGATAGGCGTTCCCGGTCTCAGATCCATGTATTTGAGAGCTTGTTCTGCCGCCTTCCTCTGATTGGGATCCGTGAACGAATTAGGCGAAGGTACTGCGCCGTTGACATCGACAACCATCCCCGGGCTGGTCCCCCAGGAGACCTGAGGTTGAATTGAGCTGACTTCTAATTGCAGCTCACGGTCAAACTTGGCCTCCGGATGTGAGGGAAGCTTCCGCCAGATCTCGGCGGCTTCCTGCAGATCACGTCCTTTGGGCGCATAGGGTCGGCCCTCGATGTACGAAAATGTTGTCTCGTCAGGAGCGACCATGCCCGCTCGGGCTCCCGCTTCGATGGACATATTGCAGACGGTCATACGCTCTTCCATGGTCAATGCCTCAACTACAGGTCCGGCGTATTCGAGGACGTAACCGGTGGCGCCATCGGTTCCAATAGTGCGGATCAGATAAAGAATCAAGTCTTTGGCAGAGACACGCCGCGGCAGTTCTCCCAGGAACAGCACCCGGAAGTTCTTAGCCTTGTGCTGCTGCAGGCATTGAGTTGCCAAAACATGTTCCACCTCGCTGGTACCGATCCCAAACGCCAGAGCCCCAAATGCGCCGTGCGTGGAAGTATGGCTATCGCCGCACACGATGGTCATTCCGGGCTGGCTCAGGCCCAATTCGGGACCGATGATGTGGACAATTCCCTGATGGGGGCTGTTCAGGTCAAACAAGCGGATTCCAAACTCCCGGCAATTGGCAATCAAGGTTTGGATTTGTTGGGCAGAAACAGGATCCTGGATGGGACGGGTTCGTTCCCAGGTCGGGACATTATGGTCCATGGTGGCAAAGGTTCTCTCTGGCCGCCGCACTTTGCGGTCTGACTGGCGAAGGCCCTCGAAGGCCTGAGGCGAGGTCACCTCATGGACTAAGTGAAGATCGACGTAAAGAAGCGTCGGCTTTCCCGATTCCTGCCAGACTATGTGCCTATCCCAAATTTTATCGTAAAGCGTTTTCATTCTAATAAGTCAGTTTACAAAATTCGCCCCCGGACTACAACCGTCACGGGGCAGGTGGCAAGGGGAAGGCTCCGTTAACCTAAAGGTGAGGGGCTTACGCAATTCTAGCCCGTAACCTATTGATTATATTGGAGATACTGTTTAAAATCTTATTGTAGTATTGGTCATCTAGTATTTATGCGCACTTGGAACCAAAGATTATGTAATTCCTATTATATTAATACTGTCTTACTAGAATATAACCCTGCCAAGCTCAGGGAGCTATGAAAAAATTGATTCAATCTGTACGGCGCCGTGATTGGTCGCCTGTTTTCCGAGAAAGGTGAACGGGTTCGGCCGGCCATATACATACAGGGCTCCCCTTCAATCTGGAACTTAAATTCTATCAGGGTCAATCTAGGGGTGAGTTCAAGGGGAGACTGCGGAAGCGCTTCTTCAAATGCCGTGAAGCAGCGTTTGCCACGGCGGCGGCAAGAGGCACGGCCGGGGGTTCACCGATGCCGGTGGATGGTGTGCGGGGGTTGTTTACAACTGCGATTTCAATCGCCGGCACGTCGGAAATACGGGACGCCAAATAGTCGCTGAAGCTGGAGGTGAGAATTTTCCCATCCTCAAACAAGATCTTCTCGCGCAGTGTGTAACCGATTGCCTGCACAATGGCGCCTTCAATCTGGTTTTGCAGGATGTCGGGATTGACCACCGCCCCGCAGTCGACTGCCGCCCAGACCTTAGTTACCGCTATTCGTCCACTTGAATCGGCGTCGACTTCGGCTACCTCTGCTACATAGGTTGCTGCGTCAACGGCTAACGCCACTCCCATGGAGTTCTTGCGCTCGCCTGCGCTGGCCCATCCCGAGATCTCGATCGCTTTGTTCAGCACCGGCAGCAGACGGGGATCGGCAAGATTTTTAAGGCGCAGCGCCACGGGATCGAGGCCGGTCAGCTCGCCGATTTCGTCCAGGTGAACTTCACGCGCAAAGGTGTTGGCGGGATTGGCCAGACCACGGTAGGAACCTTGGCGTAGAGGCGACTCGACCGGGTGAAAGACTGTAAGGCT
>DASXTB010000242.1:0-9255 GCA_036505615.1 Acidobacteriota bacterium
TCGCTTCCTTGCAGGGACTGTGTGCTGATGAGATTCGTTCCAGCAGAGCGCAAGTCGGTGAGCGTTCCGTGCCGTTTCATCAAATTAAGCGAAAAAGGACAGACATTACAGTCCCTTTACCAATGGGGCACTGAGCAGGAAGTGGAAGAAGTTGTCGGAAACTGGCTGCGCGCGACCATCAAGAAGCTGGAGGGGGAACGACAGGTAGATCGTGCGGAAAAATCTGAGGCGCGCGCGTAAGCAAGCGGACACTCCAACGGGCAAAGCTCGACCTGTCTTTGATTGACCCCTTACAGAGCGGTATCCGGCGCTGATGTCTAGCGGGGGTCATGCGCGAAACCTACTCCGTGGGTGTCTTCGCCTTCTGTTGGGGCATTTAAACCACTCCTTCCAAGAGTAAAACTGCTTCCCAGTATTCTTCCCCAAATCGAGCACTAAACATGCTCAGGAATGGCCTCTCGGATAAGGTACTGCAGCGCCTGCAAGGTCCGAAAGTTGCATGGTAAACGGCGGAGGTTCTCTTTATGGCGCATGATTCTCAGTTCATCTACGAATTCAACGAGCGGCGTGTTGATGGCGCCGGCCGCATGAAAGATATTCTGGGGGGAAAAGGGGCGGGCCTGGCAGAGATGTGCCGCGCCGGCCTGACCGTCCCGCCGGGCTTTACCATCTCCACAAAGGCCTGCAACTTGTTTCTTCAGGACCCGCAAGCATACGGCTTTACGATATGGCCAAGAGTGATGCTGGCCATTCACCGATTAGAGCAGGTCTCCGGACGAAACTTCGGCGTGACGCCAAATCCTCTGCTTGTCTCGGTGCGCTCAGGGGCGCGATTTTCCATGCCTGGGATGATGGACACGGTGCTGGATATCGGCCTGAACGACGCAGTGGCCCGACACTTGGCTGACGATACCGGCGATGCAGCCTTCGCCTACGATTGTTATCGACGCCTGCTGCAGATGTTTGGCCATGTGGTACTGGGCATCCCTGCAGAAAAATTTGAGCGGGCACTGGCTCGTCTCAAGCAGGAAGGAAACGCCGCAAGCGAGATCGAATTGGGAGGAGAGAAGCTGGCGGGCGTGTGCCAGGAATACAAAAAAATCATTGAACAAGAAAATAAGATTTTCCCGCAGGAGCCGTCAGAGCAGTTGCGGCAGGCCATCGAAGCGGTCTTTCGTTCCTGGGACAATCCCCGCGCCATCACCTACCGAAAGCTGAACAACATCCCTGAGGGTCTCGGCACGGCCGTCAACGTGCAGATGATGGTTTTCGGGAACCGGGGAAAGAATTCCGGCAGCGGAGTTGGATTTACACGAAACCCCGCCACCGGAGAAGCGCAGCTTTACGGAGAATTCTTGCCTGGAATCCAGGGAGAAGAGGTGGTCGCCGGTACACGAACTCCGTTCGGCCTGCGGGAGCTGGAACAGAAGTTTCCCCAAGTCTACCAGGAGCTGAAAGAGATTGCCGCAAAGCTGGAAAAGCATTATCGCGAAATGCAGGACTTCGAGTTCACCATCGAGGACGGCCTGCTGTACATGCTTCAAACGCGGGCTGGAAAACGAACCGGCCATGCCGCGGTCCGAATTGCCTTGGACATGTTTCGTGAAGACCTGATCACGCTCGAAGATGTGCTGATGCGAGTGGAGCCGGAGCAGTTGCAACAAATTCTGCATCCTGTCTTCAGTCAGGAGCAGGTAGACCTTCTGGCCCGAGGCCTGCCCGCATCGCCGGGCGCAGCCGTGGGGCGGATCGTGTTTTCCGCTGATGACGCCGTGCTGCTGGCAAAAGAGGGTGAATCGGTGATTTTACTGCGCACTGAAACCACGCCCGATGACATTCACGGCATGGAAGCCGCCGCCGGCATCGTGACCACCCGCGGCGGGATGACCAGCCATGCGGCGGTGGTCGCGCGCGGCATGGGCCGTTGTTGCGTTGTAGGCTGCGAAGCCATCCGCATCGACGAAGAGCGAAAGGAAGTTCAAGCCGATGGCAGAGTCTTTCATGAGGGCGAATTCATTTCAGTGGACGGGAGCGACGGACGCGTAATGGCAGGGAAGGTCAAAATGGTCCAGATCGAGCCCGGCAGCGGATTGCTTTCTCAGTTCATGAGCTTGCTGGAGGACATTCCCGCTGTCAAAGTGCGCGCCAATGCAGACACTGCACGTGACGCAAGGCACGCGCGCGAGTTCGGAGCAACCGGCATCGGCCTGTGCCGAACAGAGCACATGTTCTTTGCCAAGGACCGGCTGCCTGTGATGCAGCAGATGATCCTCGCTGCAAGCGAGGAGGAGCGAAAGCAGCCGCTTGAAAGCCTGAAGGAATTCCAGAAGGAAGATTTCCTCGCCATTCTGGATGCGATGGACGGATTGCCGGTGACAGTGCGATTGCTGGACCCACCGCTTCACGAATTCCTGCCCCGGAAGGAAGACTTAGAGGCAGAGATCGCACGGTTAGATCCAAATCAACATCGATTCAGAGCGAGCAAAGAGAGGATACTGCGTCGAATTCAGGAATTGGAAGAGATGAATCCGATGATGGGTCACCGGGGATGCCGCCTTGGGATCACGTATCCGGACGTAACCCGAATGCAGGTCCGTGCGCTCTTTGAAGCGGCCTGCGAGCTGAAAGGAAGAGGAAATTTGCCGATCGTGGAAGTCATGATTCCGCTGGTGAGCCTGATTGGCGAACTTCGCGACCAGGTGCAGCTTGTGCGCCAAACTGCCGAAGAAGTTTTTGACGATTACGGAGTACGAATCCCATTTTTGATCGGTACCATGATCGAGCTGCCCCGCGCCGTCCTGATCGCCGACGAGATTGCCAAGGAGGCCGAATTCTTTTCTTTCGGAACCAACGATCTGACCCAGGCTACTTTTGGATTTTCACGCGATGACGCCGGAAAGTTCATCAAGATTTACTTGGAAAAGAAAATTCTGGAAAAGGATCCGTTTCAGACGCTTGATCAGCAGGGCGTAGGCCGGTTAATGCGAATTGCTGCGGAGAAAGGGAAGAGCGCAAGGCGGGATCTGGAGCTCGGAATCTGCGGTGAGCATGGCGGCGATCCGGCTTCGATTCAATTCTGCCACGAGCTTCATTTTGATTACGTCAGTTGTTCTCCCTACCGCGTGCCTGTGGCGAGATTGGCTGCGGTACAGGCGGCCATTCGCAGCGCAAGAGCGGTAGACTACGAGCGAGTTGGTGTGTGATTTGAAAGTGAAAAAATACTGAGCCGCGACCGTTAAGGGAGCGGTGAAAAAATACTGAGCCGCGCGCGTGAGCAAGCGGACCCGCGATTGACCAAATCAAAGAAAGCTCGAGATTTGCAGTTGGGAGTGTCCGCTTGCTTACACTCGCGGCTCAGATTTTTCTAAGCGGCGTGGTTTCCTGGCGGGAGTTGAAGTCTTGCCCTACGGCCGAGAATGGGCAATTACACCCGGTCTTGTGAGAAACCACCCATTTCTTTCCCCCGTTTGAATAGCCTTCGATGCTCTTTGAATTTCAAAGCCCGCTGATGACCTGTTTTCAGTCACTTAGCACACTGCCGGAAAACGAATTTTCTTGTCCCTTCTGGCACGCGAGTTGCTCTCAAGAAAGATCGTTCCACAACCCAACCCAATTTCGGTTGGAAAAAGAGGTCATCTATGACCACAGCCACTCTGGAAAATCCGCCTGAGACCCGGCTGTATCGGCCCACTCCGTTCGAGGCTTTTGAGGAACTACAGGAGAACCTCTTCGGATCTTTTTGGCCCTTACTCCGTCGTCCCGCGCGGCACTATTTTAAAACTGTCACCGACTGGGCGCCCAGAATCGACATGTTCGAGAAGGACGATAGCCTGATGATCAAAGCAGATCTACCCGGGCTGAAAAGAGAGGACATTCACGTTTCTCTCGTTAACGGCGACCTGGTGTTGAAAGGGGGCACGAAGACAGAAAGCGAGGTGAAGGAGGAAAACTGTTATTACCTGGAGCGCGCCTTCGGATCGTTTTACAGGCGCATTCCGTTGCCGTTGAAGGTCAAGGCCGAGAAAATTGAGGCAACCTTTAAGGACGGCGTTTTGCAGATCCGAATTTCGAAACCCGCCATTCAACAACCGGAGCCTCAGCAGATCACGATCCGTTGAGAAACTTCTGGTCCGTTGAGAGCTTCAGGGTTGAAGGCGGAAAACACGGCAGTGGCCGGTCTTCGATGAGTCGGCCACTGCTCGCTGTGGCCCGGGATTTGCTCCTTCTCCGGCTGTGTGCCCTCCCATTTGCCCATGCTGGGGAAAGGAAGGAAGATTTGCTCATCCACAAACCGGGGCCGGAAAAGCTAGTGACGGGGGCGCGGCCAAGCGAACTTTGGTCCTGTTTAGGACTGCGCGTTCATCTAACCGCGCTATCAAACACTCGACCATGCTCCCGTTATTCAGTCGGAGCAGTGCTTGCCGAGATGCCCTCAATATCAGATTGCAGGAGGACTCTAATGAGACACAAACCTATTAACCTAATAACGGCTCTGCTCACAGTTGGCGCGATAGCGATCTGGTCAAGTTCGGTCAATGGCCAGTCAGTGAGAGGACCTCTGCGCATTGGCACGTATGACTCCCGTGCCATCGCCGTGGCATATGCGAGATCCGGGGAGTATCAGAATTACGTCAGAGGATTGAAGGCGGAGCTGGAAAAAGCAAAGGCGGCCAAGGACGAGAGGCGGGTGAAGGAGCTGGAGACTTGGGGACCGGTCACGCAAGCTCGACTCCACGAGCAGGGTTTCAGCACAGGGTCGGTCAAAAACATCATGGATAGGATCAAAGATTCCGTCCCTGGCATCGCCCGGGAAGCGAGCGTCTCGATGATCCTTTCCAAGTGGGAAGTCGTTTACGGTGATCCTTCGGTCGAGTACGTTGATGTGACTTTGCCACTGGTGAAGCTGTTCAATCCCGATGAGCGAACCCTAAGGATTGTGGAGGAGGTCTCCAAACATGAACCGATTCCGCTTGAGAAACTGGAGCCGGAGCTGAAGAAGTGACGTCACGTCTGTCTAGCTGCGAATTATTCACGAATTAAAAGAACGAGTCACGAATTGACGCTGATTATACGGATAAGACCGGGGTCGGGGGATAGGCGCTAACTTGCAGTGTGACGTACGAAGTCGTTCATCGCGCCCATCCCCCGACCCCGATCTTATCCGTGCAAATCGGTGAAATCTGTGGCTGGTTCACTCAGTTCATGAATGAGCCGGGCTAGATCGGCCGGGCTCAGATCGAGGAGTCTTCGAGGAAACTCCTGTTAACGAAGCCAAGGGAGAACCAATGAAAATCAAACTAGTAGTGCCATCGGCGATCTTCTCTCTATCGGTCGCATTCGGCCTGCTGGCGCAAGAACGGCCGGCGGTCCGGACAATTACTGGGAAGTTGGTCGACTCAAAATGTTATGTGGAAGGGTTTGCCGAAAATACACACATGGGCATCAAGGATTGCGGGACTCAGTGCGCCAAGTCGGGAATTCCTGTCGCACTCGTCAATGTCGAGGGCAGTTTCACCACTATCCTGGCACCCTCTCTGGCGTTAGCCGAGTACATCGGCCAGGAAGCGCGGATCACCGGAAGGGTGGATGCGCAGTCAAGGACCATCATTCCGGACAAAGTGGAAGTGAGAAGGGGCGATCAGTGGCAGGAAGTGAAACTGCGAGGCACGATGTAAGCCGAGTGTTACGCCGCACAAGGTCGAGCGCCCGGCAAGCGAGGAAGCAGTCCGTGAAACACACATGCATCATCGTCACTCACTACGGCGGACCCGATGCAATTCGGGTGGTTGAAGAAGAGTGCCCCGAGCCGAAGGACGGTGAAGTGCGGGTGAGAGTGCTGGCCGCAGGCGTCTCCTTGCCCGACATCATGGCGCGCGAGGGCGTTCATCCCGAAACGCCCCAGGTGCCCTTCACGCCGGGGTGGGATCTGGTAGGCGTGGTGGATCGGCTCGGCGACGGTGCCTCTGGAATCGAACCAGGCCAGATAGTTGCCGCGATGCCGATCAGCGGTGCGTACGCGGAGTTCGTCTGCCTGCCGCAACGTGAACTGGTTCCAGTGCCATCTGGGTTGGACGCCGCCGAGGCTGTCAGTCTCGTACTGAACTACATCACGGCGTACCAGATGATGCATCGTTCCGCGAAGGTCAGACCAGGCCAGCGCGTGTTGATTCACGGCGCGGCAGGCGGGGTTGGCTCGGCACTCTTGCAGCTTGGACGCCTGGCCGGGCTGGAGATGTATGGTACCTGTTCAGCGCGAGGGGCGCCGGCTGTTTCCGACCTGGGCGGTATCCCAATCGATTACGAGCATCAGGACTTCGTGACAGAAATTCACCGCCTCACGAGCGAGGGCGTGGACCTCGCCTTTGACCCCATCGGTGGTAGCCACATCTGGCATTCCCGCAAGGCTCTCCGTCCTGGCGGGAGGGTCGTGGCCTACGGCAATACTACCTCGCTACGTGGGGAGGGATTGACTTCAGGTCGTCCAGGTCGTCGTAATCGCTTGCATGGAATCCCCATTTACGGGCTGTATATCGCTGGCGGCTGGCTGCTCCCGGGCCGGAAACGGGTGGTCCCCTACAGCATCCAGACGCTTAAGCGGCTGAAACCGGCATGGTTTCGCCAGGATTTGATTGCCCTGCTTGACCTGCTCAAACAGCAGAAGATCAAGCCGCTCGTCGCGCAGCGATTTCCTCTTGTCGAGGCAAGACAGGCGCACGAGCTGCTCGCGAAGGGCGGCGTGATAGGCAAGATCGTGCTCGTGCGCAACGGGTCGTCGTTTGAATCGGGAGCGCGATGCTGTCCGGATTGACGCCACAGTCCGGCGATCAATCCTCAGGCAGTCCGCTGGCGCCGGTAAACACCCAACCGGTACCCGCTGTTACTGGGCACCCAATCCTTTAAACTAGTTATGGAGTCGCGCGCCAGACGTAACACAATTACCAAAGTGAGCTTGTCCATCCTGGGAACGCTCCTGATCGTATTGGCTATTATCACCTACCACACTTATCGGCAAGACATCCACGCCGCACGCGCTCGAGTCTCATCCGGCAGCCAGGTGGTGAACACGGCATGCGGTCCGATCGAATATGCTGCCGGCGGAAAGGGAATCCCCGTCCTTATGATTCACGGCGCCGGCGGAGGCTTCGACCAGGGTCTGGAGACTGGATGGCCGTTACTCGACAACGGCTTCCAGTTGATAGCCGTGTCAAGGTTCGGTTATCTGCGCACTCCTTTCCCAACCGATGCATCGCCTGCGGCTCAAGCCGATGCCCACATCTGCTTACTCGACGCACTGAACCTGCCGAAGGTAGTTGTCATCGGTCTTTCCGCCGGTGCTCCATCAGCTATGCAGCTTTGTCTGCGCCATCCCGAGCGGCGCAGGGCCATGGTTCTTCTTGTTCCCATAGCGTTTGCGCCGCCACCCGCAGGCAAATCGCAGCAGCAGCCTTCGGCAGTTACTCAGTTTGTGATGAATACGGCTCTGAGATCTGACTTCGTTTCTTGGATCCTGACGAAGCTTGCACGAGAAACCATGGTGGAGACCATACTGGCCACGCCCGCCTCCGACTTTAGAAATGCGACTCCAGACGAGCAAGAGCGCGTTGTCCGATTACTACGCCACATCCTCCCTATCAGTCGCCGCGAGAAGGGACTGTGGAACGATGCTGTTGTGTCCGCCTCGATTCCGCGCTACGAGTTGGAGCGCTTCACCGTTCCAGCGCTTGTCATCAGCGCGGAGAACGATCTGTTCGGGACTTTCAGGAGCGCGCGTTACACAGCAGAACACGTTCCCGGTGCTCATTTCGTCGGCTTTGCGACCGGCGGTCACCTGCTTGCTGGGCGCCAACAAGAGGCGTGGTCCGCACTGAGGGAATTTCTGAATAAGGCGCCCGATGAAAGGCAGAGTATAAAGGCTGGAAGTACGTGATGCGGTTGGCGTTCGATGACAAGAAGCTGGTCGAGTACTCAATCAGCTTCTACCAGCGCTCGCCCGCTAGCGAATGGTACGACGAGATCCGCTACGACAGCCACGAGAGGAAATCAAGAAAATCATCGATAATTACGTGAGCGAGTTAGAAGGAGTAATTAAATGAGCAGACGACTGATAATCGAGTCTTCGGAACAAGGGCGCAGGGAGATTGATTATTCGTCACTGTCTCTGCGGGAAATCGACAGGCGCGTCAAGGCCTACGAGAAAAAGTATCGCACGTCCTTTGCCAGACACAGTAAGCAGTTCAGCTGCTCGGATGCGTCACCTTTAGAAATGACAGACATCATGGATTGGGAATATCTGGAGCAAGAGAAGAAGGAAAGGTGGCTGGCAAGGCGGGAAGAGAAAAACATTCGCCTCCAATGAAACTTAAGCGCTAGAGATAAATTTCTCCGGGTAAGCCTGAAGAAAATACCCTTTCCGCGCTTCGGATGGACCCTCAGTGCGCATTAGGAAACGCTGTTTTTCTAGCGGAGCTTGATCTGAAGCACGGCACGGGGAAGGCTGTCCGGTCGGCGGGCCTCATGTGTCGCTGTCGTCTGAGGTTTCGGCAAGTGGGTCAATGCTGTGACTACTATAATTCCAGCCGCAGCCTATAAAGCCAACCGAGAAGCGTATTGCTACTGTGACCCGGACGTCGAGTTCACAATTGTGCAGACTGCGACTCTGCCTTACGTCGGTTCATTCAAAGGCATCTTCCCGTGCACTGTCCCTTCATTTCCTCCAGGCGCTGTCAACATGAGAAAACTTGAAACAATCTGTCAGTCTGTCTTCCGTGACTGTAGTGTGGCTCAGAAAAACTGCGCTTGGGTGAATGCATATCTCGAAAACTTGCAGCAAGTAGCATGCGCAATCGTTCATTGGAAGATGGCATCGCAAGGCGGGAGATCTGGGCGGATGGTTAAGAACGTCCTGGCAAAGTGGGACGATAGCACACATAAGCAGTTGCTTTTGGCGTATGAAAAGCGAGACCTGTCCATGTTCCGCATAGGTGGAATAAAGATTCCGACTGCCACTGCCTTTCTTCGTTTCTTATTTCCTGAAGTGTTTGGGATAATGGACAGCCGTGTGGTCAAGAATCACACACAACCTAGAGGAATCACAACTCTGAGCGTTCGAACGGACGGCTACATTAACGATTCACCGCAAAACATCAACAAGTGGACCACTGAATACATCCCGTTTCTCACTAGAGAAGCTCAAGCACTGAACGATGATGGAGTAACATTTAACGATATTGATGGGAGCGGAAACTCGATAACAGT
>DASXTB010000243.1:0-3489 GCA_036505615.1 Acidobacteriota bacterium
GGTTTTTCGCTTTGGTGTTGGCGATTTCGCTGGCCGGGTGTTACCGGCAATTCGCGATGCAATCCACCTCGGCCCAGGAGGTTTCGCCAGCGAGCAGCTTCGCGGAGTTGTGGCATCTCGCCGAAACGAAGACGGCGGCAAAGCAGTGGGACGAGGCTGCGGCGCTCTGGGAACAAGTAGTCCGGCAGAATCCGGTTGACGTGAAATTCTGGAGGTTTTTGGCACAAACGCGTTACCAGGCCAAAAACTACCGCAATGCGATTCCGGCATTCGAGAAGGTAATTGAACTACGTGGTGGGTTTCCCTCCGGCGCCGCCTATAACATTGCATGTTGTTACGCCCTGCTGGGAGAAAAAGAACCGGCATTGAGATGGCTGGAAAAATCGTTCGGTATGGGCTTTCGCGATTTGGCAAGGGCGCAGACCGACACCGACCTTCAGTCGCTGCACGACGACCCGCGCTTTCAGAAGATCGTGGCTCTGATTGACACCTCACGGATGTCGCGCGAAGAGGGTTGGCGCTATGACCTGGCGCTGCTGGCGCGCGAAGTCAAGCGCAAGGGCTACGCTCCATTCCGCAAAATATCCGAAACTGAGTTTGACGCTTCTATCAGAAAGCTGAACGATTCAATATCCAATCTAACTGATATGCAAATCATCATTGAGATGATGAAGCTGATGGCGAAGCTCGGAGACGGGCATACGACAGTATCACCGGGACCGAACACACGTCCGGAGTTTCTTAAGACATTGCCGTTGAAGTTTTATCTGTTCGAGGAGGGACTTTATGTCATCGCCGTGGATCCAAAGTATAAGCAACTGCTCGGCGCCCAGGTGCTGCGCTTCGGAAACCACACGGTGGATGAAGTGGTGGCCGCGCTGGATCCGCTGATCAATCGAGATGCAAGCGATATATGGGTGAAGGAGCGGGCGCCGTTCATGATGCGATCACTGCCTCTTCTGAATGGACTAGGGCTGATCCCAGATCCGGCGAAGGTACAGCTAACAATACGCGACACGGACGGGAGAACCAGTGAAGTTAAGATAGCGTCCGACCTGAGCCAGCCGAACATCTGGAACGTTCGACCAAATCCTAACGCGTGGATCAATGTGCCGCAGAGCACTGCCGGCCCGCTGCCTCTTTACCTGAAGAATATCAGCGCCAATTACTGGTTCGAGTATCTCCCCGATTCTCGAGAGGTCTATTTTCAGTACAACACGATACTTGACGATCCTCAGGAACCTCTGGCGAAATTTTCGGACCGTCTTTTCCAATTTATCAACGAGCACGAGGTCGAGAAATTAGTTATAGACATGCGCTGGAACAACGGAGGCAACACGTTTCTTAATCAACCGATTTTCAAAGGTCTCATCAATAGCGGAAAACTAAGTCAGCGCGGGAAACTCTTCGTCATTATCGGGCGGAGAGTTTTCTCGGCGGCGCAGAACGCTACTGCCTTGCTCGAGCGATATACGAATGCAATCTTTGTGGGAGAGCAGACCGGTTCCAGCCCTAATTTTACCGGAGAAGAGCTTTTCTTCACGTTGCCTTACAGCAAGCTCGCCGCGAACGTTTCTGATTTGTATTGGCAGAGTTCATGGCCGAATGACTATCGGACGTCGATTGCACCGCAGATCTACATACCACCGACATTTGCAGCATATCGCGCGAACCGCGATCCGGTTATGGAAGCCATTCAGGCCTACCGATAAATGCACACCCGTAAAATGCATCTCCGACCGATGAAACGACTGCAACGTTCCAACGAGTAGAGAAGAGTAAATAAAGTTGAGGTGACAACGCCAACCATGAAGAATTTGAAGCAGAGCAATACCTTTGGTAGTTACTTCGGACGAATGAGCGCGTTGGTGCTCCTGGCCGCGGTCGCTACATCTACAGGCTTTTCCCAGGAAGGAAAGCTCGTGCGTGAGACGCTCCACAGTATCTCACTCGAGAAGAACCTGACCGGAGAGTCACCTGACCGCAGCGTGTCCGTCTATCTTCCGCCGAGCTATCGCATTTCCCCAAACAAGCGATACCCCGTGGTGTACCTCCTGCATGGCATCGGCGATACCGACAAGGAATTCACGGAACCGTGGGCGAAACAAAACGACACCTGGGGAACGATACAGGGACTTATGAATCGAGGAATTGCCGAGGGTCGCTTTGGCGAAATGATCATCGTAATGCCCGACGAACGGACGAAGATGATGGGAAGCCTTTATACAAACTCGTCAGCAACTGGTAACTGGGAGGACTTCACCGTTAAGGACCTGGTGAGTTTCATAGACCAGAAATATCGCACGCTGGCCCGCCGCGAAAGTCGCGGGCTGGCGGGCCACTCGATGGGTGGGTACGGTGCGATCAAGCTGGGTATGAAGCACCCCGACATTTTCAGCGTGGTCTATGCGATGAACCCTGCCGTTCTTGGATTGACGGCTGACGTCTCAATCGAGAATCCCGCCTTCGGCGTCGTGCTTAGAATGACAACTGTAGAAGAAGTACGCTCGGGCGGAATACTTTTGATGGGGGCCATTGCCCTGGCGCAGGCTTTTTCGCCCGACCCGGCTCGCCCGCCGTTCTACGCCAACCTGCCAATCAAAATGATGGATGGAAAGTTGGTGACCGATGAACCAGTTCGCCTTAAGTGGGAAAAGAACCTGCCTTTGAATATGGCCGCCGAATACAAGACAAATCTGCTGAAGCTTCGTGGTCTTCGTTTCGATACAGCCTGGGAAGATGAGTTCACGCACATTCCGATCACGGCTCGCGCCCTCTCGCACAAGCTAACCGACCTCGGCATCGATCATATCTTCGAAGAGTACAACGGAGATCACCGCAATCGAATGTGGGGCCGTACGGGCAGACTCTATACGGACGTCCTGCCTTACTTTTGGCTCTTGCTGGATTCACAGAAAAGTAAGTGACGCACCCAAACGTGCCTTGAAGATGGAGGCTATATGATCAATCAATTTGTTCGACTGAGTTTACTCCCCGTCCTGTTACTTTGTTGTTTTAGCGCAGCGTCCTATGCGGCGCAGAGTTCCATCGATGGTTACTGGGAAGGTTTTAGTAAGCTACCGAATGATGAGATGAAGTTCACCATCACTTTCAAAACCGGAGCTGGAGGGCTCCAGGGAAAGATTGATGTTCCCGATTCCGGATTTATTTTTGCTTCGCCGTTGGCTAACGTTTCCGCAAACGGTTCCAAAGTACATTTTGAAGTGCCGCGCGTGGGAAACGTGCCCTTTGACGGCGAGAATCTGGGCGATACGATTTCTGGAACGTTTCAATTCAACAATGTGGCTGTTCCTTTCATTCTAAAGCGGACCACGCCGCCGCCGGTGCCGTATCATGAGGAAGAAGTGCGTTTCCAGAATGGTAGTACCAGGCTTGCGGGTACGCTTCTGCTTCCGCTGACCAAAGGCCCACATCCGGCAATCGTCTTTCATCATGCAGCTTACCAGGACACTCGCAATGCCTGGGCGT
>DASXTB010000244.1:0-31726 GCA_036505615.1 Acidobacteriota bacterium
AAAACTTCAACTTTACGGAGACAAAATACGTGCAGTTTCGGTGGGAGATGTTCAACGCGCCCAACCGCGTGAACTTGAACGATCCAGTCTTGACCATCGGGCTTAACACTACAGGGAAAATATTATCTTCCGGCAACGCCAGGCGGATGCAGTTTGGGATGAAGTTTGTGTTTTGATTCGTCCGTGGTAAGCATGTTTGTGTAAACGGGAGGAACGAGCCCCGCAGTGCGGGGCGCCAGCATGTGGCTCCGGGTGGAGCGAAGCGGAACCCGGGGATCAGGCAACAAGAAACCAATTGCAGCCCCGCTTGGCGGGGCGGCAGAATGGCTGGCTTTATCGGAAACCGATAATGGGGCAGCTTCTGTCGCCCGCTATGCGGGCTTTGCATCCATTAATATTGCAAACTCCCCGGGTTCCGCTTCGCTCCACCCGGGGCCACACGCTATCGCCCCGCACTGCGGGGCTCCGCTTCTTGCGAACAGCCCGCACATTCGGAAAAGAATTTCAGATCCGCGCCTAACACGGACGACAGACAACACACCACGGGCAGAAATTGAAGATCACAAGTATCGAAACCATTACCGTCCGAGTTCCAGTCAATCCTGAACGCGCTATTCGCGGGGCTCACAGGACTCACAACATTTCACCATTCCTGGTGGTGAAGATCCACACCGACAAAGGAATCACCGGCCTCGGTGAAGTGTCGTGCACGCCAGGCTGGAGCGGCGAGGACCAGGTTGCAGCCGCTCGCGCCATAAAAAATATCTTCGCGCCGGCGCTTCGGGGGGAGAATCCCACCGAGATTGAGCGTCTCAGCCGAGTTCTGGAGGAGGTGCTTCCTCAATATCAATTTACCAAAGCCGCGCTTGAAATGTCGCTTTGGGATATTTTTGGAAAATCCGTGGGTTTGCCGGTGTATCGCTTGCTGGGCGGTCCTGTGCGCGACTTTGTTCCGACTAAATTTTCTATCTCCGGCCTGGAACCGGGCCGGGCTGCTGAGATTGCCGGCTGGGCGGCCAGACAGGGATTCAACAGAATGAAAGTCAAAGTTGGAATCGAACCCGACCAGGACGTCGCGCGAGTTAGCGCCGTACGTCTGGCAGTGGGTCCGCACATAAAGCTGGGAGTAGACGCCAACGGCGGATGGTCACTGGAGATGGCGTTGCGTACTATCGATCGCTTGCGCGAATACGGTATCACGTTTGTGGAACAGCCCGTTCCACGACAGGATCTGGACGCTCTTGCCGAAGTTCGAAGACAAACCAAATTGCCCATCATCGCTGACGAGAGTGTGTACACACTGCAAGATGCGATGGCGGTGGTTCGAGCCAATGCAGCTGATGTGCTCTCGGTCTACGTGGCGAAAGCCGGAGGCATTGGACCGGCGCGAAAGATTGCCGCCGTCGCCGAGGCCGCCGGTTTGACTTGCACCGTTGGAAGCAATCTGGAGCTGGGAGTCGGCAGCGCCGCCATGATTCATCTGGCAATGGCCACACCGGGCATTGGGGCTGAGCGATTTCCCTGCGATATCCTGACACCCTTTTTCTATGATGATGACCTTTTAGTTGAACCGCTCCCAATTACCGCCGGTCAGGCCCGCCCACCGGAGCGCCCGGGGCTGGGGGTTGAACTGGATGAGGCGAAAGTGGAGCGCTATCGGGTGACGAATGTCGAATGACGAATGTCGAATGTCGAATGTCGAATGCCGAATTTGGAATGACGAACCAAGTCGAATGAAGTCGCATTTGGGGCCAGGTCGTGAGCCTTCTGCATTCGTCATTCGAAATTCGTCATTCGACATTCGTAATGCGCTCGATGCGGAGAATTTGTGGCCCTTCCCACCGAACACGGCGGCAGGCTTTAGCAAAGTCAACCCAGTCGTATTTCCAATCGCCGGGGATTCGGGCAAACAGGCTAGCATGAGAGGGCACTCCTTCGTGGCCGCGTAAAATGACGCCTCGGCCGTAGACAACGCATATCTCCGACACAGGCGCACTTCTGCCGGCCGCGCTCCGGCCAGGCTCGTAGAAGTAACAGATCTCCCCAGGTAGAGGAATCTGGACTAGGTTCTCTGCTGGAGGCGGCGAGGCCTTTTCGATGAGCCCGAATATTTCAGCACCTGAGTACTGGCCGTGAATCATCGCTTGCTCTAATGGAAGCAAATCCCAAACGTGCCCGCAGATATTGGGTGCTTCCTCGTCGAGCATCTCGGCGAAGACCGACTCTCCGGTGGAAACAAACGTCAGACGAATCCGGCGCTCAGGTCTCATGGCGAAGAATTGAATCACAAAGCTATTGGGAGACCAACTGTCATTCGTCATTAGTCCGTTGTCCGTTGCCAGTCGATGAAGTAGATGGCATTATTACCAAGCGCGCTTGGAGCCCCAGACGCCGAAGGCGTCACATGGAATAGCCGGGGGCAGAGCGCGTCTTTTGCGCGCCGCCCCGGTTTTAGAAACCCCCAACGCCATGCGCCCTGAACGGGTGCAACAGAAACCACTCAGATTGATCTCCGTAGAAAGAGGATGGACAAAAGGGTCCGCAACGGACCAGAGTCCTCACTGTAACATAACGGCCGCGGGTAAAATTCTTGGCCTTACTATTGCACCCTTTCAGGGTGCGAACGTTAGTGGTGGGATGTCGGCCGGGGGCGGCGCGCAAAAACGCGCTCTGCCCCCGGCTACTCTATGTGACCCCTTCGCGGTCCGGGCTGTCCCTCCGGGACAGCTGGCGCCGCGAAGCGGCGCTTCTGCACGATGAAAGATTGTGCGGGAGACGGCCCCCAGGCCGTCTCTCCAAAATGTCCAAACTCCAGTGACCGCTTCGCGGTCCAATGAGAATCGTTGCGCGGGGAGAAGAAAACGATGTTTGTGAATAATGCAGGATCGGAGACGCGGGCGGTACAAATCGAGTTCTTCACCAGTCACTTTCTGCTCTCTGCATTGTCGAACTTGCAGATCCTTCCTTAATCGCCAATAATTTAGGGGAGGGCCAAAAAGGGTCACCATTGAGCCAGACGCGGCACATCGCCCAGAATACTCTTGCACTTCTCCTCAGCAACGTCGCCAACAAGATTCTCGGCTTCCTGATCATGTTGACGGTCGCTCGATTTTTGGGCACCGCGAACTTTGGCTTGTACACCTACGTCTTCGCCTACGTGGCCATGTTCGCTCTGGCCACCGACCTCGGCCTCAGCACCGTGGTGGTCAGAGGGCTCACTCAGGACGATGAAGCCGGTCGCCGCTGGCTCGGCACCGCGCTACTGCTTCGCTGGCCTCTGGCACTGACAGCCTACGCCGGATCGGTAGGCGGAGCCTATTCCCTGTACGGTTTCGACGAGTACACGCGATTGATTGCTCTGTCGTCTCTGTCTTTTCTGACTGTTCCGTTGAGCACTCACGCTGCGGTCTTTACCGCCCGCATGAAGCAGTACGGTCCGGCGCTCATCAGTTTGGGGTCGCGCATCGTCCTCTTCGGGATAATCCTCTGGCTGGCGAGCTCCGGAGGATCCCTGTACGCTCTGATCGGCGCTGAAGTGCTCGTTGGTTCGCTGACCAATTTAGGTCTTTGGATCTGGTCCCGCTCGTTATTGCGTCCTTCCTATGCATTCAGTACCAGCATGGCGCGCCAATTGTTGAATGAAGGTATCCCGCTTTTTCTCTCCTCGGTGTTCATTGCGCTTTATTTTCGCATCGATGTCTTCTTTCTGAAGCATTTTCGCGACGAGGCAGCCATTGGCGTCTATGCCGCCGCATATCGCGTCACCGAATCCATGCCTCTGGTTGCCGCCGCGCTGACCAATAGTCTCTTCCCTGTCCTGTGCCAGCACGTGCACTCAGGAAATGCCGCCTCCGTGTCCAAGCTGGTCCGGTCGTCGCTCAAGATTCTTCTGGTCGTCATCATACCGACCGCCCTTGTCGTTGCGTCCTACAGCGGTCCGGTAACACAGGTCCTGTATGGCGGGCGATTCAAGGATTCCGCGCAGCTTATGTCGATTCTGGTATTCGGTCAGATTTTGGTGTACACGAACGTGTTGCTGACCACATTGATCGTGGCGCGTGGCAGGACTCAATGGCTCATGATTCTTACGATTGGCATGGTCTTGTTCAATGTTTCGCTGAATTATTTTGTTATTCCCGTCTACGGCGCATTAGGGGCGGCGGCCACGACCGTGGCAACAGAGATGGCCGGAACCATCGGCGCGCTACTTTTGACGTCGTCTTCCCGGATTTTTCTCCAGGTAATGGCACGAATACTGATCCCGGCCTGCGCCTGTGCGGCGATTCTTGCAATTTTCTCTCCCAGAACTCCGGATTGGACGCTGTCGTCCTTTTGGCCGATTCTTGCCGTCGCTGTCATCTACCCCGCCTGCTTGTTCTTCTTCCGCGTTTTTGACCAGGAAGAGTGGGAAAGGCTGCAAAAACTGGCATGGTAAAAACCACACCAGCAATCGACGACCGGGGCCGCTACTACCGTTTTGAAGCGGAAGAGGGGAGCTTCCTGTCACCCGGTTACAGCCAACTGGTGCTGCGCGATCTGTACCAGACAATTGAAGACCGAAATGTTTTAACAATCTATGATATCGGATCGGGGCGCGGTTATAACATCCCTGCGCTGCGGCAGAGGTTTCCCGCGAGCTTACTGATAGCGCTGGATTTGAACTGGAATGCCCTCAGCGCCGCCAGGAACGAGACCTCGGCGGCCTGGCCGGTCCAATGCGACGCTTTGACTCTCCCGCTGGAAGACAGCCGCGCGGACCTTGCCGTATGTACTGAGGTCCTGGAACATGTTGCAGACTTGGACAGCGCCGTGCGAGAAATCGCCCGTGTCGTCCGGCCGGGAGGATACGCCGTGATCAGTTCGCCCAACTATCTGAACTTGATGGGTCTGAGGAAGTGGATTCACGACCGGCGCAATGGACTTGAACACTGGGATCCCTGGGGCGGCCATCCGGGCTTCGAACGCTTCATGGTGCCCCGCCTGGTGAGGCACGCCGTGGAACCACACTTTAGGATTCTCCGCGTACGAGGCGCGGGATTTGCCATGGCCTGGATTCCACTGGGATACCGGCGCATTGGCCGGCTCAATGATCGGTTTCCGCTCGCCCGCCTGGGACGCTGGCCGTTATTTCGCAGCATCGCAGTGAACCGCTATCTGCTGCTTCAGAAACGCCCGTGAAAATCCTGCTTGTCTGCGTCCATTTTCACAGCTCCTTCGGATGGTCGATTGAGAGGGCCCTGTTGCGCGCCGGACACGAGGTACTAATTTTCGACTACCGGCACAATCCCTTCCGCCGATTTCCAGGATTGCGAGATACCTACGCAGGACGATACATGCCCGCAAGACTTCTCTCTGCCGCCCGAGCCTTCAAGCCGAACCTGATCTTTATCGCCAAAGGCGAGCTGGTTCCAGGCGACACAATTCGCGCATTGAAAGACGATCTACGCTGTCCCGCTGTAAACTGGTTCCCCGACGGGAGATTGTTTTCTTACAGCAACGTAATGCAGCAGCTTCCACATCTGGATTTCCTTTTCAGCAAGAACCTCATCGATCTGGAGCGGATGCGGCTGTTGGGGATAAGAAACGGACGCTTCCTGCTTCATTGCGCCGACCGAGAACTACATACCGAACTGGTAACGACCGACAGCGAGCTTAAGCCTTACCTTTGCCAGGTGGCCGTCGTAGGGTCGTATTATCCTTTCCGTGACTACATCATTTCGCAGTTGCTCGATTTTGACATTCGGATCTGGGGGCCAGGGTGGCAACGGTCAATGGTCTCAAAAAAAAGGGGCGCCATCGTGGGTAGGGAGGCGCGCTCCAGCGAGCAGGCGAAGGTCTTCCGCGCTGCGACCATCAACGTTAATCCGCATCATTTCGATGACATCGGGAGTTTGAACCAGCGCGTCTTTGACATTTGCGGATCGGGCGGCTGCCAGTTGCTGGACGGTTACCGGAAGGTCGATGATGTCTTTGCTGTGCCTGACGACGTCGATCTTTTTCATTCTGCCGAGGAGCTCCGTGACAAAGTGCGGAAGCTGATTGCAAGCCCCGAGAGGGCCCGGGAAATGGGCAAACACGCGCGTGAAAAAACCGCGGCCGCCCATACCTATGATCATCGCATCGCCGAGATCTTCCAACTTCTCAATGATGAATTGAGGATGTAACTGTATTTCCACCGATCCTGAAAACTTGATGCAGAAATCTACATTCATTCGATCGTGGGTAAGCCGCATCCGGCACGCAACCGTTGGCCTCAGCTCAAGCGAGCAGAGGCGGCATCAGTCGTCAGGTCTTTGGGATCTTTCAGAGCAACCAGCCGAGATGGGCCACTACTGGATGATCGCCGGTTACTGCGGCCTCAAATTCCAACAACCGTCGGTTTTAGACGTCGGATGCGGAAGAGGGCTGCTTGAGGAGAAGCTTCGAGCTG
Organism: Acidobacteriota bacterium; assembly: GCA_036505615.1. Taxonomy (GTDB): domain Bacteria; phylum Acidobacteriota; class UBA6911; order JACQSX01; family JACQSX01; genus DASXTB01. Next base: position 6,431 of record DASXTB010000244.1, read on the forward strand.
TTTCGTATTCGTCGTACACGGGCATGGATATCTCGATGCCTGCCCTGAAAAAGGCCCGCCAACGAATCCAGCCCTCCTGTCAACTGATCTGCGCTGACCTGCTGAACCCCCCGATACGAAAACACTTTAATGTCGTAATCTTCAACGAGTCATTGATCCCGGGAATGCCGATCATTGATATCCTTCGACAATATTTTGGTCTCCTCACCGCGGATGGCCGCATCATCATATCGCTCTTCAATGGCCGCAATCGCGTAGCCACCAGACCCATCTGGAAAGAGATCGGACGCAGTTTCCAGGTAGAGGACGCCACGGAGCTGGAAAATCTGCCCAGCCAGAAAAGCTGGACGATCGCACTGCTGGCGCCATGAGACGACTTTCCCAGGGCTTCGCTGCGCTTCGCCCTGGACCACATTCCAGCGCCCTGAGAACTGCCGCCCCTACGAGGATTGCGCTGCAGCCGTCCAAGGGCCAGTCCTTCTCCAATCCATCAAATATCCCTTCACGATTCGCCATGCGTCAATAAAAGGCACGGCCCAATTTAGAAAGGTAAATGCCAGGAAATCCCCACGGCTGAGCCTATAGCCCATCTTCGCTAGTTGCTCTCGGTATTTCCGGGCGCGAATACCATCGATTAAGAAGTGACCGATAAGCACCGCGGGCAGAAGCAGAAACAGCGGAGACCAGATCCATCCTCCTAACATAGGAATTCCAAACAGTGCAAACCGCTTGATGATTTGATTGACCACTTCTCGGTGGCGCTTCCAATGGTCCGCATCAGGATGCTTTTGGCTCATGTAACAGAAATACTGAAAGGAGCTGCGCATTCGAAGAAATCCCCGGAAGCTCTGATATTTGGAGGGGTGAAGGACGCGCATGCCCGGCTCATAGACAATGGGGTAACCCGCCTTCTTCAGCCGGAGCCCAAGGTCTTCGTCCTCAAAATAAATCACAAAATGATCGTCAAAACCTCCCACGCTGCGGAAGGCTTCGCGAGCAACCGCAAAATTGCAAGTGACCACGGGCTCGGAATCCTTGAAAACCGAATGGACGAACGTGCTGGCAGGATGTTCGCTATACGTGTGTCCCAGCAGTCCCACGCGAGACTGGTGCTTTTCCATCGCCAGGGCAATCGCCCTAAGCCAATTCTTCTCGGGCCGGCAGTCATCATCGGTAAATGCGAGAATGGTGCCTGTTGCATTCCGCGCCGCAAGATTACGCGCTCGCGACGCGCCGCCGTGAATCTGCGAAAAGACTCGGATAGGCGGCCCTAATGTCTGAAGATATTGAAAGCTCCCGTCCGTTGAGCCGTCGTCTACAATAAGGATTTCAAAGGCGTGCGCAGGAAAATCCTGCCCCAGCAGTGATTCAATCACAGCGGGAAGAACATGAGCGCGGTTATAGGTGGGGATGATGACGGAAATCCTCATTTCCCTCTTTGCCTTCTCAGAAGATTGCGGAGCAATCCTTTCATCGGGTAGACGGCCAAATCATATGCAAATTGAATGATGCTGTTGCCTCGGACGCACAGGCGGCCCAGATCAAATAAGTCATCCGAACTCGGCAAGGCTCCTGCGACCAGCGAACAGGCCGCAATATATCCCTCTTGCTGCAGCAACGGCCCTAGTTTAGGGTGACGGTGTCCAAACGGATAACTCAACACCCGGCTGCTTGCAGGCAAATGCGACCGCAAGGCCGCCAATGAATCGCGCAATTCAGCGCGCACTTCATCTTCCGTCAGATCAGTCAGCGAGCGGTGGGTCTTTCCATGCGAGCCGACACTGATTCCTTGTTCGGACAGGAGTTGCAAATCGTTCCAGTCCAGAAGCGGAATAGAGGCAACATTTTTGTTCCTGTCCCACTCGTTCCTCCCGCCCACATGGCCTGTCGGGACAAATAGCGTTGCAGACCATCCCATCGCTCTCAAGAGCGGCAAGGCATTCTCCCGGATATTCCGGTATCCGTCATCGAACGTGACACTGAGCAGCGGAAGCCATGGTCGTCCTTCTTTAGAAAGGGTTTCCACCACAGAGTCGACGGTCCGGCTTCGGAAGCCGAGCGCCGCCAACAGCCGCATTTGCCTTCTGAAGGCGCCAGGTTGAATCATCAGAGCCGGGATCTCGGAGTGCTCGGTACCGACGCCGTGGTAAGCAAGAACAAAAGTACTGCGCGCAAACAGAAGCAGGTAACCGGCGAAAATCAGGAGGACTAAAGTCGCGATCAGCGCTGGCATAACTGACAGTAGAGCCGCTTCAGGTTCTGGGACACAACGCGAGTCGAAAATTTTTCCACGGCCCGTCCACGGGCTGCCTCGCCCAATCGGCGGCACAGGCCGGCGTTCTCCTTTAAAGCAGCCATGGCTTTGAAGAGCGCGTCCGTGTCTCCCGGCGCTATGACACAGGCGGCGTCCGCGACGATATCCGGGATACCTCCATTGCGCGTGGTGATAATCGGGCGCCCGGTACTCATCGCCTCAACCAAAGCGTATCCGAATTGCTCTTGCACGCTCGCTGAAGGAACGGAAGGAAAGACAAAGACACTAGCCAGTCGATGCCACTGATGAATCTCGCCATAAGGAACAGGCGGGGCTAAAACGACCGCCTTTTGCAGCGTCCACGACTGTGCCGATCCTCGTATCCACTCCCTTTCAGGTCCGTGTCCCACCAGCAAAAGTTTTGCATTCTCCGAGCCGGGACACTGGCGCAGCGCCTTAAAGGCATACATCAGTTCCCTGACTCCCTTTTCTGCAGCCAGGCGACCGATGAACAGGAATACAAAATCCGAAGCATCGAGGTGAAGTCGCTGTAACAAATCCGGATCGCGCTCCGCAGGTGAAAATCTTTCCACATCCACTCCCATGCCTTGAAGCCGGATCTTTTCCTCGGGAACGCCTTCTTGCAAAAGCGCTTGGCGGGCAGCATTGGTGGTGGCCAAGATACAGGACGCAGCACGGTATGCCTGTGCAATCTCCTGGCGCGTTTTCGGGTCTACGCTGCCTTCATAGGGAAGGGTGTCCCAGTGTGTGACCACCAGCGGGACACGATAGCGCTCGCAGGCGTTTGCGGCCTGTCGGGTGTACGCATACCATCCCTCAAAGGTGTGCACGATATCCGATTCTCTTACAATCCCGTTCACCCCGGGCATGGGATAACGTTGCCCCAAAATGCGAGTGCGCCAGGCGTTGATCAAGGAGCGCCCGCCCAACAAACGGGCATCCGGAAAGTCGCACACCACAATCGGAAAACGACACTGCTCCAAGTCAAAGGGATTTTGCCGCAGTATGTAGCCGCGAACGTCAAAGCTCTCAAGCAGCGGTTCGTAGTTCTGAGTTTCAAACGGACCTAAGTACGCTCCGCGTAGCAGCGCTATACGCGGACGACTCATGCACGCACCCTGTGACATTCCAGTCTGTCAAGCATGGCGTCCAGAGCTTCAATGACGGTGGCTGCGTTGAGCTTGCGAATGCACTCGAAGGAGTAAGGGCAGGGAAATTCCGGCAAGCATGGACTGCAGGCGAGATCCCGGCGCACCACCCGATCGTGCCGGCCCAGCGGACCCCAGAGTTTCTGGTTCTGGTAACCGAAAATTGCGAGAACGGGCGTCCCCACCGCGCCGGCCAGATGCAGCGGCGAAGAATCGTTATGCACCAGGGCAGTACATTGCTCGAGGACCGCTGCCAGTTGCCTCAGCCCAAGACGTCCCGTCATATCGACAAATTGCCCCGGAAGCGAGTTCCGGAATGCGCCTGCGGCATCCAGCTCGTCAGGTCCGCCCAACAGAATTACTCTAGATCCCCTGCGCGCTATGTGTGAAGCCACAGCGACAAAGTTTTCAACTGCCCAGCGGCGTTTGTCGATCTGGACCGTGCTTGTTCCGGGATGGATGGCGATCAAAGATTCCCGTTCGGGGTCGGCGCCGGCGCCTTTCAACATTGCGCGGGCGGCGTCCCGCTCGGCGGGCATCACTTGATAATGCAGCCGCACCGGTTTGCTCTTCGGTATGCCCAGTTTGACGGCCGCGGCCAGAAAATACTCGGTGCGGTGCGCTTCGCCAAGCTCATCGCCGTCGATCAGGTATGTGAACATTCGCGGAAACTTCATCGGGAGATAGCCAACCCGCACCGGCACACGAGCCAGCCAAAAAGCCAACGCCAGTTTCTCCGAACGCGAAAGACAAAAGGCCAGGTCAAAACGCTGCCTGGCTATGCGAGCGAAAAGCTGAACATCATTCCATCGAGGCGCGCCCTTGTAATCGGGCACGATCAGCAGATCGTCCAAGAGTGGAAGATTGGCCAGCACCGGCGCTGCTGTACTCCCAACCAGGTAGGTAAGGTGCGCTTGCGGAAATGCTGTCCGCAGGGCTTCCAGCAGGGGAGTGCTGAGAATCACGTCTCCGATGGCGCCAAATAAAGCGACCACGATTCGCCGGAAGGGCCTGGAGGTCGCGGTTGCGGCGTCTTGATTGGCGGGCGGAGAGGATGCTGTGACCGGTGAGTCATCCATCATCTAAGTTTCTCAGTATAGACGAATGTCGATTTGCGGCCAAACGAAGTGCGGAGGAGCAGAAGGGAATATTTCATTTCGTGCCGCTCTCACCGGTTGCCGGGGGGATTTTTTTCAGGACCGCCACCAAATGGCTTCCACACCATGGCGCCACCAGCCTCAAAGGCGACAGGACCAGGCGCTCCACCCGAGCCAGGGTTTCATGGCGGGGCAGGGTCACTTCCACGAGAAATGAAAAAATCTCCAAAATCTCTATCGGTACTCCCTGAAAATGTTCGATAAATCGACGATGGGTAAAATAGTAAAGATGCTGCGGGTTGTGATCGGCAAATTGCCCGAAAAAAAACACCTTAAACCTCGCTCGCAGGTTGACCATGTTAGGAACAGTAACGATGATCTTGCCTCCCACTTTCAACAGCGGGAGGTGTTGTTCCAAGATCGCCCGCGGTTGGCTGAAATGTTCCAGGACTTCTCCCATGATCATGCCGTCGAATTCTTCTGCCCGAGAGACATTGCGCAGGTCTTGATTTAGAAACCGGACGTTCAGCTCATGCTTCGCTGCAACTTCGCCGGCGCGCGCCATTCGCTCCGGCTCAAAATCAATCCCTGTCATCCGGTATCCGAGCGCTTGCAGTTCCATGCTCAGATCCCCGGCCGCACATCCGATATCTGCCAGCATCGCGCCGGCAGGAAAATGGCGGAGTGTCAGATCAATCAATAGACGCTTCCGTAATTGATGATTGACGATTCGATACCCTCCCAGTTGGGTTAGATAAAACAATTCATTCCTATCGAGGATCATTGGCAAGTTTTTCAGCAGCTGGAAACCTCTTCGAATGCCATTTCCGGCGTAATTTCCTTCATGCAGGCATGGGTCCTGATTCGGCAGTAACCCAGATTACAACCGATGCACGGCAACTCGTCCCGCCGAAGAACGCGCGCTTTGGCACCGCGGGGCCACCATCGCTCTTTGACCGTGGGTCCCATAAAGCTCACCGTCGGCACCTCCAGAAGACCGGCAAGATGAAGAGGGCCGGAATTGTTACAAACCAGCAGGTCAAGACTCTTCAAGATGGTCGCGAACTCCAAAATATCGCCTGATAGGGGGACCGGGATCGCGGCGCCGCCCGACTTCAAAACTATTTCGCCCACTATGTCCTTTTCACATTCCCGTCCGAGGACCAGGCACTGGTCTCCGGCGCCAGCAATCTTCCGAGCCAACGACGCGAAGTGATCAACCGGCCAGCGTTGTGTTGGGTGCGCGGCGCCCGGATGAAGGCCCACCCGCCGCTGTCCGGGGCGCGCTGCGGGCAAGGTCACGTCGATGTTTGGTACGATAAACGACATGGACCTATTTCCTGATGTGATCCCGAGCACTTCAAGAGGACGTCGAAATCGATCGGCCATGTGCTCGCTGTCAAGCTTCGGAATGACTAAATTGAAAAAGCGCTCTCTCCCGCTGTTCTCAAAGCCGACGCGAATAGGCGCGCCACTTGCGGCCGCCAGCCAGGCAGGTTTCAAGTGGTAATCAGTGGTCAGATCAATGCACAGATCCCAGCGCTCTCGGCGGATGGCCGCGCGAGTCGATCGCGTGGAACGCCATCCCCCCGGATAATCAATCAACAATTGAGGCGCGCAGGCCAGCCGAAGGAGCGGTTGCAGCGCTGCGGGAGCTACTACGCCCAGTCTCGCCTCAGGATAGTGAGATCGGAGTAGGTGAAGTGCAGGGATCTCCAGTGCGGTATCTCCGAGACGCCGCTGTGAAATAACGAGGATCGACCCAAGAGAGGGGGGAGGGCTTTTGGGCGCATTCACTCGTAACCGAGGCCAAAGTTGCAGCATTGGCCGCCGCAAGACCAGGTAAGTGCTTCTGAGCTTGGTGCGAAGTACATCAACCCACATGGCCATCTGGAATCTTAACTGCCGGATGCAACGCGAGCCAGCGAGTAAGGACTAGAGCCGCCCAGAGCAAATGGGTATGATTGTGACTTCCCTCAAGATGCTCATTCACCAACTGGCGGACACCGTCCGGGCTCAGAAATGGCGGCAGCTTATCGGCGGCTAAACCAGATCTGACATAGGAGCGAAGGGGCTTGCGAAACCAATTGCCAATGGGAACCATGAAGCCCTGCTTTCTGCGATTCGCAATCTGAGTTGGAAGCAAATCCCGCGCAATCTCTCGCAAAACCGGTTTGAGCCGATATCCCGGAAAGCGCACTGCGGCAGGAGTTCGCGCTACTTCCTCCACCAGGTCTACATCAGAGAATGGAACTCGAAGCTCCAAAGAGTTTGCCATCGTCATGTTGTCACCAAATTTCAAAAGGTCGGAACTAAGGTAACGGCTCAAGTCCACGCGGAGAATCTTATCGAGAAAGGAGCCTGGCGCTTCTGCAAAGGTCCTGGCCGTTTCCTCTACGAAGCTGGGAGCCGGATCGGCCGGCGAAGCAAAGACCATCGAGCGGGTTCTGGAGTTCAGAAAGGTTGTCCACGACCAGTATTGTTTTTGAGGCTCAAGTTCCAGTGCTTCTCCGAATCTCCTGATCCACCCGCCTACGTCTCGGCTCGTTGGCCTGCTGGGAAAGAGTTTAAACACCTTCGCCGCAGACGGCGCCAAAGCGCGGGGGATAACTCCGGACAGCTTGGCGCCCAAGTGACGGGGATAACCCGAAAACAACTCATCGCCTCCCACGCCGGAAAGAGCGACCTTCACAAATCGGGCTGTCTCACGCGCAACCAGAAACGTAGGAATGCTGGAAGAATCCGCGATCGGCTCATCCATCGCAGCAATGACTTCTTCAAGCAGCGGCTCCTGTTCCGGTTTCAGGATGAATTCGTGATGATCAGTTTTGTAGTAGCCACTCACCTGGCGGGCAAATTGCAGCTCATTGAAGTCGGCCTCATCGAAACCCACAGAAAAAGTCTTCAGCCCCGGGGATTCTCGACTGGCCAGCGCCACCACCAGGCTGGAATCGATCCCGCCGCTCAAAAATGCCCCTACCGGAACATCCGCAACAAGACGTCGCCGCACAGCGATTCTCAGAAGGTCGGCAACCCGTTCCCGAAACGCCGCAGTCGATTGCGCGCAGTCACCGCCCGCCAGGGAAGGAATCTCCCAGTAATTCCAGGTGCGGATCGTCGAATTTTCCCACAGCAGAGATTCACCTGGGCGAAGTTTGCGGATGCCTCGAATCAATGAGCGCGGCGCAGAAATGTACAGGCAGGTGAAGTACTCGAGCAGAGCCTCCATATCCAGGTCTCGGGGAACTTCAGGATGTTGCAGCAGTGGCGCCAGCTCGGAGCTGAATACCAGGTCTCCGCTGCCAGTGAGGGCGTAAAAGAGCGGCTTTACGCCCAGAGGATCTCGGCTCAACAGGCAAGATCGTCGCCGAGAGTCCCAGATACAAACTGCGAAATCCCCCTTCAGGTGACGGGAGAAATCCGTCCCCTTCTCCTCATACAAGTGCAGGATTACTTCGGTATCGCTGGCAGTGCGGAACTGGTGGCGTGATTCCAGATCTCTTCGCAGCTCGCGGTAGTTGTAGATTTCGCCATTGAAGACGATGGCACAGGTTCGATCTTCATTGAATATCGGTTGCCGGCCGCCGGCAAGATCAATAATGGCGAGCCTGTTGCTGGCGAGAGCCACACGGTCATCGCAGAAGATGCCGCGTTCGTCGGGGCCGCGATGGTGGAGCGCCTGCTGAAAAGATGCCAAAAGACGCGGATCGCACCGGCCGGTGAATCCGGCTATGCCGCACATCAGGGACTTACCGCGCCATATTCCCCATAATGGGGCGCGTAGGCCGGTATCACCTCGCTCTCTTTTTTGTTAAGCAGCTGCGGTAGTAGAAATATCATAGCGCAAACCAGCCAGAACGGTTCCATGATCCGCACAATAATGAAGGTATTAGATCCGAGAGCGTGGACAATTAATCCGCTCGTTCCCGCAATAAAGCCACAAGTTAATCCGTAATAGAACTGATCCTTTTCGCGGACTTTCTCAAGCGTGTTCCGCGCCATGATCAACACCCTGAACAAGAGATATAGGAGCGCGCCGAGCCCTACCAAGCCGGTTTCGACCAGCGCACGAATGAACTGGGAATCAATGAAGCCCCACCCGGTGACTCCCCACCCCAGCAATGGTTTCAGTCGGAAGGCATCTAGCGATTCAGAAAAACTCTGAATTCGCGCCGAGGTCGAAGTATCCAGACGGCGCCCCATCACAGTGACTTGGCCCGGCTGTGGCCTTTGTTTAAATGTGAATTCGATTCGATCGGTCACTGCTCTGGGCAGCAGCGACGGAAACGCCGTCAGGACCAGACTTATTGCTACCAGCGCTATCGCCAGTTTAAGCTTGCGCGTCAAAAACAGAAGCGACAATAAGGCCACTGGAAGTGCCAGATAAGAAGCACGAGAGAGCGTAAAAACAAAAGGAATAAACAGTATTCCGATTGATAGTGTCAGGAGCTTCCGATACTCCTTGCAGGTCAGCGCTATTCCCATCATCAGCGTGAGTATAAACAAAAGATATCCCCCAAGCGTGTTGGGTTCTCCCTTACTTCCCTCGAAAGGAGCAGTTACACGCACTCCAGAAGGGATCTGAAGGATGGCGACAATGCTGACAATCACCGCCACGGCGAACAGAACAAACAGAAAACGCCGCACCTGGCGCTCATCCTGCGTGTTGTTGATCACCATCCAGAAAAGGAGGAAATACTCGAGATATTTCAGCACAAACAGGGAACCAACCAGGGGCTGGACGTCTCCGGACTGAATCCCCACCAGGGTGGAAACAATACATGCTACCGAGTAAAAGAAGGCCGCGTGATTGACCGGAGTATGGGCCAGAAGGTTCAGCTCTTTATATAATGCGCTCTTCAGGAACCAGGCGATTCCCACTACTACCAGCAAAAAATCATCAAACCGAAGAGTTACGCCCTTACCCCGCGCAGCGCTTTCCGCTCCAGCCGCAAACTGAGGCGACAACAGCATGGCGATGATCAACAGGTAAATGGCGAGCTCGGCCCTCAGAAAACTTACCACGCCCACCACCAAAGCGACGGCGACTAGAAAACCCACTCCCACTTCGGCGTGCGACAGCAGATAGCTGCCGCCGAAAGCCATCAACGCCAGAAGCGCCAAGGCCAAAATCTGCTGGTTGCCGAAGGTAATTGTGCGCACCGGCTATTCCCTCCCAATGCACTCTAACACTTGGCGGTGCGAACCCATAGGACAGGGATCACACACATAGCAGCCCGACTTGCAACCAAAACGTCACCAGCTCGGATTACTTACAAACTCACCGCAGAGGCTAGCGCGGCAGAGCCGCAACCAAAACGTCAGGGACACGGCGACACGGGGACGCGGCGCGCGTGAGAATCCTTTGCAGCCCGCAAAGAATTTGACGGTCAGCATTGCAGAGAACGCAGAGATAGCGCAGAGGGCGAGGCTAAAGGTTGAAGTATGAAGACTCAAAACATGACCAAATACCGTGTGATCTCCATCAGTCTTTATACTTCAACCTTCAGCCCTGTTCTCTGCGTCATCTCTGCACTGCTAACCGTTAAATTCTTTGCCGGCTGCAAAGATTCCTACGCGCGCCGCGTCCCCGTGTCCCCGACGTTTTTGGTTGCGGCTCTGCCGCGCTAGGCTATCTCTGCGTTCTCTGCGCCTCTGCGGTGAACGTTGTGAATAATCCGAACTAGTTAACCGGCAGGACTTTTTCCAGCTTCAAAGAGATTTCTTCTAGGGTCTTAGCTGCCGCACTTGCCGGATAAGCGAGCGAAAATGGAACAAACTCCTTGATGCTTTTCTTTATGTATTGATCGTAGGGAACGAGCCCGAGCAGCAACACATCGAGGCTAAGATACTTCTTCACCAGGTTGTAAAAGTTGATAACGTATTTCTTTTCGTTCTCATCAGTCCACATGTTCAGTATGACGTGGATCTTCAGGTCGTCGATCAGGCCTTGAACGATGTAGGCGGAGAAGCGGTCCCAGGACCGGAGCCGGCACATCACTTGCTCCAGATTGACTTCGCCGTTGGAATTAATCAAGGCCACCAGCTTCTTTCGAACCGGCTCCAGGAACCTCTCCTTCTCAAATTCCAGAAAGAGCTTTCGGTAAATCGCAGACTTCACAAATACAAACGCGTTGTGCATGGCGAGCGACTCGGGGCTGGTGACTAGAATTCTGATATCAGCGGCAGAAAAAAAATCTAGCGTGTCCGGATGGACGCCCGCACCCAAGTCCATAAACGTGTAGTCAAAATCAGCGGCGCGCAGGCTATCGACGATCTTCTGTTTTCGCGCCGGATCCAGCGAAATGAATTCCGATCCCCGATAGGAACAACTGATCAGGCGCAGGGTCTCCAAGGAGGTGGCAAGCCAGACTTCAGGCAGCGAAGCAGCACGGCCGGTGATGAAGTCATTGATATTTCGAGTGGGCAGCTTCACGCCAAGACAGGTGTTCAAATTCCCGCAACTGATATCGAGATCCACAGCCAGCGAACGATGGCGCATGGCGGTCTTCAAGGCAAGGTTGGCGGTACAGACGGTCTTTCCCACACCTCCCTTGCCACTCGCAATAGCCACCAGCTTGTTTGCAACCCTGTTCGTCATCTCTTCTCGTCGTCGGTCAGGCCCATAATGTCCCGCAATTCCTCATCCTTCGGCGGGGGCGGCTTAGGGGGCGGGGTTTCCCCTTTCGGACGAGCCGGAGGAGGGGGAATTGGCTTATCAGACATCTTTAGAGGGGAACCGGTATCCGTGAAACGGCCCCTCATGCGGCTGAACCAGCCTTCCTTGTCCGGAGCGGCAGGCTCATACTTGTACGTGTAGTACTGATAATCCCCGCGCCGGTAGTCAATCTCCGCCTGGATATCATTCATGATGATTCCCCAGACTTTCCCTCCCAGGGCTTCCAAGCGCATCTTGGAGCGCTTCAGCACATCGCGGCCGACTCTCCCTATCTGGTAAGAAAGAACAACTCCATCTACTTTCGGGGCCAGAATGGAAGCGTCGGCGACGGGAAGAATGGGTGAAATGTCAATGATGATGACATCAAAACGCTCGCGCACCTGAGCAATCAATCTATCGGTAGCAGCGGAATTTAAAAGTTCCGCAGGGTTCTCCGCGGCTCGTCCCGCGGGCAACAAATAGAGATACTCCAGGCCAGGCGTGATGCGCCCCATCTTCAGCCCGAACTTGCCTAAGACAAAATCCTCAATGGTTCGATAGCACTCCTGCAACTCGCGCGTGCCGAGCAGGACGTCGGATAAACCCGGGGCTTTCTCAATACCAAAGATTTTGTCTGCGTGGGGGCGGCGCAGATCCCCGTCGATCAGCAAAGTCTTGCGGCCCGTCTGAGCAAAGGCCGTCGCCAGGTTCGTCGTCGAAGTTGTCTTTCCTTCCTGCAGTACGGAACTGGTAATCATGATGACCTTGGAATTGGTCCTGGTCATCACACTCCCTATGTTCGTACGCATAGTCCTGTAAGCTTCCGATGCCACCGACTTGGGGTCAAAGTGTGTGGTTAGCCGCGCAAACCTGTGCAGGTCTTCGTCAGTAACGCCAGGCGGAAAGTCTTCCAATTTAATGCGGCTCAAGACATCGCCAGCTTCAATATGAGGAACGACGCCCAAAACAACTGAACTGATGTAGCGTTCAACGTCCTCGATGGTGCCAATAGAAGTGTCCAGAGACTCAAGGATGAAGGCTAGGACGCCACCCAGCAGGATACCGATCAGGAATCCGATCGCGGTCTTGTAGGAGCGGCTGTTTGACGAAACTGTCCTGGCCGTGCTCGCCCTTTCCACGACAGTCAGCTCATCTACCTTTTCCCTCTGCTGGATTTCGGCATCCTGGAGATTCTTGCGTAACACCGTTGCCAACTCCTGCTTTTCCTTCGCCAGAGCTTCCAGGGTCTGCAGCTGTGCCGAAATCTCCGGTTGACGCATTAATTCCGACTGCTGGCGCGCCATATTACTGTCCAGGCGCTGGTATTCTGCGATCAGGGTATTCAAACGGCGCAACAGGTTGGCAAGTTGCGAATCGAGGCGTCGTTCTTCATTGGAAACTTGCGTAGAGATATTGGTCACCTGGGGAGAATTCGGCATCTGGTATCGAAGAAGGTCCGCTTTCTTATTCCTCAGCTCCGCTATTACTGCTGACTGTTTTGTTACCTCTTCGACAAGCGCGCGCACAGCCGGATCGTCCACTTGAAAGTAGGACTGGAGCAGGGCATCGTACTCTTTCGTTTGCTGAATGCGAGTCAGCGTAGCCAGGGCGCCTCGTGCGTCTTGTAATTTCTGCTGGTACTGAAACCTTTTTTCTTGGATTTCAATCCCTTGGGTCGGTGACATCGTCAGGCTGACGCCATTGGTCCGTTTGAAGTTGCCCAGGCTTTGGTCCGCCGCGTTCAATTCGTTGGTGGTTTCCTGGAGGCGATTCCGAATGAACTGGACTGTCTGTTCAATCTGCTTGTCTCTTTCGCTCGTAGACTGTTTGATGTAAGCCTCGGCGGTGGTATTGGCCAGGCCAATTGCTTCTAGTTTCGAAGGAGCAGTGGCAATAACAGCGAGAATGTCGCTCTCACTGCGCTGCTCGGCACTGATTTGCGCCTTCAACTTGTTGACGGCGGCCTGCGGATCGTCTCCTGGCTTGATCAGGTTCAGCCTCCGCGCGACATCCAGCAGCACGGGCTGGCTGGTGACGATCATTCTCTGGGTCGCCATATTGTCGTATGGACTGTAGCTGACAACTTGAGTCATCAGCCCCGCAAGTGTCGTGCTGCGGGTTATTCTGACCAGAGTCTCTGCCTGGTAGATGGGCGGGGGCGCTTCCGTGAACGTGTAAGTCGCCAGCCCCATCAGGACGGGCGCGACTATGATGATCCACTTTCTTTTCCGCAGAACTCGGTAGAGGTCTCTTAAATTGACTTCAACTTGGGCCACATCTATCTCCGGAATATGTCGTAAAGGAAAACAGAATCGCGCAGGAAAGATAATATCGGAGTGACTGCTCCCAGCACTTCTGCAACCCTCGTGTGCAGATTTTTAGGAATATAGACAACATCGCCGCTCTTAAGAAGGATATTCTGCGAAAAGTCTCCTTTTTGGTAGATGTCACTAAACAGCATTTGACGCACATCCACTTTGCCGTCGGGATTCTGACGGACCACGAAAACATGTTGCTCTCGCGCCGACGCAGCCAGCGTTCCGGACCTTGCGATCGCCTCCAGCAGGGTGAGATCGGTCTGACTTTGCAAAAGCCCGGGGTTGCGAACTTCACCCAGCATAAAATATTTCTTGCTGATTGTCTCCACCGACGGCACAAAAATGATGTCACCTGGCGCCACCAAGATGTTCTGTGATTGATCGTTATTTAAGACGATATCGTACACGTTGACCTTCAGCTTCTGGCCGTTGGCGTGGGTCACCTGCACTTCAGTCAGATTGGCTCGCTGCGAAAACCCGCCATGCTGAACCATAAAGTCTAAAATTCTTGTGTTCCCAAAGATGGGGAAGTAACCGGGAGTGGACACCTCACCGACCAGCAGCGCTTTCTTGCTCTCAAATCCGACCGTGATGACCTGGACCACCGGCTTGCGAAAGACCGCCTGCAACTCCGTCAGGATCAATTCGCGCAGCTGTGTGGCAGTCAGCCCGGTGACATTGACGATCTTGTTGACAAAGAAAGGGATAAAGAGGGTACCGTCGGATGCCACTGTAAGGTTGTCTTGCAGGTATTCATTTCCGGTCCAGACTATTACGCGCACAGTGTCACCGGGGCCCAGTTGATAGGTCGGCTGCGACAGGCCGGGTGAGCTTGGTATACCGGCCTGAATGGTCTGCCCCGATTGGGGTTGGGGCGCTTGAGGGGCTGGTGGATTCTGGGCAAGCATTGACATCTGTAAAAAAATCGAAAAAAGGACGGGGAAAAGTTTCATTATTTCCCTCCCCCCGAGCTGTCCTCGAAACGGAGGGTTGGGTTGCGCAGTTCCTCCAATGCCAACTGGTAAGCCACGCGATAACGCAGGCCGCGCTTAAGGTGATGCCAGATCAGACTGATTTTGTGCGCATCCTCTGCAGAATAAAGGCGGTATTCCTTTTCACCCACGACCTTCTTCTGTGGCGAGATGTAGCCCTTTTGCTCGAGATAATAGAGCTTGTTTCGAGGAATATCGATCGTTTGGAGAAGCTCAGCAGTGCTTATCACAGGGGCTCAAGTTCAAACTCGAGTTTAAATTTAAATTGGAAGGCTACCGCAAGTCAAGGGTAATATGTTGAAACAAAGAATTTTAGAGTCTATTTCGGGAGCTTGCTGGCGGCAATGGCGCGGGTTATAAACAGCGAGGCGTTTCTTGAAAGGTTAATGATCTTGGATTCTTCGATCCTCTCTCCATCAGCCGAATAGATTATTTGGATTGTGGGTCGTAAAGCATTCTCGTTGTTGATGTCAACGACTTTGCCGATTTCGCCGGTGTTCAACACGACGTATTCGTTAAACGGGTAAACTGAAAAGCTGCGGATCAAGGATTTAATGATTCGGTCCGCAAAGCCCCCTCCTTCTGAAGTCAAGCTCTCCAGCAATTCATATCCGGTCATTGGGTTTCTGTGAGGTCTTGGATGAATACGGGCCTCAAAAACGTCGGCAATACCGAGCACTTTTGCCTCTTCGGTAATCTCTTTACCCTCCAGGTGGTACGGATATCCCTTCCCGTTCTCGCGCTCGTGAACCTGGATAACCAGTTGAGGCAGCCAGTCGAATCCAGGAATGTCGGAGAGAATCTGCGCTGAATATATCGGCCGCCGTTCGATTTCAGCCCGTTCTGAAGCTCCGAATTGCCCGGTCCTGTAAAGGAGCTTCTGAGGTAGTTTGGCGCTTCCGATGTCGTGGACCAGCCCTGCCAAAGCGATCCGCACGATGCGCTCTTCGGGCATCCTTAGAGTTTGTGCGATCCGGGCAGCAATTATGGCGACATTAGAGCAGTGTTGACCGAGCGTAAACTCAGTTGTCCGCTCGGTGGCAAACAATAAAAGTCCGTTGCCTCGCTTGAGGGAATCGGCTATACGTTGGGCAATTTCTACTCCCTTGCCAACATCGAGTTTCTCGTTGTCCTCGACGCGCCTGATCGATGACACCAGGAAAACGTTGGCTTCCCTGTAGATTAGCTCCGCGTCTTCGCCCACCTCCTTGCGATCTTCGGGCGCTGGCACATCCGCCGGCGCTACAGGCACAATTTTCGCGTCCTTGGATTCCACCGCCGGCGCGGTTTGGTTAGCCTGTGGACGAGGGGTTTCCTGTGCCGCTTCTTGCTTCGTGGTCTCGGCGACAGGCTGTTTGCCGGCGACCCTGCTTTTCTCTTTGATCTTGTCAGCAGCGGTTTTTTTATGAAACTTGTCGAGTATATTGTTCAGGCTTTCTCCGCCCTCTGGACGTGTACCTGAAACCGCTGCTGGCTTTTTCCATCTTTCGAACTCTGCCATGAGCTCTTCCACTTCTTCCGAAGCGATCTTCGTCTGCCGATCTGCGGGAGCAGTTGGTGGTGAATGTTGTTTCTTACCAAGATCGGCGACCACCGAGTCTATCTCTGGAGCAAAGGCAGGCCCGCTTGATGGCTGCGCCGCCTGAACTCGCAAGACACCGACCAAGCGGTTCTCAAACTCGTTCAGATTAATAGGTCGCTGCACATAATCACTGGCGAAGGTCTGATGTCCCATCAGTTTATCCGGGATCTCTCCCTGCGAGGTGATGAACATAAACGGAATGGTTTCGGTGCTCCGCTGCTCGCGAAGTTTCTGACAAAGCTGATAACCATCTATTCGAGGTAGTCGCAGCGTGGCGATCACCAGTCGGGCCGAGAGCTTCAGCGCTAAGCTCAAAGCGTGTTCGCCGTCGGCAGCGAGAACAACCTGAAAATTGTATTTCTCCAGGACTGGCCGCAGGATACTGACTTCCGCTTCGTTATCGTCTGCCAACACAGCGACTGGGCGATCACCCGCGGCTGGGTTCGCTCGTGATTTGTCATCGGGATCTCGAACCAACTGGCTGTTGCGGAACATTAATTTGTGCTGGAAACCACCATTTGCAAATTCGAAGGAGAGTAGCATTGGAAGATGCTTCAGTTCAAGCGGAATGGTCACGTTCTTGACGCCGCACCACTCAATTTTTGCCAAGAAACCGACCCAACAAGGATAAGGGTATCAAAGGTTTGCAGCTCATCCTTGCTCTGGAGGCGACACCGGTGTGCTATGATGGCGAAAATTTAGGAGGTCCATGATCGGATCTGTATCCGCCCGCATTTCAAGAAACGCTCTAAGATCGAACATTCCTGTCCATTGCATGATGGAATTAACCTACAGGTGCAACCTGCTTTGCATCCATTGCTATCGCGTGGAAGGTGATCACAAGCGTGACTTGTCAACTGAAGAGGTAACCCAAACCCTTGACCAGCTAGCCGCAATGGGAACCTTAAGTGTCTCTTTTACGGGCGGCGAGATTTTCTCGCGCAGGGACATTTTCGATATTCTGGAACACGCCAGGCGACGGCGCTTTGCCGTCACTCTCTTTACCACTGGAACTTTGCTGACGCAGGAGCGAGTCAATCGTCTTCAGAAACTGGCCATGGAAGAGGTGCACATCAGTGTTTATGGGTCGACTGCCGCCACGCACGAAAAGATTACACTGATCCCCGGATCGTTTGAACGCTCTCTGAATGCCATTCGGATGCTGCGGCAAAGCGGCATCAGGGTAAAGATCAAGTGTCCGCTCACTAAGCTGAACTTTCATGAATATCGAGAGATTATTCTGCTGGCCCGCTCGCTCGGAACCAAGTACGCGATTGACCCTATCATAACTCCTCGCACCGACGGCGCCCGTGATCCAATCGCACTGCGCATCAGTCAGGAACAGTTGGAGCAAGTATATTCCGACCCGATTCTCTTTCCGGCTGTGGAAGAGAGCGTACAAAATCCCCACAATGAAGTGGGAGACCTGGAAAGGGCCTACGAGCAGATTCCCTGCGGCGCAGGCCACGTCTCTGTCAACATCAATCCTTATGGCGATGTCACGCCGTGCGTGCAAATGCCCATCAAGCTAGGGAACCTGCGTGAACAATCGTTTTCAGAGATTTGGAACCATTCTCAGAGGCTCGTCGAACTGCGCGCCATTCGCGTCTCCGACCTGCAGACATGTTCCAGTTGTGAGGTTCTGGGACATTGCAGCCGCTGCCCCGGACTGGCGTTGATTGAAGATGGGGATATCCGGGGACCGGCGAAGGCATGCTGCAGCTCGGCCTTCGCGATGAAACGAGTGGTGGAGGGAGCGGTGAAGTTTCAAGGAAGACCGGCTGCAATTCAGGACGAAAAGAAAGAGACAGGCGTGGGGGAAACGACCTGCGGTAGCCATTGCAGTTGTGGCTCAAGGCCGGACGGTGAAAAACTGGTTCAGCTCGGCGCCAGCCGGAGGGTACACTGAGAAAAAAGTAACGAGCCCGCACGTCAGCGGGCGGACCGTAGTCTGAGGAGACAAAATGGAAAAAAAAGAGGGGAAAAGGCGGGACGACCAGCCCGCTCGAAAAAGAAAACCTTATCATCCTCCACACGTGGATACAGAGCAGGTTTTTGAGACGCTGGCGTTCGCCTGTGGGAAAATCCAAGCAAATCAATCGGGCTGCATGATCATCACGAAGAACTCGTGATTTGCTTACCTCATGGTTAAACCATTGCCGGTGGTGTTGCGCGGGCGCGGGGGCAGCATGTGGCCCGCCTTGCGATTCGGTGACTACCTGCTGCTGGCGCAGGAGAAAGATTTCCGCATCGGACATATCATCGTTTTCCGCCAGCGCAACTTAACCATTGCTCATCGACTATGGCGGAGAATCCCATCCGGCGGCGGAGCGCTTTTCTATACCAAGGGAGACGCTCACTTTCGGGGGGATCCCGTAGTGAGGAAATCGCGGGTCTTGGGGGTCATAGTGGCCAGGATACGCAATGGAAAGTACCAGAAGATGGATAGTTGCGGTCGGCGCTGGAGCGGGCTCTTGATGGCGTGCATTATTCCGGTGATCGTAGGAAGTTATCAGGCTGTCAAAGATCTGTGTGGGATACCGGCGAAAACTACAAGACGCGCAGAACAACTTGAGGGCGCCGATTTATCCGGTAGCTCTTCCTACTACCTGCCCGCAAGGCTCTTCTGAGTAGTACTCGATCTTAAAACCTGAATCTCTTAACTCACTCTCGATCTCCTCTTTGGTAAAAAGGTGTTGAAAGACGCCGGGTAGAGTATCCCCGAAATCGACTGTTTCTCGACTTCCACTGGCACGCCGAACGAAACGAGCAATAACAAAGGTCCAGCGGATTTGGCGAGAGTCAGACCGGGGGAAAAACGAAAGCAACATGGGCCCACCGGCGCGAACCTGTCGTCGGAACTGCTTTAGAAATCGAATCCGCGCTTCGCGGCCAGGGATATGCACATATCCTCCCCACCCCATGATGAGACCGTCATAAATTCCCAGTCCTTCGGGGACTTGATCTGGCAGCGATTGAAGCACCTTCGCTTCAATTCCCTTCGATGCCAGCAAGGTTCTGCAGCTCTCAACCAACGCGGCGGAGCATTCAAAGCCGTCCACCTGGATTCCGCGCCTGGCCAGCGCGAGAATCTCCCGACCTCCTCCGCAAGCCCCCAACAGAATTGAACGGCACTCTGAAAAATAACGGTCGACCGCGGCTTTCTCCCAAGGGAGCAAATCAGATTCGTTGAAATCGACCGCTCGGTAATGCTTCCAAGTCAAATATTGCCGGTCGGTGATTCTGTGCAGCACTTCCCGGCTCGACAGTCCGAGCCACACGCCTTCATGAACGGCGCGAATTCCTCCCACCAAACGCGTCACCCCTCGATTTGCGGCCCGAAAAATTGTGGCACGCCAAACTCCTCTGGGCATATGCGTCTATTAACCGCTAGGGATCATTCATGTCGAACTCTGTTCGAATGAGAATCCATGATCCATTAGAGCGTGAAAGCGGCCGCTTCAGCGGCCTTCCCCGAAGGGTTTAAGGCCCGCCGTCTTTACGGCGGGTTGATCAGACATCATTAGTCCAATCGAGGCCGCTTCCAGCGGCCTTCTGACCTGGCTTTAGCCGTCAGCTTCCTGGGCATTTTCCCCTCAACGATCACGAAAACGTGGTCGTCAACGTGGGGGTGATCGTAAACCTAGCCGGTCTTCAAAATCCTCGACTTCGAGCTCTGTTTCCGAGTGAATTAAACTGATCTAATTCCCCTGTCCCCAGTGTCCCCGTGGTTCATATTTCAGTCTCCGAAGTGGAATCAATCGTCGCTCTCGAGAAATATTTTTTTTGACAACATTTCTTCTACGAATGTCTCCGTGTCGCGCTTTGCCGTCTGCTCATCGACTTCGTATTCAGCGCAAATTTCCGGAATTATCTCGTGCAGCGTCTTGCCGGCATCCACTCGCTCCCAAATGAACGTCCCCACATCGTTGAGGATATTCATCGTGTTGTCGTCTAGGCCGACGATCACCGTTTCCCCGCCGATGATTCTTGCGGCGATTCGGTCGCTAATTTTTAATCGCTTGTCCGGCATCGAGCAGTCTTAGAAATTCCTTACCCTGTTGGAAATGGAGATCCTGGCACCGATGGAGCGCGCAGATCGCCTCGGCGATCATCAGCAGTTGGTGCCTCCATTCCAAATGTGTGCTGAAGAACAAAGTGCATCGGAGGAGTTTTCGTATCCCCTCCGCTAAACCGACGCTCTTTGCAAAAGTGGCATCGTCTTTGTGAAGGAAATTCACAGTTCGCAGTGGGAAACGAACCAATTCTCCACCGCCTCGCAGCTCGCCCCAAAAAGGAGTGCCGTACAAATAAAACTGGTCGCCATCCCTTCGCACCACGGAGATCTCATCTGTTAGAATTCGCGCTCCGCTGAGCCGCGCGATGGTGCTTTTGCCTGCCCCTGATGTGCCTGCAAACAAGTGAGCGGCACCTTCGTACTCAATACTGCAGGCGTGCACAAGCAGCCCCTCTACCCCAAGCAGGCGCACCGAATAAAGCGCCCTTAGAAAGTTCTCGAAAGATGGAATGAGACCTGTGTATCGCAGCGTCCCGTGACAAGTTGCCAAGTCGATATTTGCTTCAAAGTCAGCTCGAAACAATTTCAGTTCGCGTCCCTCGAACTCTATCCGAACATCGTGGGAGGTTAAACCTTCCGGAGGGACCATCTCCGGCGCTGTGCTCACCTGGAAATGCCAGAGTGGCGACAACGCGTGAAAGAATTCCGTGCCGTGCGCGTTAGCAAGCGGACCCCGCAAGGCGGGGTCGGAAGGTCCGCTTCCCAAAGGTCGCGGCTCAGATTTTTTCACAGCTTCCGGCTTCGGGCTCTCTATCAAGAAGTTTCTGTAGTGTCGCGCCAGCTCGTCGGGCGCTCCCAATTGGCTAAACAGAAAGCTCGTCGGCAAATCCCCGATGTTTAGGACAACCGAATCAAGAGCCATTTGCAGTATCATAGGGAAAGGCTCGAAGTTCCTCCAGCCCATTATGAAATCCGCGCTGCATCCAACCCCAAAATATCGCTGGAACTGGGAAGCATTGCGCGATAAGGACGGAAAATTATCTGCCGAACGATGCATTGAGCAAGGCGTGGCCGGACTGATCTACTCCGAGTCGCAGGTCGCAAGTCGCGGGTCGCAGGTCATGAATGGCCGCCTCGCGTTGAATGATGCGCTAATTTCGAATCTCGACATCGCCGTGGAGATTTCTCGACTGAGAGAAAATTATCTGCAAGGTTTTGCCATTCACAAGCGGTGCATGGCAAAACTGGAAGGAATCCTGCTGGTGATGAACCGGCGTGGGTTAAAGCCACTGCTGCTGCGAGGCCCTGCGGTTGTCGAGCAGCTTTACGGCGGCGATGGCGGCCTGCGGCGTTACTCAGACGTCGATCTCTGCGTTTTTCCAAAAGAGCATCCGGTTCTGGAGAAATGTTTGGCCGATCTTAGCTTTAAGCGAGATCGCCTGTATCCGCAAATCTGGAAGCTGGATGGATTGGCGCTGGATTGCCATCAGGACCCGATGAACTTGAGCCGGAATCCTTGTTTCGATGCGCTCTTCCCCGGCAATATCTCTCAGATTTTTAACCGAGCTCGGCCCTTCCGCATCGGAAGCGGGGAGAGCCTCGTTTCGGATGAATTGGACGAGTTGTCGCTTCTGGCCATCCACCTGGTCAAGCACTCATTTTCTCAGCAGATTTGGGAAATAGATCTAGTGCGATGTATCGAATGCAATTTTTGCGACTCACAGATTGAGTTGCTGCGCCGTGCCGCAGAAGAGTCTCGGCTGCTTCGTTTCGTCTTATACTTTCTCTGCTTGAAGTATCATTGCCTGCCTGAGAAGTTTTTTGATTCCTTGCCATCGCTGCCGCGCCTGTGCCGTCGACTTGCAGCTTGCCTTACACGGAGCGCTGAGCCGGGTTCCGGGCCTCTAACAATACTTTTGTGCCTGCCGGCAAAGCTGCGATGGTGTTATGCCAAGTCGATTCTTTGGCCCAACGCCGAAGTTCGCAACCAAATCGCAACCGATTTCAACGTGGGTGACAGGGAGGGGAGATTTTTCATATTCCGCTTGGCCGATGCAGCGAAAAGAGCTGCAAAGCTGACGATGTGGTTTTTAAGGGGGTGAGAAAATCAGAACCGTGGGCGTCAGCCCGCGCAGGGAGAATCAACCCTCGTCCTCCTGCTTCGGAACCGCGGGCGTCAGCCCGCGCTATGAGGCTCACAGGTTTTTCGCAAAAAATTGCCGATTGTGTGCCAGCTTACGCCGGCGATTCTGACGTGGGCGGATTGGGATCCATTTCTCCCTGGGCGGGCTCACGCCTGCGGTTCTGACTATGGCGCGCCGTTAGGGAGGCGCCCTTCTCTGTTGTGAGGAAGCGGACCGGCCAGACACGATTGCATCGTTGCGCTCGCGGTGCCTCGTGTCCCCGCGTCCCTGTGTCGCCGTGTCCCCGTGTCCCCCCAGCTCCCTCCTTTCCCGGCCACCGGCATGCCATGGTGCGTCACCCGAACCTAAGGGTTCTAAACGAGGTTGCGAGGAGACGGTCCGGGCGACCTGCAGTCGTGCCAGTGGCCGGGGTTGAGGCGGTTGGGAAGCCGCCCCGGGAGCGCAAGCTTCCAGGTGCCTGGTCCCTGGGACCGCCCAGCAGCCTGATGTGCTCGTAAACGGAAGCCCACCGGAGGCGGGCGGTTCTAGGGACCTAGAATGTCTGGCTAAGTTGGTACAGTCTGCCGTTTTTGGCTCCGAAATAAATATTTCCAGTAAAGTAGTCCATGATCACTGGCGAGTCCGTCGACTCGGCGCTAATTTTAGTAAGAGTTTGGAAGTAATTAGACAGAACCGGATTGGCGGCTGTGTTAGTGGCCGTAAAACGGTTCATATAGCCGCCGCCATCCCCGATATACATGTAATCGGTCGTGCCACTGACCCACAGCGGGGAAGATCGTGGAAAGGTATTGTCCGGATTGGTCCCCTGAGTAAGAGTCGAAAGTGTCGTCGTGGCGGGCCAACTTAGGTAATCGGTCTTCCAAATATTCTTGCCACCACCGACATAGGCAAAATTGTTATCCCAGTCAATTCCTGGGGAGGAATACATGATCGATCCTGTAAACGGAGTAGTACCTAGTACAGACTTATTTTTCGTACCGGTGACTAAATTTACCTTGTCGAAAGCACCATTCACTGCCACTGTCATGCTGTTGGTGTCGACATCAAAGATCGGTGTTGCCCAAATGGCGTCCGCAGCTGCCGTAGTTCCCGAGCTTGTGAGGTTGTAGCTTGTATTACCGCCACTATCCGCAACAAGTGCATCGAGATTATTGGGGTTTATCCGATACACGAATCCGTCATCTGCGCCTACCAGGACCACATCAATTCCCCCGAAAGAATATCGTACCGGTGTCGAGTGAATGGCATACGCCGTAGCGGTTCTCAAAGTTGAAACGGCGTTGGTCGACTTCTGAATCAAGGTTCCGTTGATACCGTTTATTTTGTGCAGCCGCCCATCTTCGCTGCCAATCCAGATCTGATCATAGGAGTAGTCATAAAAGGGTGAAGAGTTCCGGAAGCTCGGGTTAGCAAGGAGCGCAGTATTGTTGAGCGCGTCATAAGACCAAACGGTACTTCCATCAGTTGTATTCAAGCAATAAACCTTGCCGTCGGTACCTGCAAGGTAGATGCGGGACCCGTCCAAGCTTAACGTGATAGACGAACCATCCGCCTTGCCGACTCCGTTCCCGATAGATTTTTGCCACAGGCACAAAGGTTGTTGATTGGGAGCACCAACGGTGCTGTAGATATCTGAGAAGGCGTAGACATTGTTAGCAGGGATGTTGGTACTCACACCACTTTCCGCTCCATCTTCGATCTGGAAGGAGACGGTTTGGGTGCTACTTCCCTGCGTTGCCCAGAACTGAAATGCCAGACGATCTGTAGATAAGAGAGAGACAGGAGAAGCAATATTGAAAGTGGGGCTGGAACACTGCATTGAATTCGCGAGGGCGCCGGTCTGAGCGCTGTCGGCTATTGACGTCAGTGTGAGAGGGCCCCCGCTGAGTTTGAAAACCCGAACATAGATTTTATTGGTATTATTACGTGAGGACATAGCGCACAAGTTAACACTCCAGGTGCCCGCCGGAATTGTTGTAGCCCCGGGATTACCCCTGCTGCTTACCCACGTGCTGGTGGAAACTTGTTGTGTCCCTGCACCGGCATTAACAGTTCCACTCACGGTAAGTAACGCCGCAGTGTCGGCAGCCGCTTCGTCCATGCGGTAGTAGGTTTGGCCTCCTTGTGTGCCTAGTTCGCTCACTTCATTGTGGAATGTGAAGGCCTTATATCTGGGAGCAGCTTCGCCGCTCACGGTGAAGTAATCAAAATTGCCCGTGTTGGCAGGGAAAGTGCTCCAATTTTGAATTTCTACGCCCGCTCTGTTAACTATTAAGCTCTGAGTATGAGAACCAACCGTAGTCCAGGTTGAGCCATTTTGGCTATAATAAAGCGTCCACGTACTGCCACTCCTCGTAGCGCGTATGTAGTTGGTTGCGCTAAGACCGCCAGTGACCGCAGGATTGTACACCACGGTGCCCGCACCGTTAACGACTTTCGAAAGCGCTATTTTGACTGAGCCTGTGTTGTCGGCATAATACTCAAAAAGCATGTAGTTTAAATCGTCTTGCCAGACTATGATGCCATAGGAGTATCTGTTCCCGGTTGAAACGAGGTTCACTCCATCGATTTTTGTTTCGTAGGTTGCGTCGATGTTCCTGGCAGTTTCCAGCATGGTGGTGCAGTTGAAGCTGGTGTTCCAACATTCGTGATCTGAGCCACTGGGAATATTCATCTGAAGATGACCGGGATTTGCTGTCAAAGAATAACTGGAATCTCCCGCAGGATCTCGGAAATACCAAGTGCCGTTTAGTGGCGAGGAGCTAAAGTTATCAGACTGGGTCTGTCCAGCCACTGCGTTCGTCGCCACATAAACGCGATCGTTATTGGTATCGCCCGTCATTTGATTTGCGTACAGGAAATTCCATTTTGCCGGGGCGCCGTTGACCGGGTAAGGTCCAGCAAAAACGCTTCCGCCACCGCCCACGTCGTAGTTCCAGTCGAGCTTCATTCCCGTGGGACTCTTTGGCCAGTGAACGTGCCCCTTTCCCAGGTGCATCTCTCTTCGATCGCGGCCTCGATCGCTGATGCGCGAGTCACTGATGTCAAAACCTCGCGCATAATT
>DASXTB010000245.1:0-10491 GCA_036505615.1 Acidobacteriota bacterium
GTTCCCCCTACACAGGAGGAAATGACCAAGATGGGCAAGCTGATCGAGGATGGAATGAAGGCCGGCTTCCTCCTTGCAGTCGAGGGCTGCTTGCCGAGCGCGACCGGCGCGCGTGTTCGCCTCTCCGGCGGCAAACTGACCGTCACCGACGGGCCTTTCACCGAGTCCAAGGAAGTGATCGGCGGCCTCGCCCTGCTTCAGGCGAACTCCAAGGAAGAGGCTATCGAATTGGTCAAGCAATTCCTCCATGTGGCTGGCGACGGTGAATGCGAGCTTCGCCAAGTATTCGAGGCGGACAAAAAAACGAAAGCCAACAGCGCTGCGAAATCCTAGTCAGCGTCTTTGAAAGTTTCTGTGTCCGTCGCCGATATTCATCGCGCCATCGATGCAGTCTGGAGGATCGAGTCGCCCAGGCTCATCGCCAGCCTTGCTCGTATTGTCCGCGATGTCGGCCTGGCCGAGGAGCTCGCGCAGGACGCTCTGGTGGCCGCCCTGGAGCGATGGCCGGAGTCGGGCATCCCAGACAAGCCGGGTGCCTGGCTCATGGCCACCGCCAAGCATCGGGCCATCGATCTGTTTCGTCGAAACAAGTTGCTCGAACGCAAGCACGCCGAACTCGGTCAGGAGCTCGAGGCCCGGCAGGAGATGGCCGTGGCGGATTATGATAACGCAATCGACGATGATATCGGCGATGACCTCCTGCGCCTCATGTTCACGGCTTGTCATCCGGTTCTACCCACCGAGGCGCGCGTTGCGCTCACGCTCCGCTTGCTTGGAGGCCTGAAGACCGAGGAAATCGCGCGCGCCTTCCTCGTCCCGGAGCCGACTGTTGCCCAGCGCATCGTCCGGGCCAAGCGGACTCTCACCGAGGCGCGCGTTCCTTTTGACGTCCCCCGCCGAGACGAGCTCGCCGCTCGTCTCTCGTCGGTGCTCGAGGTCATCTACCTCGTCTTCAACGAAGGCTACTCGGCGACTGCCGGCGACGATTGGATGCGACCTGCGCTCTGCGAGGATGCCCTCCGCCTTGGCCGTATCCTCGCCGAGCTCGCTCCGAAGGAGCCGGAGGTCCACGGCCTGGTTGCGCTGATGGAGATCCAGGCGTCGCGCTCGGGCGCGCGAATCGGCCCATCGGGAGAGCCCATCCTGCTCTTCGATCAAAACCGCGCGCTCTGGGATCAGCTTCTGATCCGTCGTGGACTGGCGGCTCTCGAGCGTGCCGAAAAGCTCGGCGGCACTCTCGGGCCGTATGCCCTACAGGCCTCGATCGCCGCCTGCCACGCGCGCGCGAGCACGCCGGCCGAGACGGACTGGGCGCGCATCGTGGCGCTCTACGATGCGCTCGCCCAGCTAACACCCTCACCCGTCGTGGAACTGAATCGTGCCGTCGCGGTCGGCATGGCTTTCGGTCCTCAAGCAGGCCTCGAACTCGTCGATGCGCTGACCGCGGAGCCCTCGCTGCAGAACTACCACCTCTTGCCGAGCGTGCGCGCCGACCTCCTCAGAAAGCTCGGCCGCTTCGACGAGGCCCGTGCGGAGTTCGAGCGCGCGGCATCGCTCACGCGCAACGCCCGCGAGCACACGCTGCTCCTCGAGCGCGCCGCCGCATGCGCCCGTGGATCGGCGCTGCCCTAGCGGCGGTGACGAAAGCGGTGCGTTTCGCCAGGCTCAGACCGCTACCGGACTTACCTCTTTGGAAATCAACACGCGTTCTGGAAGGCGTCCTCGATAAGGGAGGACGCGAAGTTACTCACAGAAATAGCTTCGTGGCATCGTGCCTTCGTGGCGGTTTGGTTGCGGCTCGGCTGGGTTGTGCCCTTTGTGTCGTTGGTGGTTAATTCTTTCACACGTTTTCAGGGCGAGCGCTAGTCACGCACCGCTCATAGGACGGCGCTCCAATTCCGAAGCGTGACCACATGGCCCAGTCGCATAGCTCTTCGGGAATAACGATCGTCTGCGGTAACAAAAGTACCGTTGCGCCTGAAGGCGACTGCATGGCATGCCGCGTCATAAAAGCTGGCCTTTAACCCCGTCATGAGCTCAAAAATCTTGCCGTGAAAATCGGCTGCCGACTCCTCCTCGAAATGATATTGGATCAGGATCTCGAGCAATTGTGATGCCAGCAGCGGCTCCTTTGATCCGAGCACGTTGCCCACTTCGTAGACCCAAAGTGACGGCACGACGATTTCGCATTTCCCCGACAACCAAGCTTCTCTGATGGCCAGAGCGCTCTCGCGGTCGCCTTCATCAGTGGATCGGAGAGCCCACTTAACCAGCACCGACGCATCCGGGACGATAACATGAAGGCCCATTAGCGTTTCCGGTCACGCCGGATCATGTCAACGATCTCGCGAGTCGCTATCGCCTTCGTTCTCCCTCTCAGCAGATCGAGCCGTCGGGATAGGTCTTGACGCCGAATCGCCAGGAGCTCCTTGCGCAAGGCCATATTGATCACCCGGCTACGCTTGCCACTTTTCACCAGCGCATCGAGATCAGCTTTTACATCATCGTCCAGGACAATGTTGACCTTTACAGGCATACACAATCACGCTCTACCAATGGTGGAGAATATCATTCTCTACCGCTCCTGGCAAGGCGTAGAACCTGTACTTCGGCCTGGTGTATAACGTGGGTCACCTAATGCGATTTCAACGGCGTACACTCGGCTCTTTCAGTTTCCGCCACAGCGTGGTGCGGCTGATTCCCAAGCGTTTGGCAGCAAGCTGCGGTTGGCTGTCGCACTGATGCAAAACCTTCTTGATCAGCTCGCGCTCCAGAGTTGCCAGCGGGTCTTCTGCCAAAAGAGCCAGCGAAACGATATCCTCCTTTGCGGCCGTCAATTCAACGGGCAGATGTTTCTCGTCGATGAGATCTCCCTGACACTTTACGAAAGCATGCTCGAGGATATTTTCCAACTCCCGCACGTTACCTGGATAGGCATAATCCATTAAAACCTCTAACGCCTCGGCGGAGACGTTCTGAATCGATTTCTTCGTTTGCCGGTTGAACCTCTGGATGAAATGCTTGACCAAAAGAGGGATGTCATTACGCCTCTCCCTCAACGGAGGCATTACGATTGGCACCACATTCAACCGATAATACAAATCCTCGCGAAACTTTCCCTGCTTCATGGCGGTTTTCAAGTCGCGGTTAGTCGCGGCAATGGTTCGCACATTTACTTTTTGCGTGGTAGTGGAACCGACCCTTTCAAATTCCCCATGCTGCAAGAACCTCAGCAGCTTCACTTGCGTGGTGAGACTTACGTCGCCGATCTCGTCCAAGAAAACCGTTCCCCCGTGCGCCATTTCAAAACGTCCCTGGCGCGCGCTGACAGCCCCGGTGAACGCCCCCTTCACATGCCCAAACAGCTCGCTTTCCAACAGGCTTTCTACCAGTGCAGCACAGTTGACGGTGACAAAGGGTTTTCCGTTCCTGGGGCTGTTTGCATGAATCGCTCCAGCCACCAATTCCTTGCCGGTGCCGCTCTCGCCTTGAATTAAGACTGTGGCAGTCAAGGGCGCCACCTGTTCAATCAATTCGTAGATGTCCTGCATCTTTTGGCTCTTGCCGATCAGATTTTCAAATGAATAGCGGCCCCTCAATGCTTCGCTCAGTGCCTTGATTTCAGAAAGGTCCTGCGCGAATCCTTGAATGACGTACCCTCCCCGGTGCTCAATCCCTACCGCCCTGATTTCCAGCGCCAGCGTTGCGCCGCCTTTCTTGAGGAACTCCGTTTCAAAGATGACCGGATTCCCCCCGGGGACAGCCTTTTCCAGAAGTTGATTTGCTTGCTGAAACCGCTCGAAGGTCATGAGGTCGCGCAACGACAATTTGCAAAGATCGCGGTGCGAGTGTCCGAGCCAACTGCAAAGGTTTTCGTTGACCGCCATCAATGGCTGTTGAGAGGAC
Source organism: Acidobacteriota bacterium (assembly GCA_036505615.1). Classification (GTDB taxonomy): domain Bacteria; phylum Acidobacteriota; class UBA6911; order JACQSX01; family JACQSX01; genus DASXTB01. The sequence continues at coordinate 3,907 of DASXTB010000245.1, forward strand.
GAACAGACAAAAATCCCCTCGTTTGAAGTTTCAAACAGAATCCGGTACCGCTCGTTGCTTTCGGCCAGTTGGCTGACCCATCGCCCTTTTTCGATGAGAAGGGATAGCTGCCCTGCAATCCGTTTTAGGAATCCTACGTGCGCTTCCGAAAATGCATGCTGCAGAATGCTGGTGAAAAACACTACGCCGATGGACTTGCCTTCTACTTTTAAAGGAAGCGTCAAGCTGGAACGCATCCCTTCGTCCAAAATCATTTTGGTCCAGGCGCTGGGACGCTTTGCATAGTGTTCTTGCAAATCATCAACGACGCGTGCTTCACCCAACTCCAGAATGCGCTCCAGGGTCGAACCGGAGATGCGCGCTGAAAAACCATCGTTTAGAAGAATCTTTCGATCCGATTTAGTCTTGACTTGAACCAACGTGCCCGAGGATTCATCGATCAAGGCAATGCCCAATCGGTTGTGGGGGACGATCTTTTGAAGACCGGCATAGATCTTATTGAATACTTCATCCAATGTTTTGCCTTGATTGATCTCCTGGAGGATTTCGTAAGCCGGGTCGGCTTCCTCTATGTCTTCTGGTGCCGCCTCCCTTTTGGCTGCTGTCTTGCGGTAGCGCCGCAGTTCCTCGGAAGAGACTCCAAGCTGAATGGTTTTAGCGCGGGTCCTCACCGGATATGTTCTCACTGTTGGAGTCACAACGGGGCAGCCTGTCTTTAGGCTGTACTTCCAGTGATGCCAGGGACAAGTGACCACATCTCCTTCCAACGCCCCTTCCGCTAAAGGTCCTCCCTGATGAGGACAGGTGTTGCTTATTGCGTGGAATTCTCCATCGACGTTAAATAGCGCTACACTTTCGCCCAGTAACTTGACCACCTTGCTTGTTCCCGGGGCAATTTTGGCCGTTTCGGCCACTCTGATCCATTCAGACATTTTTTGCCTCCAACTCGGCGCGTACGAATGATCTGAGATTAAACCTCCTTCGGCTTTGTTTCAAATACGAAATTAGTTTCAAAATCGAAACCGGGACCCAGAGGTCAGATTTCCAGTTGGAAAATTGGAAAACCCAACAACCGGGATTAGAGGGCGTGAAAGAATTAACCACCAAGGCCTACCGCGGCAGGGCCGCAACCAACGGGAATCATGATTAGCCGCGATGGTTTTAGCCTCGAAGAGGCGCCAGTGAGTAGCCCCGTCCGTAAGGGCGGGGATTTTGAAGCAACGAAAACCATCAGAGCTCCGAAGGAGCGACACTCCTGTGCCGGTCCTTCGGACCTCAATCCAAATTTAATTTATTTGCCATAAACCCCGCCCTTACGGACGGGGCTACCCACTGACGGCTCTTCGAGCCTGCGCAACACTCAACAACTTTGGTCAAAAAACAAGATTCTGCTAATTTGTTACACCAAGACACCAAAATTCTCTTAGCTTCAATTGGTTAGCACGACAGCATTTCAAATTTGAAACAGGGTCGAAGTCCAGCACCGCCGAATTTAATTCCTGAAACACCTGCCGTCCTTGCGCTTTTGCTGTTTGCGGCCTTCTGGCACGGAACTTGCCAACGGAACTTTCTGATAGTCGAGCAGTTGAAGATCAAACAGCTTCACACTGGAAAGTAATCAATGGAAGTTGTTGCGAAATTCCTCATGTTTGAAGAGAGGCTCCCAAGTGGGAATGAGAATATGACCAGGCTAAAAGGAAAGTATGCTTTGATTACCGGGGCCTCCCGAGGTTTGGGAAGGCAACTGGCAATCGATTTCTCGCGGGAGGGCGCCGCTGGAATAGCCATCGTAGCGCGTCGCGCTAATACCCTCCAGGAGGTGAGAGAGCGAATCATTGAGACCGCGCCTGAGGCGCAGGTACTGGTGATTGATGCTGATCTCAGCCGCGAAGAGGAAATCGAGCGCGTGGTTGCGACGACGCTGGCCGAGTTCCGTGGCCGCCTTGACGTGCTGGTCAACAACGCGTCAGCAATCGGGCCAACGCCGATCCCATATCTTTTAGACTACCCGCTGGATGATTTCCGCAGCGTAATTGACACAAACTTGATGGCGCCGTTTCTGATCATCAAAAAGCTGCTTCCGGCAATGATTGAAGGCGGCGGGTCCATTATCAATGTGACCAGCGACGCCGGGCACACGGGTTATCCGGGATGGGGCGCCTATGGTATCTCCAAGTTCGGCCTCGAAGGCATGTCGCAAACTTGGGCAGCGGAGCTGGAAGGAAGCGGCGTGCGCGTCAATTGGGTGGATCCTGGCGCGATGAATACGGAGATGCATCGCGCCGCCGAACCGGAAGAGGACCCTGCAGAGTGGGCTGATCCATCAGAAGTCACAGAAGTATTCATCTATCTTGCCTCAAACGAATCGCGGAATGTCAATGGGCAGAGATTTGAGGCTCAGGAAGAAAACTGGGGCCAACGAGCAGAAGCAGCCCCGCGCGCCTGAGATCTAGGGTGGCAGCCACAGCTAAAAGAAAAGCCGTCTACGTCCACGTGCACGTCCACGACCACGGCTAAGTTATATGTCTACTCCTTTCTCTTTCACGCTTCCTCCTGAACTCTCGGCCAAAGAACCGCCGGAGCGACGCGGCATCGCGCGCGACCAGGTCCGCCTGATGGTCATCGAGCGCGCAACAGGTTGCCTGGAACACACAAGCTTTGATCGTTTAGGCGAGTTCCTTCGCGCCGGCGACCTGCTGGTCTTCAATTCCAGCCGCACGCTTCCTGCTGCGCTCAACGGATGTGCGGTGCAAGGCGGGCCCTGCATGGAAGTCCGCCTCGCCGAGCATCTCCCGGATGATTCCTGGCTTGCCCTCCTTCTTTGTGAAGATGGCGATCCTTTCTCCTGCGGATTGCGTCCCGGCATGCAGATCAACTTCGGCCAGGGACTCACGGCTACCGTTCACGAACGTGATCAGCGGATTCCGAGGCTGTGGAAACTGAGCTTTTCCCAATATGGAACCGAGCTGATGAACACACTGTACCGTTTGGGGCGGCCTATCCGGTATGAATACGCCTCGGCGCCTTGGGGACTTGATTACTACCAGACCGTTTACGCGCGCGAGCCCGGCTCAGCGGAGATGCCCTCAGCGGGACGCGCCTTCACATGGAAGCTGCTCTTCGATCTACAGCGAAGGGGCGTCGAAGTGGCGTATATCGTTCTTCACACCGGACTCTCCTCTTATATGGATGATGAGTTGGACGCGCAGCATCCGTCCTCTGAGGAGGAATACTATGTGAGTCAGACGGCAGCCGAGAAGATCAACTGCGCCCACGAGCGAGGCAGCAGAGTTATCGCCGTTGGAACTACAGTAGTGAGAGCACTGGAATCGATCGCTGCCGAGACGGGAAGGGTTCATGAAGCGCATGGTTATACCAGGCTTCGAATTACCGCTCATCATGCTCTGAAAGCAGTGGATGGCTTGCTGACCGGGTTGCATGAGCCAGAGGCGTGCCACCTGGATTTGCTCACTGCTTTTCTGCCGGCAAGAAAAATTCAGGAAGCATACACAGAAGCGGTGCGACGAAAGTATCTCTGGCATGAATTCGGCGATTTGAATCTGATTCTTTAAGCTTCTGCTTTGGGCTGACGCTTTGGTTGCGGCCTTATGGCTGCGGCAAGATCTCTTGGTGGTTTGATTGTCACAATATTCCTAGCTGGAGTGAGCAAAGAAGATGGCGAACAAGAACGTGACTGTACTGGCGCGGGTTAAGGCCAAGAAGGGAATGGAGGATCGGGTGAGGCTGGAATGTCTGGAGCTGGTTGCTTCTTCTCGAAAAGACAGAGGATGCATCAGCTATCATTTGCATCGGTCTACAGATGACCCTGCTCTTTTTGTTTTTTATGAAAATTGGACGAACAGAAAACACGTGGAGAAACATCTAGAAAAGCCGCACTCGTTGGCGTTTGATAAGAGGACCAATGGCATGTTAGCCGAACCGGAAGAGATCACGTTCTTGGAGTTAATAAGTTAAAGCAGGCCAGAATCGCCTCAGCCGCGAACTCGAGACCCCCTTAAGCTGGCGATGACGCGGACCGGTCTGGCCGGTAAGACCACTCGCGCACGCTCTCGCTGGAGCCAAGGTAAGGCGCATGTTGGCATCAGCGCGCGGGCAGACGAGTCTTGTTTTTCGCCGCGGCAATCACGTCCTGAATAGCCTGAATCACCGCGACCGGTTCGAACAGATGAATTTCATGTCCGGCATTGGCCACCACCATGTGCCGGGAGTCAGTCGAGATTCGAGCCAGGCGGGCATGCGCGTCTTTGAGCTCCTGGCTCGAGTCCATACCTCTGGTCAGCACGATCAGCGGCCGATCGCCGATTGGATGTTCCTGCGCCATGCTCATTTCGCGCAACTTTGCCAAGGTGACGCGTTCCTGTTCAGCCGACCTGACGACGGCATCGTAAGGCACTGATTCCGGCACCGCGTCAATTAACCGCCTTTCAAGCTCGATGCGGATCTCGTATAAGGCAGGCGGAAGCCGGTCGAAAGGCGCTCCGGTCTGGGGCGGCCGTCGCGGAACCTTTACAGCGCGCTGTGGAATCGTCGAGCGCAACTGTTCAGCCGTCAGCGAGGCGATCGTGACCGGCTTTCCCTCGAACATGGTGAACAGCCGCTCTTCGTATGCTGGATCCACCAGCACCATGCCGGCGACTTCGTCGGGATATTGCAGATGGTAGAGGCGGACGTAGAGCCCGCCCTTCGACGCGCCGACCAGCACATACGGAGGGTGTTCGCCATTCACCTGCAGTAAGGAGTGTAGATCGGCCGCGACGCCGGGATCTCCGGACCCGCCAGGGTCGCTCCATCCGTACCCGGCTCGGTCGTATGAACAGACGCGATTGGTGCGGGCGATCTCCGGTTGCACCAGCGACCAATCGATCGCGAACGCGCTGGCGCCGGCCTCCAGTACCACTGTCGGCGCGCCGGCGCCTGTGCAAAGAAGGTGCAGCTTACGCCCGCCGACATCAACCAGCTTTCCGGGCGGCGGTCCGATATCACCAGGCTGAGCAAACGATGCCGGGACCATGCTTAATGTCAAGCAGAGTATGATCGCGGATTTCATTGGACCTCCTATGTGTCATCGGACCGTAAAATGTGGTTTTTAAGCCGCTTCCGCGGGGGATCACCTTCAAAACCCGAAGGACCGCAAAGATTTTCGCCCTCGCCGCGTCCCCGTGTCGCCGTGTCCCCGTGTCTCTTCGTTGTGGTTGCGGCCTTCTTGCGCTACTACCATATTAACCTTCGTGCTGAAGGCGGCTGACTCACCAAAGCGACTCACCAGGGAAGCAGCGGCTTCCTTCTTGAACGCATTCCACTTATCTGAATTCAGCTCGGTCATCATGAACCGTGAAGTCATTGCGATGCAGCGCGATTCGAGGTAGGAGGACATGGACATCCGAACCGGCAAATCTATGATGAGAGATTGGGTTACGCAAAGGCCTGCATCTCTTACGACTGCCTCAAGCTCTCCCAGTTCAGTAAGCTTAGCCTCCGATGGAAGTGCTTGAGTCACGGCCATCTGAACTTGATCTCTTTTGATCCACCTGGAAGCGACGGCGTTCCAAGCATCTCCTAAGGCGTTTTCCGAAGGTCCCCTGGCCCAGGACGTGAAAGCCAGTTGCCCAGCAGGACGAAGAAGGCGCCTCAATTCCAGAACCGCGACGCGGCAATCGATGACGTGGTTTAACACGAAGCTTGCGACGATCACATCAAAGGAACGGCTAAAAAACGGCTGGCGAAGTATGTCAGCAACAACCGATGAAATACCGCGCCCCTCGGCCCGGCGCAGCATCGTCAGAGACAGATCTGCAGCAACCACTCGAACATTCTTGCATTTCCTCAGCGCGGTAGTTCCCACAATCGCGGTACCCGCTCCGACGTCGAGGAGCCGACTGCCTGGGGCCGGTTGAAGATCAGCAATCAGCCGCTCCGCGACGGGTGCGAAGTAGTGAGGGACGGCAACTTTCTGGTAGCTGTCGGCTATGTCGTCATAAGAATACCAACCTGGCCTCTGTCCTGCCGGATGCATAAAAGCCTTTCGACTGCCGTTAGTATCCTATCAGTCTCTTCTTCTCCGGAGTGATAACACTCTTAAACGGCTTGGTTTCACCTGAACGGTTACTGGGACCTTCTAAAAATGGGTGCGCGATAAGGGGACGCCGGGTCTTGTCTATTCGTGCTATGAAATGCCTCGAGGCGTTAGTTAATATGTTAATTAAGTAAGGATGCGAGGCGTGGAGGCTGTCTCGAAACTGATGAACCGTGGGGGACCTGGGAACACGGCGCGGCCAGGCCGCAACCCAAAGGAATCATGATTAGCCGCAATGGTTTTAGCCTCGGAGAGGCGTCAGTGAATAGCCCGTCCGTAACCCGTATAATTCGTGAACCGAAAGAACGAGCCACAGATTACACGGATTTTACACGGATAAGATCGGGGTCGGGGGATGGGCACCGACTTGCAGTGTGACGTGCGAAGCAGTTCATCGCGCCCATCCCCCGGCCCCGAACTTATCCGTGTAATCAGCGTAAATCCGTGGCTAGTTCTTTTAATTCACGAATAATCCGGGGTCAGGGCGGGGA
>DASXTB010000246.1:0-24591 GCA_036505615.1 Acidobacteriota bacterium
CAGGTAATTCACTGGAAATCAAGAGGCATCCGGCTCCCCGCGAGGCCTGTTCGCGAATGATCTCATGGATTTCGTACTTGGCTCCGATGTCAACTCCCTTGGTCGGTTCGTCGAGCAGCAGCAATTTGGGCTCGGTGACGAGCCATTTAGCGAGCACAACTTTCTGCTGATTGCCCCCGCTCAGGCTGGCCGGTTCTGAATATATGCCGGCAGCTTTGATTCGCCATTGCCGCAATAACTGCTCGCTCTTCCGCATCTCGTCGCGGGAAGCGATGCGCCAGGCGCGGCGGGCGTTTTGGAGCGGCAAAATCAGGTTTTCTCGCAGCGAGAGATTGAAAAATAGACCTTGCCTGTGGCGCTCCTCCGGCACGAGAATGATCCCGGCGCGCACCGCATCAACAGGCGAGCGCGGCTGCAACACCTTGCCATCTACCCGGATCGTCCCCCTGTCGGCCTGATGGATTCCGAAGATAGTCTCGGCCAATTGCGAACGCCCTGACCCGACCAGGCCGAAGAGCCCGACAATTTCCCCGCTGCGGACAGTGAGGGAAATATCCTTAAACCAGGGATGCCAGGTAAGGCGATCCACCACCAGCATCCCTCCTTGGCTGTCAATTTTTGGCGAATGAATCGTTACTCTCGGTTCAAGTTCGCGCCCAACCATGGAGCAGATAATTTTGTCCGAAGTGCTCTCATGGACTGAGAATGTGCCCACATAAAGGCCATCGCGCAGGACGGTGATTCGCTCGCACAGGCGGAAGACTTCAGGCAATTTATGCGAGACGTAAATTAGAGTCACTCCACGCTGTCGCAGCTTCTTAAGGATGGCGAATAAATCAACGGTCTCCGCGTCTGTCAGGCAAGTGGTGGGTTCGTCGAGAATCAGGATACGGCAGTCAAAGGCAATCGTGCGCGCAATTTGAAGCAACTGCTGGTGGGCGACGCTGAGAGACTCGGTTGAATCGTCGGGAGAGAAAGGAAGATGGAATTGCCGGAGTAAATTTGCGGTGCGCTCCCGCATCTGGCTCTGAAGCAAGTAGCCGGCGAGGCCGGTCATTTCGCGGCCGGCAAAAATGTTTTCGCTGACTCTCAGGTTAGGGAAGAGCATCATTTCTTGGTAGACCATGCCGATGCCCCTATTGAGAGCGTCGCGAGGCGTCTCCAGCTCCAATCGCTGATCGTTCCAAATCAGCTCCCCCGAATCAGGCCTGAGAATGCCGGCAAGAATCTTCATGAGCGTCGACTTGCCGGCTCCATTTTCTCCGACCAGCGCATGGGCTTCTCCTTCCCGAACGGAGAACGTGACGCCGCTTAGCGCGCGTGCCGCGCCGAAACTTTTTGAGATGTTCTGGAAGCGAAGTTCGCTCATGGAGGAAATTGCACAATTCTGGATAGTGCGCGCCTGCCTGTCAAGGGATCACTTGGCGGTGGAAGACGACAGAAAGGACTATTTAGCGATTGTTCTATCGCCCGCCCGAACCAGCCGTGGCAGAACTGAACCAACGCTCAGACCAGTGCCTGCGCTCTCCCGCAAGGCGCAGCAGCGTGATTGCCAGACTGATCAGGGCAGGAATAAGGATCAGCCGATTCCAGCACTGCGCATGAAAATAGATCTGTACGGGCGGCCCTGCGTGGCCGCCCGCAGCCTTTCGAGCGGCTTGGAGCCCAAAGGGCGGCCACACAGGGCCGCCCGTACGGATCTATTTTTCATGGGAGGACACCGAGGACACAAAGGAATGAGGCTCGACATCTATTCAATTCGTGGCCGGTTGCTGTTGTGTCACACAGTGTATGGTCCCCATTCCCAGCGCGAGAGATTCGCAGTGGATGCCGATCACGCGACGCCATGGAAAAAGCTTTTGCAGAGTTTCAAGGGCGCGCTTGTCGTTGGAGTGTCCAAAAGTGGGAGCCAGAACCACATTGTTGGCGATGTAAAAATTCGCATAGCTAGCCGGCAGTCGTCTACCTTCTGAGTCAACGACAAATCCAGGCATTGGCAGCGTTACGACCTCGTACCGGATGCCTTTTGCATTGGTGGCCATCCGAAGTCGCCGGTAATTATCTTGCAGAGGCTCATAGTTCTCGTCCTGCGGATCTTCCTCCAGGGCGCAAACAACCGTAGTGGGCCGGACAAATCGCGCCAGATCGTCAATGTGCCCGTCGGTATCATCTCCAGCAATCCCGTCTCCGAGCCACAGGACTTTTTCCACCCCCAAATAGTCCTTCAGATAATTCTCGATCTGGTGGCGATTCAAACGTGGATTTCGATTACGATTCAGCAGGCACTGTTCGGTGGTCATGCAGAGTCCGGCGCCGTCGACCTCAATCGATCCGCCTTCCAGAACTATTTCTGGCTCAAAGCGGGGGATCTTCAGCAGTCCTTCCAGTTTGGACGGAATGGTGTTGTCTTTCTTCATCTCCTCATACTTGTTGCCCCATGCGTTGAAGGTCCAATCGTTGTAAGCGAGTTCGCCGGTATTGCGAAGAATGAAATTTGGCCCGTAGTCGCGAATCCACGAGTCAATCGTCGGGATCCGATGAAACACGACGTTGTGCGCGTATCGGTCCCATGAAGTAGAGATGCCGCGGCGAGACGTCTCTATGGCAACCTCTCGATCCTGCACCTGCGGGAGGAGACGTCTCCTCACGTCATTCTCGGTTGCCTGATCATCCACCAGCAGATGAACAGTTTCATACTGCGCCAGAGCGGAGATCATCTTCAAAAAGATCTCCTGAACCTCAGGAACCCGATCTGGCCAAGTCACAGGGTCCTTTGGCCAGGCCAGCCATGTGGCGCTGTGGGGATGCCACTCAGGCGGCATGCGGTAGCCAAGCCCGGCGGGGGTCCTGCGATCGTTCATTCAGGTGCAAACTCCAGAGCGAGGCTCAGAGGTTGTCTCAAAACCATGAAACCACGGGGAACACTGGGGACACGGGGACGACAAGGGCTTTCGAATTTAGCAGGAGATTGCAATTAATTGAGGAATCATTAAATTCCCCGTGTTCCCAGTGTTCCCCGTGGTTTCATCAGTTTTGAGACAGCCTCCTTTACTCGCCGTCAACTGATCGATGATCAATCATTCACTTCCGCGTTTTCGCTCTCCCTGTAGTGAGGTTCTGATCCAAAAATCGGTACGTCAGTCCTTGGTAGTTGTCAATGCGGCGGTCGCGAAGGAATGGCCAGTTTCGGCGTGTTTCGTCAATTTTTGTAAGATCACAGTCGACTACCAGCACTTCTTCTTTGTCGGCAGAAGCTCTTGCCAGGATTCTTCCGAAGGGATCTGCCACGAATGATTGCCCCCAGAAATTCAGTTTTCCTTCACGTCCCACACGATTGACAGCCACGACAAAGGTTCCGTTGGCGACGGCATGCCCGCGCTGGATCGTTTCCCATGCCTGATGCTGCGCGTGTTTTGTCTCTGCTGATTCACCAGACAACCATCCGATAGCCGTCGGGTAAAACAAAAACTGAGCGCCTGCCAGCGCCGTCAGGCGCGCCGCTTCGGGAAACCATTGATCCCAGCAGACCAGCACACCTAAGTTGCCGTAGCGCGTGCGGTGGCTGAGAAAGCCAAGGTCCCCAGGGGTGAAATAAAACTTTTCATAGTAGAGAGGGTCATCAGGGATGTGCATCTTCCGATATTTGCCGGTGATTTTTCCGTCAGCCTCGATGACCACCGCCGTATTGTGGTATATGCCGGCGGCGCGCTTTTCAAACAGAGAAGCGATTATGACGGCTTGCTTTGAACGGGCTACTCTTGATAACGCTTCGGTAGAGGAGCCGGGAATACTCTCGGCAAGATCGAAAAACCCGACGTCTTCAGTCTGGCAGAAGTACTGCGAGCGGAAGAGCTCCTGAAGACATATCACCCGGGCGCCTTTCCTGGAAGCTTCGCCGATTCGAGAAATCGCTTTTTTAAGGTTCCCCTGTGGGCTAGGCCCGCAACTCATCTGGATCAGGCCGACCGTTACGTTGCCCGGCTTATTCTTTTTTGGCATGAGGCGAAGTATATCAATAACAGCGAGTGGGAGAGAGTGGAAGAGCGGGAGAGTGGGTGAGTGGGTGAGTGGGCGAGCGGGTGAGTGGGTGAGAGAGAAAGGAATGGTGGGGGGGAACGGGCGAACACGGAATTCTCCCACTCTCTCACTCACCCACTCTCCCACTCTCCCACTCTCCCACTCACCCGCTCACCCGCTCACCTACTCTCCCACTCGTTTGCTACTCCCGGCTTCGCCGGAGCTGATCGATCGCTACGGCCAGTACAATGATGGCGCCGATGATGATCTCTTGAATGTAATTGGGCCATCCCATCTGCTGGCAGCCGTTCCTTAGGAAGGCCATGATCAGCGCTCCGATCATGGAGCCCAGGATGGTTCCTTCGCCCCCGTTGAGGCTTCCTCCACCGATTACTACCGAGGCAATAATGTCCAGTTCGGTCCCTATCGCCACTGTAGGATCACCCTGGCGCAACCGAGACATCTGCGTCACCCCGGCCAAGCCGAAGAACAGTCCGGCTAAGGTGTAGATGGAAATTTTCAGGCGATTAATTTGAATGCCGCAGGCGCGTGCGGCAGCTTCATTGGAGCCGAGCGCGAAGAGGCGGCGCCCGAACACCGTGTTGCGCAGCACTATGGCCATCAAAACCGCCAAGGCGATCGCGATCCACACGCCTGGCGCCAGCAATATCCATGGCGGGCTGGGAAAAGTCACTGCCAGCTCATTCACCCACGTCGAAGGAACATTGACCGTTTGCTGGGCGGCCAGCCATTTGGCAACTCCGCGGGCGACGCCAAGCATGCCAAGCGTGGCTATAAAAGGAACGACACGCAGACGGGTGATGGCAGTGCCATTGATGCACCCAATGACGCCGCCTACAAAAATGCCTGCCAGAACAGCAATTGAAGGAGTCCAACCATCTCTAATCCCCAGCGCGGTGACCACCCCCGTCAAGGCAATCACCGAACCCACAGACAGATCGATGCCGCCGGCAATGATGATCAGAGTCATGCCGATTGCTCCCAGCGCCACGATTACCGTTTGCGAGAGAACGATGCGGAAGTTCCTCGCCGAAAGATACTGGCCCGGGGACTCAGTAAGGAGTGCAAAGACAGAGATAACCAAAATGAGTCCCAGGAATGGCCCCAGTCGTTTCAGCCAAATCTTCCCGTTGTGGGCGTCGGCTCTCGGGCTGGCAATTGTGGGGACACTATTAATCGGCTGACCAGGCATCGCGGCCTTGTATAGAAGGAAACAGGGAAATGGTCAATAAGAAGTCGAAGGTCGCAAGTCGAAAGTCGCAGGGCACGGCGGCTTTGCCGCCTACCTCTGGCGAGGTTTGCCTCGCCGATGCTCGCCTCTTTCTTTTCTTTCGAGGCCGCACCTCGCTTATCTCAGCCTGCGCCAGTGCACCTGATCGCAAGCTACGGTGTATTGCTCGAAACAGTGAACATGCCTCAGATAACCGGCCACGGTGGCATTTTGCGAAAGGAATCTGTAGCAGATGTTTGTGTGGATTTCGAGGCAGAGCCTCGAAGATGCGAGGAGAGATCATCGACGGCGAGGCGAGCCTCGCCGCCAGAGGCAGGCGGCAGAGCCGCTGTAGAACTTGCCCACAGCGGTCCGAAAATGTAGAAACCCCCAAGCCCGTTCCGCCTCGCGGGACGGGCTCACAAAGCCGCTCTGGGACTTGCGACCTCTTTTATTTCTATCTTGATTCTGCGGTTTCGATTTTCCCGCCGATGGCTGCCTGCATCACGGATTCCGGAGTCCACTCGGAAATCGGACGGGCAGGAGACAGGCGCCCCCGGCTCATCACAGCGAGTCGATCACAGAGTCCGAAGAGTTCGGGAAGGTAAGAACTGACCAGCAGAATTGCCTTGTTCTCGTCAGCGCAGCGGGCGATCACTTCGTAAATTTTCGCCTTGCTTCCGATATCGATTCCGCGGGTCGGTTCGTCCAGCAGCAGAATATCGACGTCCTGGTGGAGCAGGCGCGCCAGTGCAACCTTTTGCTGATTGCCGCCGGACAGGTTTTTGACAGCTTGCAGGGGGGACTGCGCTCTCACAGCCAGGCGCTCGATCCACGTTTGTGTTTGCGCGCGCTGGCGCGACAAATTCAGCCATCCCCAGCGCGAGCAAGACGAGAAGCGCGTCAGAGTCACATTGTCGGCCAGCGAAAGCGCAAGTGCGAGCCCCTCCCCCTTGCGGTCTTCGCTGAGATAAGCAAGGCCCTGAAGGATCCGGTTTGAAGGTTTTCCATGACGCGCAGAAAAGGCCTGAGACTTGACTATGACCGTGCCTTTTTGGGCCGGCTCCAGGCCGAAGAGAGTGCGCACCATCTGCGTTCGTCCGGCGCCGACCAGTCCTGCGATTCCCAGAATCTCACCACGGCGAAGAACAAAACTTGCCTGTTTTACCAGAGGTGGCGCGACCAGGTCGGGAACCTCAAGAACGATCTCACCACCGGAAGTGCGCCTGCGCTCCGGAAACAGATTGTCCACGGACCGGCCCACCATGTGAGTTACAAGCTCGTTATCAGTGGCCGAGTCGATGGAAGCGGAGAAAACACTGCGCCCGTCTCGCAGCACGGTGCAGTGATCGGCAATTTCTCGGATCTCCTCAAGGAAGTGACTGATGTAGATTACGCTGATTTGTTCCTGTCGAAGCCTTCGAACCAGGGTAAAAAGATGATCCACGTCTGCACGCTGCAGGCTGCTGGTCGGTTCGTCCATGAGGATGATGTTAGCCTTTGCGGCCAGCGCGCGGCAGATTTCGACAACCTGGCGGGCAGCAATTGTCAACTGGCCGACCGGCCGGTCCGGATGGATGTCAGGATGGTGAAAGCTCTCCAGCACCTCCATCGCCTTGCGCCGATAAGCGTCGCGATCGACCCAGCCCCAGCGCGAAGGTTCCATTCCCATAAGAATGTTTTCCGAGACTGTTAATTGAGGGCACAGGCAAAGCTCCTGGTGAATCAGAGCGATGCCATGGCGCCGAGCATCCAAAGGGGATAAAGCCACATAAGGCCGCCCTTCAATTTCCATGCTTCCCGAATCGGGCTGAAAAGCGCCCGCAAGAATATTCATCAGCGTGCTCTTGCCGGCTCCGTTCTCGCCGATCAACGCATGAACCTGCCCTCTTTCCAGTTGCAGATTCACTGCATCAAGAGCAACCGTGGGCCCGAATCGTTTTGAAATGTTGACCAGTTCGAGATCAGACATTTTGATGTTTCGGGCCGCAGATGAACGCGGATAAACACGGATTTTAGACTACCACCAAGACACAAAGGATACCGAGAACGTTGAAGTTTGAAGCATGCAGCGTCTGCACGTGTTTGAAATGTTTAGAAAGCGTCTCACGCTGCAGACTCCAAATTTCAACCTCATTCCTCGTGTCTTCGGGCTTTGGTAAAATCCGCGTTTATCCGCGTTCATCCGCGGCCCGGAAACCCGAAACCCTTATTTCAAGTACTTTTCAAACGGCGGGTGCAATAGCTCGTGAGATCTAGGCTCATCCATGTTCTCCGGGGTGATCAGATACACGCCGGTGTCAATTCGTTTCTCAACTTTCCTTCCCTGGAGATGGCTTACCATAGTTTTCACGCCCATGTAGCCCATGTTGATCGGGTCTTGCAAGACCAGCCCTTGCAACTGCTTGTTCTTCATCGCATCGATGAACGACTGGCTCGAGTCAAAACCGATAAAGACAACCTTTCCCAATTTGTTGACATCCTGCAGCGCAAGCATCATTCCCGCCGTTGATGATTCGTTGGGAGTGAAAACGCCCTGGATCTGGTTGGCAAAACGGTTCAACAGGTTCTGCGACGCCCGGTACGCAGTCTCGCGAGTGGGACCGGCATACTGATCTGCCGAAATCACGCCCACTGCAGGGGACTTGGATTTGAGCTCCTGCAAGAATCCGGCTTCTCGTTGCTCAGTGCTGGCAGAGCCTTCCTGGTAGCGCAACAGCAGCACTTTGCCTTTCCCTCCCAGAAGCTCGCCGAGACGATCTGCGGCCAGAACGCCGCCCTTGAAGTTATCGGTGGCGACGAAGCTGACGATATTCTCCGACTCCAGTCCGGAATCAAAAATGACAGTTGGGATCCCTGCTCGAGTCGCTTCTTCCACCGGACGGACCAGCGCGCGGCTGTCGAGTGGAGCCAACACAATTCCGTTGATATTTTGGCTCAGGAAACCCTCCACCACCTGGATTTGCTGCTCGCGATCATCCTCGCGCAGAGGGCCTTTCCAATTAATCGAGACCTCGATACCCTCAATTGCAAATTCCTGTGAGGCCTTCACGGCGCCGGCATGGATGCTCTTCCAAAATTCGTGCGTGGTTCCCTTGGGGATGACCGCGATGTTGAAGTTCTTGATTTTCTGTACCGGTTTGGAGCAGGTGATAAGAATTACGCCGCCAAGTAAAAGAAGGATGATGAGTTTCTTCATGGGGGGAAACTTATCATATTTCTAAATCACGCCGGGTTGTAGGGGCGGTTCGTGAACCGCCCGTCGGAGCATTCCGAAGTGGTTGTAAGACGGGCGGCTCGCGAGCCGCCCCTACAGATGGCAATGAATTTGGGCAACCCTCTTCTCGGGAGGCCCTACCCGATGGCAGCTCTTCGGGGCTCCCCGCCTTCCGGCCATTTCACACTATTTAGCTATCCAAGATTAATTAGGGGGTCTGTCCCTGTATCTGCCCATAGGCCCTTATTAACTCTGGCTGTCTGCCGACGGTCCGTAGATTGCGGGGACCTTACCGCCCATGGGTCGAAGATATGTGGAGAGCTGACCTCGATGGTGGATTAAATCGAGCAGAAAACCCCACGCCATCTTGCCTCGAGGCACGGTCCAGGGCTGACCGGCGCCGGTAAGCACGGAGTCGGCCTCCCACTGGGCATCATCCATCTTGGTGGCCAGGTCTTTTAAAGCAGTGGCTCCCTTTTTAAAAGCGGCGGCAGCGGCCGAACCACTGGAAAAAGATTTTTTGGGCCAGTCGCTAAAATCGTACTTGCCCGTTTTCAAGATCTCTTTCAAAACAACCGGCTCCACGGCGATCAAAGTGGCCAGTTCTAAAGCAGTGCGTGACTTCTTATCCGGACGGTATTTTAGGTTGCGCTTGGGGATGGCTTTAAGCACCTTCTCAAAGCGCGGCATCTCATCGACCCAGGTCTCAACGAATAATTGTTTGGTGTCCATACCCATTAAAATATATCGTCCGCAAAATTTTGCAACAGAATCCTGAGCTTGTCTCTTGTGGCGAAAGTCTACTCTCAAAGACAAAGAACACACATGGAGCGGATGTGCAGCCTGCCTCTCGCGGCGAGGCAAGGAGAGTGTCTCAAAACTTATGAACCACTGGGGACACGGGCGACACGGGGAATTTGATAATTCTTTTATTCACAAGATTTTGGCGGTATCAACTGACCTTCTTGTGCCCCGTGTTCCCAGTGTTCCCCGTGGTTTCATCGTTTTTCTCGGCGGTGGATTTTCGGTCTTAATTGATCCTGCAACCCACTCCATGATTGCTCCCTGCGCGCGCAGCTTTTCCGTTAGTTCTCTTGTATCGACGTCGTGCAAGGCTGTCTTGCCGTCGATTGCCATCTTGGCCGCTACTCCTGCGGCATGACCCATAATCATGTACACCGGCTCCATGCGGAGCGTCGAGTATGCGACGTGGCTGGCTGAGACACACACGGGGACCAGAAGGTTTGTCGCCTGCTGGCGCTTGGGCAACAGAATCCGATAAGGAATCTGGTAAGGAGTTACCGGGACTTGCATGTCGCCCTCATTTTCCACGGCGCCATCGGACGTGGGAACCCTTTGCACGTTGTGGGAATCACTGTTGTATGAACCCATTCCAATGACGTCTTCCTTGGTCAGGTGGGACTGGATGTCCTTCTGCGTCATGATGTAGGTACCGACCATCCGGCGCGCCTCGCGTACATAAAGCTGGTGGGGCCAATGATCCGTGTCAAGAAACTCGTCTTTAGCGAGGCCCCATCGGTTCACCTCGTCCTGGAGCGCCGCCGGCACGCGCGCATCGTGAGCCAGGAAATAGAAAAAGCCGGCGACGTAATCCATGTGGTCCTGCCAGATCTCTCCCCGCCGGGCGTAACTTGCCTTCGGGTATTCCCAGTTCTTGCCGATGTAGTCGGTGGAGAAAGCGCCGTTGTTATTAACGTCGGTTTTATGGTTCGGTATCGGCAGCGGAGACATTATTTCGTTCATGTGCGGGGCGCGCCCGTTCTTATCAGTGAATGCCTTCAGCAGCCGGGCGAGCAATTCGAATCTGCCGGGACTGTAGTTCTTGGGTTTCGGATAGGGAAGCTGATTGTCCTTTTGGTCGGTGAGGCACATGCGGAAGTTGTAAGCCTGCACTTTCCTGTCTGCTTCTCCCGCAGTGCCTCTGGGCCCGGCATATACTTCAGGCAGCAATTTCTGTTGTTCGTTAAACGGTGAGATTCGGACCGTGAATTGATGGAATGGCGTTCGTTCTCTGACTCCTGCCAGCGACTCGCTGTATTGAGCCACCGCTTCGCGACCCCAGGTGTATGAGACTCTTGCCTGGGCCATCAGGTCCCCCTCATAGGTACAGTCGGCGAAGATGGGTGCCCTGAATGTAGCGCCGTTCTCCATGAGAATTTCGACAATCTGGCCGCGCTGGTTTCGCACTCCGTTTTTTTCTCGCAGGCGATGACGGTGGAAAATCTTTATCCCTGCCTCCCTCGCCATTTCGTTGAAGACATTTTCAGCGACATGGGGCTCAAAGAACCAGCCAACGTCCGAGCCGTAATGACGTCCCACTCGCTTGAAGAACTCCAACGAAATTCCGCCGATAGTATCTTTCTTTCCATAATCTGTTCTGCCCAGACCTCCGGACACCATTCCGCCCAGGTGGTCGCGCGGCTCGAGCAGCGCGACCAGCGCGCCTTCTCGTGCAGCTGCGACCGCTGTTATCACTCCACCCGCCGTTCCGCCGTAGACAACCAGGTCGAATTGGTAGGGCTGTGAGCTGGCCGAAGTTAGAAGGAAGGAAATCAACGACACCGTTATGGTTGTGCGGGTTGGCATTTTTTCTCTGTTCGCGAAAAAGATCTTCGCATATTTCAGGGAATTACTGTTATGTCAGATATGAACCACGGGGAACACTGGGGACACGGGGATTTGAAAGAAGCTAGCGAAGCTCTGATCAGCACCGTCCTGGACGCTGTCACCAATGTGCACAAGGCATTAGGACCAGGCCTGCTTGAGTCCGTATATGAAAGGGCGGTGATTGTCGAGCTAGCATTGCTCGGCATCCCGGCACAGTCCCAAGTACCAATTCTTGTACGATATCGTGGACACGAGCTAGGCCTTGGGTTTCGTGCGGACATTCTTGTAGCGGATAGCCTGCTGCTAGAACTCAAATGTGTCGAGCAAATACAGCCAATCCATTTGTCTCAGGTTATTACCTATCTGAAGTTGCTCCGGGTCAAGCGCGGGTTCTTGATTAACTTCAACAAACGGCTGATTAAGGAAGGGATCAAACGGGTTTCGATCTGAGTGAGAGGCCGGTTCACGGGCGGAGAAAGCGAGACAATGATGCCACGTAAGAATGGCAATGATTTTGAGGCGGCAGTTACCTGTTTCCCCGTGTTCCCCGTGTCCCCCGTGGTTCAATTTTCCTGCACTCTTCCTCCTCGAGGATTAAAATGAGACAATCCGCACAGGGAGCTCGAGGTGGAAATCATCCCATCCAAAAAAATCTATCCCGTTATCGTTATCGGTAGCGGTGCGGCTGGAGGCATGGCGGCTTGGAATCTGACGCAAAAAGGAATTCCTGTGCTGCTGCTGGACGCGGGAGATAAATTTAATCGCGACGAATTCTGGACGCACGTGCAACCGTGGGAGTGGTATCAGCGATTTGCGCGCGGCGAGCGGCCACCGCAGTTTTTTCTCGACACCAAAGAACAGCCGTACCTGACTCCTCCGGACAAACCGTTTCAGTTGATTCGTGTCTGGGGCCATGGCGGAAAGACGAATGTGTGGGGGCGTGTGAGCCTGCGTTATTCAGACCTGGATTTTAAAAGCGCCGAGAAGGATGGTTGGGAAATCCCCTGGCCAATCTGTTACAAGGATGTCGCTCCTTACTACGACAAAGTTGAACAACTGATTGGGGTCTGCGGCGGCGACGATGACTCGGATGTGTTGCCCGGGAGCAAATTTCTGCAGCCGCCTCCGCATCCTCGGTGCGGCGAGCAGTTACTGAAGAAAGCAGCCGCAAAAGTGGGAATTCCCATGGTCGCCGGCAGGCGAGCCAATATGACGCGTCCGACGCGAGGATTTCCGGCCTGCCACTACTGCGGCAACTGCGGCCGCGGCTGCGATACCGCGTCCTTTTTCTGCTCGGCGGATCATCTTTTGCCATTCGCATTGCAGACAGGAAAGCTGGAGATCCGTTCCAATGCAGTTGTCGCCCGCATCCTGGTCGACGAGCGCGGCCTTGCCAGCGGCGTTCAGTATTTCGATCGCAAGAGTGGAGAGGAACACCGTGTTTACGGGAAAGTAGTCGTGCTAGGCGCAAGCTGCGTTGATTCCACCCGCATTTTGCTGAATTCCAAATCGGATCGATACCCAAACGGAATCGGGAACAGCTCAGACGTGATTGGACGTTACCTGTGCGAGCAAATTCGCATTAATGTGAGCGGCTTCCTGCCTCAGCTTTTTAACGGCCCGTGGCAAAACGACCGTGGAATCGGCGGAGAGCATATCTACATGCCTCGCTTCAATCACCGTTCCGGCTTCAAAAGAGACTATATCCGGGGCTTCGGCGCCCAGTTCTGGAATACCGGCTGCAGCGCCGAGGGCGTCGACCACTACGCCCGCAGCATAGCTGGGTTCGGCTCATCACTTAAAAAGGAAATCCGGCGAAAGTATCCGGCGTGGTTCGAGATTCATCCGTTTGGAGAGACTTTGGCTTATGCGCACAACCGAATCACGGTGGATGAGAAAAATGGAGACCGTTATGGCGTGCCGCTGCTGAAGATCGATTATCACATTGGCGAAAACGAGCGGAAGATGGCCGAGCACATGTATGACACAATCGAAGAGATATGCAAGGCGGCCGGAGCCGAGCTTTATCATTTCAAGCGCGGAGAGCCGGACAAGAATGGATCGGCCATCCACGAGCATGCCACCTGCCGCATGGGCGACGACCCGAAGCGATCCGCCCTCAACAAGTTCAACCAGATGCACGAGGTGAGGAATCTTTTCGTAGCGGATGGATCCGCCTTCACCACGGCAAGCGAGAAAAATCCAACGCTAACGATCCTCGCTCTTTCCTGGCGGGCCACGGATTATTTGGCAGAGGAGATAAGGAAGGGAAATTTGTAGCATTGCGGATTTCGGAATTGCGGATTTCTTCGAGTGTGGAGTGCGGAATGCGGAATGCTGGAAAAAATCTTGGCCCTACCAGACCGTCTCAAGTAAGCCGGAGCCGACGATAACGGAATCACGTGTAATCAATGGCATTGCCATCCGAATCGCAGTGCCACCAATTAAACAATCGTAGGGATACAAAGTAAATAAGCCTTCTTAGAATCTAATCGAGTGTTTAACGCAGGCAGCAGACGGCAGACGGCAGGCAGCAGGTAGCAGGCGGCAGGAGGCGGGCGGCAGGACGCGGGAAAAACGTCATTCGTCATTTGCCATTCGCGGACACGAATATGGTCGTGACGGACCTACTCAAGTTCATCCCTACGCTCGCTCGCGTTCGGTTTGATGAATGACGAATAACGAATGACCAATGACGAATGACTTTTTTCCTACCTCCTGCCTCCCGCCGTCTGCTGTCTGCCGTCCGCCTCCTGCCTCCTGGTTACGGCTTCGGCATCCTTGCTCGATCCTTCTCCAACTGCTCATTTTTTAAACGTTGTACTTCGGCGAACTGTTTGCGGGCCTCATCGTAGCGTC
Organism: Acidobacteriota bacterium; assembly: GCA_036505615.1. GTDB lineage: Bacteria > Acidobacteriota > UBA6911 > JACQSX01 > JACQSX01 > DASXTB01. Next base: position 13,953 of record DASXTB010000246.1, read on the forward strand.
CCAGTTGCTGATAGAGGCGCGCTAGAAGATAACGTTTTTCCGGATCCACAGGATCCCTTGCCACAGCGGTTTCCAGAGGCTTCAGTGCTTCGGCCAATTTTCCTTGTTTGGTCTTGATTTTCCCCAGCAGTGCATTGGCTTCCGGAGAATCGGGATTGAGTGCCAGTGCCGCAGCCAGCTCTCCTAGAGCCGACGAAAGATTGCCCGCTGTCTCGTGCAAGTTGGCTAAGTAATAGAGCGAGGAAAAGTCCTTGGGGTTGTGCCGCAGCTCCTTCTCAAAGGCTGCCACCGCGTCCGCATTGCGGCTCAGCTTGAAATAGGCCAAGCCCAGCGAATACTGCAGCCGCGGCAGGGTCGGCTCTAATTTGGCGGCAGCCTCCAACTCCAGGGCCGCCTTTTCCCATTCCAATCGAATCAGTAGGTCTTGACCTCGAAGCAAATGGGAAGGAGCCACGCCACCTTCCACTTGCACCAGATGATCGACGATTCCGGCCAGTTCTGATTTCTGCAGGCGAAGGTAAGCCAAGCCGATTGCATACAAGACCGCGGGATCATCGGGTGCAGCCTTTAGGGCTTTGCTCAAGTACTCAATAGCGTCTTTATCTCGGCCCAGTTCCACTAGCGAGAGTCCAATGAGCTGTGCCGCCTGGATGTTGTCAGGCGCAACTTCCAGGAAGCGCTTCAGGGAATCGATCGCATTTTCGAATTCATTCTTCCGATAATGCGCGATTCCAAGATTCAAAAGCACTGGAGAGAGATTGGGTGCCAGGCGCAATGCGGCCTGGTACGAAGCGATTGCTTCCGGATATCGATCCATCCGCATCAGGACCGCCCCCAGATTTGCGTGAGCTTCGGCGTAGTTCGGATCCTCCTGCAACACTGCCCTGTATGTTGCTTCTGCTTCCTTAAGGGCTCCCTTTCTCTGCAGCCCTACTGCATGGTTGAATCTGGCGACCACGTCTGCCGAATGCTGCGCCAGGGAGTGGGCGGTCAAAACTAAAAGCAGGAGCGAAACGAATTGCATGCCGTCGATATTAGCACCCTGAATGGCAAATTTCTTTTTGTAATGCTGACCGTCGCTTTCTTCTCTGGTCGCCACGGGTTGGTGGCGACGCCGAAGGCGTCAGATAGAATAGCCGGGGGCTGAGCCCGCCTCAGGCGGGCGTCGCCCCCGGTTACAATAGCCAACAAGAGCATGCACCCTGAAGGGGTGCGATAGGGATGGCGTAAACGTTATTGCTGAGAAAACATCGCTTCAGTCGGTGTCGGGCGACTTTTTGTTGCACCCTTTCAGGGTGCCGAGATGAATAATGAGCCAGTCCGGGGGCGGCGCGCAAAAAGCGCGCTCTGCCCCCGGCTATTCTCTTTGACGCCTTCGGCGTCTATAGCCCGCTCCACACTTTGTCTCACGAACGTGAGACAAAAATTGGTACCGCGACCCCGCCCAGCGGGAGACCGCGAGGAGATTCTCACAGCATGCATAGATTTTTCGTTACCGGCGGCTGACTCGGAACATTGCTAGATTTGCGGAAGCTATGTGCATTCTCCCCACGGTCCCCCGCTGGGTGGGGTCGCGGTATCGAATCCCTCTCACATTTCTTGGGACTGATCACTTGCGGACCTGCTAACCTGCAGACCTGCTGACTTGTTAGGGGATCGTCACTGCTTGGGACGCTGTGTCCGAAGCTGCGCTTCAACAGCGCGCAGCTTGGCGGCATCGGGGGCATTGGGAGCCACGGCCAGGTACTCCCTCAATTCATCGGCCGCTTCTTGAGGCCGATTGTCCCGAATGTAGAGCTCAGCCAGGTACACATGCGCGCGCGACGACCCGGCAGGATCCAGGCGCAACGCCTGCTGCAATGCGGTGCGGGCGGCTTCGCGCCGGTCCAGAGTGAAATCAGCAATACCCAAAAAAAGATAAGTGGGCGCCGAATCGGGCTCGGCTGCCGTCGCGGATTCAAGATCCTGTATCGCCTGGGTGAACTTTTTCTGCTGGAACTCACATATCCCCAGTCCGCGAAGCGCGGGCCCATAACGACGATCGACTTGCAAAGCTCGTTTGAAATCCAGCAATGCATCTTCGATGCGCCCTTGGGCAACCAGCAGGTGGCCACGTTCGGCCAGGGCTTGAAAATACTCCGGGAAGAGATCGATCGATCGACCAAAACTTGCCAGCGCCCGCTCCGGCTCGCGATTTGATTTGAACTTGAGCCCTTCTTCAAAGGCCTTGCGTGCGCTCTTGGGCACTTGTTGCGTGGCTTCCGCGACTGTAACCGTACCCGCCTTGGGGTCCGGGTGGGATTTCATGGTGAGCGGAAGCCGGAGGAAAATGTTGACCATTAACCTGCCTGAGATGGAGCGGCTGGTGTCGGCTTCCACGGGATCGGTGAATTGCTGGGGATTGGTGGGATTGGTTGCCGTCAAAGTATAACGGCCGCGGGGAACTTCTCGGAATTCGTAGCGCCCGTTGTCGTCGCTGAATGTCTCACGCGACAGACCGGAAGGGCCGCTCAGCCGGACAAGAACGCGCGTGGCAGGCATGTCGTCCGGCAGACTAACCTTGCCGTGGATGACAAAAGCTCCGACGGATTGGGCAAAGAGGGTTGACGCCAGCCAGACGGCCAGTACGACAAAGCACAGGAAGTGTCGAATGACGGATGCCGAATGTCGAATGCCGGACCTCATGTCGGTATGGAACGAATCCGATAGCGGAGCCGCGAACGTAAGAGAGCGTGGGGGGAGAATGTGAGTTGAAGACAAAGGTCAGCGGTCTTCAGGTCAGGAAGTCAGCAGGTCAAAACTTCTCGGTCGGGTAGTTTCATCCTCCGACATTGACCTGCGACTCGAATTCTCCCCACGCTCCCTTACGGTCGCGGCTCGGATCTTTCCTGACCTGTTGACTCTGCCTCGCCTAAAAATAAATCTTGGCCGCCAATTCAATCACGCGCGCGGCCCCTACGCCGGGCTGGCCGTTGAACTCACCCACAGCGCGTCCCAACCGATCCGGCGTGGTAGTCGGCGGAATCGCGCCGCCTCGAACGTTCTGGATCCAATCCGGCGAAGCCTGCTGTCGCTCCTTGTAATTTGAAAAATTCGACGCAATGTTCCAGGTCAGGCCCGTCGCCACACCATTGAACTGCGGGTGATTGAAGGCGTTGAACATTTCCAGCCGCAGTTGCACGCGACGCGACCCTTCGCCGCCGAACGGGAAGTTCTTGTAGATGGAAATGTCGTGGAGATTCGTTCCCGGCAGAGTCAAATACTGCCGGTTGCCCAGTCCAAGGCTTCCGATGTCGGGAAGGCGGAGCGCGGTGAAATCGAACCAACTGGTGCGACTGCGCTGTCCTTTCGGATCCGCAGTCAAAACGGGGCGCACAGCTTCCGTCCAGGATCCGTTGATTCTCTGGTTGAGAGTCACATTGGGAATACCGATGCCGACCTCGGCCGGCGCTCCGGTGGCAAACTGGCTGATTCCAGCCAGCTCCCAATCATCAAAGGCCCCCCTCGCCAGCCAGTGATCCCCCAGATGCGGGCTCAACTTGGGCAGATTCCAAACATAGTTGATTGCCATGACATGCTGCCGATCAAAGCTGGCGCGCCGGTAGTCATAGAGCCGGGTGTTGATCGGATTGCTGGTGTCAGTATCACCGTTGGCCGTGTCCATCGCCTTCGACCAGGTGTATGCCAAAGTGTAGGTCAAGCTGCGACTGAATTTCCGATTGACCGTGACCTGCATGGAGTGGTAATTGGCAGACCCCACATATTCAGTGAAGTTGATGGTGCCATAACCAGGATACCGCCGCAGGAAGTCTGCGGGCAGCGCTTTCGTGCCATCGAACTTCAGTCCTGCATCTTTGTAAACCTGCGCGATAGTTGTGTCCTGATCCGGAACGATGCCGTTGGGATAGCGGCTGGGATCCTGATTCTGCTTCAGGAAGGTGGCGCCGTAGGGGATGTAATTCAAATTCCGCCTCTGGGCCAGATGATGGGAGAGAGAGCCGACATACCCGACACTGATCACGGTATCGAATCCGATGTCGTGTTGTATCTGCAAGCTGAAGTTCTGGACATTGGGAACAAAGCCATCCGTCGCCGAGCCGACCACGCCAATCGGAGCAAGCGCGATCTGGCCGGTGCTTGCGCCTACCGTATCCAGGTTTCCGAAATTGAAGGTCGGATTGACAAAGAACGGAGGCTGGCCTACGGCCGGGAAAATGAGCGTGTTGCCAGAGACGCGGTCGTAAAAAATTCCGTAGCCTCCGCGGACTACCGTCTTGCTGTTCCCGAACACATCAAACGCAAAGCCGATGCGCGGTCCCCACTGGACGCCGCGATTCTCGATTCCGCCGGGCAAGTAACCCTTGGCGGTATCCCCCATTCCATTGAAGGGGTCGCCCGAGCCGGGAACGATCCGGCCGATCAAGTAGCTCGGTAATTCCACAGAGGGATTGAGCGGATCGATAGCCTTGTTGTTGACGTTGCGATAGTAAAGGCGCACTGCCTTCGACTGATCCCACAAAGAGGGATTGAAGAAAGAGGCCTGCTTTCTCTTGTCGTATTGCGGCTGGATCCAGTACATGCGCACCCCATAGTCGAGAGTGAGCCGCTTATTGAACTTCCAGTTGTCCTGCAGAAACCACTCGACGTTGGAATTTCGGTACTGTCCTTGGAAGATTTCTCGATTGGGCTCGCTTAACGTATCAAAGTTTCCCAGCAGCGCATTAGCGTAGGGATGTCCTGCGTTGTCTGGATTGTTCGTGTTGTTGTTGAAGAGGATGTTCATGGAGGTTCCGGCTGCCTGATCCTTCCGGCTCCGCTGGAAGAAGATTCCCGCCTTGAGCAGATGCGGCCCCCACACTTTGCTGATGTTGTCGATGAAGTCGAACGTCGTGTTGGAGTTCTTGTACGGAAACTGGCTGTAGTTATCAATTACCGCATAATTCTGGCCAGGAGTTCCTGCGAAGCGGAGGTTGATGAATGCGTTGGCCTGGTAAGGGAAAGGCGGCTTGAAAGTCAGGCCAAGACCCTTCATGGTGTCCGCATCCGGGTCCGTGGGATCAAGTGTCAGGTTGTTCTGGCTCGGGCCGAAGATGAACTCGTTTACCAGAGTGGGCGAGATCGTGGAGGTGACATTGACCGCCCCGTTTCGAGCCGGGCCTTGTTTAAAAATGGTCGGAGTGAGCGGGAAGTTCTGCCCTGAAGTCCAGCCGACTCCATAAGGCAAGATCTGCGTATCGTCGTCCTGTGTCAACCGGACGAACATCGTCGTCTTCTCCGTAATGTGGTAATCGATTCGGAGATTGTCGTTTCGGCGTGGATATCCGCTGCTGACCTGGGAGTTGTGATTGAACGACGGCAAGCTGGATGCCTGATTCTCGAACTTTGAGAAGAGTTTCAGAATATTGACGCCGTTCGGGTTTAGGCGGTTGCTTGGAATAATATTGCCGGGGAAGGCCTGCTTGGTCAGCGGGTCGATGATGGTGATCGGATTCCCAAGGCCGTCTTTCGTCGCGCTGAAGTTGCCTGAAACCTCGGCTGCAGTCGGTACCCGCACGTTGCGGGCGCCGGTTGGAACTAACTGCCTGTGCCATTCCTGCCCGAAGAAAAAGAAAAGCTTGTCCTTTAATATGTCCTTGGGCAGCAAGATCGGGCCGCCGCCGTTGTATCCGAAGTAGTTGTAGCGGTAAAAGGGACGAGAATTGCGCTCGATTCCGCTGGCGAATCTCCCGTTGGCATTGTTGATGAAGCTGTTGGCGTTCAACCCTTCATGCCGGTGAAAAAGGTACGTGGACCCGTGGAATTCATTGGTACCGCCGCGGGTGACGATCTTGATATCGCCCCCGGCCGAGCGTCCGTATTCGGCCTGATAGTTCGACGTGAGAACTTTGAATTCAGCCACTGCGTCCAGGTTCAACATCACGTGCTGCGTCCCATTCGAGCCTGTATCGACGTTGGTGGACCCGTCGATGGTCAAATTGTGCTGGTTGTTTCGCGTTCCGTTAAAACTGATATTGCCGAATCCTCCCGGACCGGCCACCTGCGGATCTACGGTGCTGACAATTCCCGGGACCAGCTTCAACATGTCAAGATAATTGCGGCCGTTGAGAGCCAGCTCCCGCACCTGCCGGCCTGTGATGGCTTCTCCGATCTCGCCACTGGAGGATTTGATCTGCAGTTGCGCGTTTTCTGCGGCGACAGTCACCGTGTTGGCAATCTCTCCCACTTCCAGAGTCAGCTCGCCCGTGGATTGCTTATCGGTAGCGTTTAAGATCACGCCGGATTTCACCAGTTTCTTGAAACCCGTCAATTCAACGGTTACCGTGTAAGTGCCGGGTTGGAGCGTGGGGAAGAAAAACGTTCCGTCGTCGCCGGAGATGGTATCGAATTCCTGATTAGTCCGGGTGTCGATCGCCTTCACGCTGGCGCCCGGAATGGCGGCCCCCTGCTGATCCTGCACGCGGCCGCTCAAGCTGGCGCTGGTTTGGGCAAACACGACGGCTGCCGTGAAAGCGATCAGTGGAAGTAAAACGAATAGAGCCTTGCTATAGCTCTTGCTCATTGTTCCTCCTTAACGGGTAATGAGAAACCGGTGATTTAACCGATCATATAAAACGAACGAAGCGAAAAAAAGACAAAGCTCAACGCAAAGGCGCAATGGCTGCAAATTAGAAAATAATCTTCAACCCAAGCTGCACGTTGCGCGCCAGGTTATTCTGGCCCGTAATCTTACCGAAGTCCGAACTGCTCGGGCTTCGGCTCGGGTCGCCAAACTGCGGGTGATTGAATGCGTTTAAGAACTCCCCGCGGAATTGAACTTTCGCACGTTCGGTTATTGCAAAGTTCTTGATCAGGGAAAGATCCCACAGATTCAGGCCCTGGCCGCGGAAGTTCGGCAGTCGAGATGGAAAGGTCCTGATGTTGCTGGAGAGCTGGATGCGTGTATCGATTCTCTGCTTTGCGGGATCCACCACGCCGTTTGTCTGAACAGCCGCATCCGTGAAATAAAAACCGCTGGTGTTAAAGGTCGCGTCGACATTGTGCGCATTCACTCTCAGCTTGGTCGGGTCGCCAAAATAGACCAGATTTCCCAGGTCCAGAGGCGTGCCGCTCTGTGCCTGCCAGATCCCCCCCAATTGCCAGCCGCCTACGATGGCATTGGCAAAGCCGTTCCAATCGTTCCCAAAAGTACGCCCCCGGCCCCAGGGAAGCTCGTAGATGCCGTGGATGACCACCCGGTGAGGAGCGTCAGAAGCCGCCATGCGTTTCTCATAATCCGCATCGGTCAGGTTAAGCAGAGAGACCTTCTCCATGAATTTCGACCAGGTGTAACTCGAGGATAGGGTATAGCCGCGGGAGAACCGCTTTTCCACCCGCAACTGGCCTGCATGGTATATCGAGCTGCCGTCAAACCGGTTGGAGTTCACAGAGCTAAATTGGGGGAATGGCTTCAAGAGCTGCTGCCTTGAGATGGTGCTTCCGTTCATGCTGGTTCCGGGTAGAAGTCCTCGGAAGGGATTGGCGACTAAGGCTGTCAAGAAATCAATCGTTTTCTGATCATGGATATTGCTGGTGGAGAGATACTGTCGCGGAACAGCATTCAAGTCAAACGTCGAGCTCCCCGCCGAAAAAGTAGGAAGATCATACCCACGCGTTCCCACGTACCCCAGCTCGACCAGCCAGTGGTCGGGAAGCTCATGCTGCACTCCAAGCTCCCATCGCTGTGACAACCCGTTTCTCGGATCGACCGAGAGGAAGGTGATGCCTTGACCAAGAAAGGTGGCCAAACCGAGGCTGGAGCCCGGCGGTTCTGCCACGCCATCGGGGAAAGGATCGGCGAGATTTGCTCGGAACGTCAGCCCGCTGTCCAAGGTGGGAACGATATTGGTGGCCTGTGAGAATCCGGGCTGATTGACGCCGGCAATCGGGCTGGGAACCATGTACATGGCCCAGCCCCCGCGGACCACGGTATTGGCGCCGATGCGATAAGCAAAACCGAGCCTGGGCTGGAAGTTGTCCCTGTCCGGATTATAGAAGCCGCGCTTGGCGCTCTCGCCTTGCTTGGCAAAAAGGAGTCCTCCACGGACATGGAAGTTTTCCGGCGCCAGCTCCGCAATCGGATTTGCGGCATAGGCCGCTCTGGCCGCCGCTTCGATGGGGCTGGGGCTGGTGAAATCGAAACCGCGGATGTTGCGATTAAAACGCTCCGTAGTGGCGCCCTCAAGCTCGTATCGGAGACCGAGATTCAATGCCAGCCTGTCGCTTACTTTCCAATCGTCCTGGACGAAGACTCCGTTATAGATCGATTGATTGGCGCGCGATGCAGAGCGATCGATGAAGCCGCCGGTCGGCTGACCGAGCAGCATGGCTGCCAGGCCCTGCCCGATGGCTGCGGCGGGAGAGTTGTCCAGCGGCCCGCGTGTGAAGGTCCGATCAAAGTCATAGCGGCCGGCGGCGTTCCTGCTGGGGTAAGCGTTTTCGCGATAGGATCGAAAATCATAACCGACCCTGAAAGAGTGGTTCCCCCACAACTTTGTGAGAGTCGGTTGAAACGAGTAAATGTTATAGGAGTTTTGGTCGCCGAGACTGTCGCCCAGCAGGTCAAACGCGTCGTTCTGTATATTAAACCTCGGAAAATAAGAGGCCCCACCAAAAAAAGCTACCGTTTTAGCAGAAAAGCCGAGAGTTGCCGGATCAAAGGCCCCCTGGTGCTGGCGCACGTTGGGTTCATTGAAGCGCGAAAAGCCGGCTCGATATTGGAAAATAGTCGTAGGTGAAATAGTAGTAACGTGGTCAAAAGTGCCCGCATTGTTAATGCGGAAGAGGAAGTTTCCGGTGGGCCTGATTCCGTTAACTACGTCCGTCCAGTTACCGCGATGCTCGACGCGCCAGTTGCGCACGTAACGAAAAAACATCTGCTGCTTTTCGTTCAGTTGGTGGTCGAATCGATACGATTCTGAATCGAAGTTGTCGCCCCGCGGTTGAGGCGTTATGTAATTGTTGCGCCCTTGCGAATCACCTGGTTGGTTGGGCAGCGGGTAAAACTTGAGATAATTCTGCGCGATCGGGCTGAGGCGAGTCTGGGGAATCACGTTATTTTGAAACGCCTCGCGCTGAATGCGGCCACCGGCTGCCGGCTTGGCGGTCAGCGGATCATAAATTCTGATTCCCAATGGAAACAGCGCTGAAAGGTCGCCGCGCCTTTCTGCCTCAGTAGGAACAGTAAATTGGCCCGGTTCGGGAAAACCGTCTTTCAGTCCTTCGTAACCAAAGAAAAAGAATGTGCGGTCGCGCCCATTGTAGATTTTTGGTATCCAGATGGGGCCGCCCGCAGTTCCACCATAGCGGTTGTAATGCAGCGCCGGACGCGGTGTACCGGCTCGATTGAGGAAGAAATCATTGCCAGCGAGCTTATCGTTCCGGTTGAATTCATAGAGGGTGCCGTGCAACTCGTTGGTACCGCTTTTGAGCGCGACGTTTACGCTCGCGCCGGCCGTATGTCCCTGCTGGGCATCAAACGTCGCGGTCTGAACTCTGAATTCCTGTACGACATCTGATGGCGGAACATATGCAACCCTTCCGGCGCCGCCCGTGCCGCCTCCGGACGCCATATTGGGCGAGCCATCCAGCGTGAATTCGTTGCGCCCCGGTGATCCGTCGGAAATGAGCGCGGCGGTGCCTGAATTGTCGAAGGGCCGAGAGAACTTCAAGTCGCCGATATAGGTGATGCCGGGCGCCAGACGCGAAAGAACGAATGGGTTGCCATCGGAAAGCGGAAGCTCCGATATTCTCCGCTGGTCGATCACCTGTCCTGTCGAGGCGGTGGAAGTTTCCAACAGCGGAGCCTGTGCTGATACGCTCACGATCTCCCGCACTTCGCCGACTTCCAGCTTCAGATCCAGTGTCAGTTGGTCGCCGACACGAATTTCAATCGCCTCCCTTTCGAGTTTCTTGAAACCAGGCAGCTCTGCGATGACGTTGTACTTTCCGGGGAGAAGGTAAAGGATTTTGTAATGCCCCGTATCATCGGATACCGCCGATGAGGAGGCATTGGTGCCTACGTTGGTAGCAGTGACTTGAACCCCTGGCAGCACTGCTCCAGAGGGATCGGTCACCTGTCCGCTGATCGACCCGCGAAACTCCTGCGCAATCGCGAAGCCGGTGACAAATGTCAGGCAGACTGCAGTGGTCAAGACGGAAGAAAAGAGAAGGCAAAATCTCTTCGCCATTTGAAATGTCCTCCGCACCTAGATTGGACGGCTTATTGTTACAGGACTCCCGCCGCGATTTTAAGCAATTGTTTTGCCAATAATTCTTGGGATTGGAACAGCGCCGGAACGGCGTTTCAGTATTAATCTAAAGGTAAATGTTATCAAGTATTTAATGCATTAGCGTCAGCAGGCTGTCACAGCACCCAACACCGCTGAAATTCTGGATATTGGATTTGATCTCTGGATTTTTGGATTATTGCGTGAAGTCCTCGAGGAGCCAAGGCTCGGTCGGTAGCCCGCAACAGCGGGCCTCATCTGAACACTTGGCGCAGGGGTTCCAAAAGGTTCCCACGGAAGTTCAGGTGAGACGCCTCGGCCAGGCGTCTCTACGCTGGAAACTGGCGCGGACCCGCCCGCCTGAAGGGCGGGCT
>DASXTB010000247.1:0-4885 GCA_036505615.1 Acidobacteriota bacterium
TTTGGGACGGAGGCATCCATGGCTGCCGAACCTGACCGGACCGCTTGCGCGGTCGCTGGAGTTTGGACATTTTCGGAGCGGAGAGACGGCCTGGGGGCCGTCTCCTGCACGATGAAAGATTGCGCCGGAGACGGCCCACCGGCCGTCTCTCCAAAATGTCCAAACCCGAGTGTCCGCGAAGCGGCCCGGACCGCTTGCGCGGTCCGGGCGATATTCGCGATTGCTTACCGGGGGTGCCTGGCGCTTCGCGCTTCGGCACCCCCGGCTACTGCTATTGGTCCGCTTCGCGGACGCCCTGGTTTGCAGCGCTCTGCAGCATGAGAAAAGGTTTAAATTTTAGGGCGCCGTGAAGCGGCGCTATTGGAGAGGCGCCCCGCGGGGCGGGCGCGGGGCGTGTCTTGCCCGATGAAAGATTGCGCAGGAGACGGCCCCCAGGCCGTCTCTAGGCCGCTTTCAGCGGCCTTTGTCCGCAAAGCGGCGCCTATTGGAGAGACGCCCCGTGGGGGGTCTCCTGAACGATGAAAGATTGTGCGAGAGACGGCCCCCAGGCCGTCTCTCCAAAATGTCCAAACTCCAAGAGGCGGCCCTCAGGCGGTCTCTCCAAAATGTCCAAATCCTGTTTCCCTAGCCGCCACCATAGGAGTAACCTCCCCCCTTGCTATGGGCGGTTTGTTGCTTTTTTATTAAATAAGAACTTGACTTCTAATGAATAAATGTTAATATACCAGCCTACCAAGCTAAATATTTCAAATTAAAGAGATTGTGACTGAGGCTCTTCGACTCCAGCAACGGCTCAAGTAGACGTTAGCGCACCAGCTCTGGATCGAGAAAGGCCTTGGAGGCAGGCAAGCTCGTGCGAACCATTGCCCTGCAGCACAGACCGATCCACTCAACCCAAGCTCCAATTCGATCGACCGCCAAGCTGTCTCATCTAGCCTTTCGATTAGCGCCTTGTTGCCCGCCCGAGCAGCCCGAAAATCCTCAGGCGACAATCCCATGTCCTGACGCCTCTTGAAGGGAGGTGATGATTTAAGCCAAGTCGGAACACATCCGAACCAGCAAGTAATGCTGCAAAAAGGAGGTGTAATTATGCGCCACACGCGCAAACTGCAGATTCTAGGTTGGCTCTTTGTAACAGCGGTTCTCGTCCCGCTGATCGTATTCACGGGTACCGTCCAAAGTCAGTCCACTGCTCCGGATGCCATAGCACCGGAAAGCCCTCCACAGCCGCCACCGGGCGGAGAGGCCCCCACAGGCTTTGATAATCAGACCAATGGATTGGTTTCGCAAAGCAAGTTCGATCTCGACAAAAAGTCGTTCGAGGAGCGTGAAGGGCTGGGAGATGGACTGGGACCTGTGTACAACGCGCAGGCCTGCGTCGAATGTCATCAGAATCCGGTCACGGGCGCCATCAGCCAAATCACCGAGCTGAGAGCGGGACATCTTGATGCCTTTGGCAGGTTTGTGGACGCCCCCGGCGGCTCGCTTATTAATGACCGGGCGATCGATGCGTCGATACAGGAGTTTGTGCCGGATAGCGAAACGATTCGAACCTTCCGCACCTCTCTGAACACGCTCGGGGACGGATTCGTCGAAGCTATCGCGAATGACACACTGGTGGCGATTTCAAACGGCCAGCCCGCGACAATGCGGGGCCTGGTTATCACCGTGCCGGTGCTTGAGGCTCCGGGCAAAACTCGAGTAGGTCGGTTCGGCTGGAAGAGTCAGCTTGCCAGCCTGCTTTCGTTCTCAGGCGACGCCTATCTGAACGAGATGGGCGTCACCAATCGCCTGGTTTCGTTCGAGAATACATCCCTGGGCCGCTCGGTTGCCGCATTTGACAAAGTGGCTGATCCGGAAGATACGAAAAATGATATCGATGCCTTCGCGGAATTCATGAGAGCTTCCAAGGCTCCTCCACGCGGCACAATTACGGCCGATGCGCAAAACGGCGAGTCGATATTCAACTCCATAGGGTGCAACACCTGCCATGTCGGCACTATCGTCACGGCGCTGGCGGGTACGGTGATCAACGGCGGCGCGTTCACGGTGCCAGGATCCCTGGCGAGCAAAGCGATCCATCCGTTTGGTGACTTCCTGCTGCACAACGTGGGAACAGGTGACGGGATAATACAAAACCCTGGCACAAACCTGCCCCCGGGCGACCAGTCAACCGCGAACCGAATGCGTACCGCCCCGCTATGGGGTGTGCGCACCAGAGATCGCTTGATGCACGACGGTGAGTCACTGACATTCACCGACGCGATTCTGCGCCATGCCGGCGAGGCTACCCCTGTCACCAATGCCTTCATTGGATTGAGTGCGCAGCAGAAGCAGCAGCTAATCGCGTTTCTCCGGTCGCTTTAAAATGCGGAAACGACGCTAGCGCCGGTTCCGGCCGGTCACTCGCATTTGGACATTGTAGAGACGGCCCGTTGGTCGGTCTCCCGAATTTCTACATTCTGGGAGCGGAGAGACGGCCTGGGGCCGTCTCTACATCAGTCGCCTTGGGTACTACGTCGGGTTTCCAGCCGGTCTTCGACGAAGCAGATTTTATTTTTGCAGGTCGAGTGTTTTGGGCGAGGTATAAGTGCCGTAGTAGATGTCGATTGGGTAGTCCGAGTAGAGCCCGGCGGCCGACACGATTCCGGAGCTGAGAGCGGCGACTCCATTCAGCTCGGCTGACTTTCCAGGGCTGGGGCTGGAAATAATAGACCAATTTGTTCCATCCCAGTGCTCGATCAGTGGCCGGTGCTGGTGATAGTCGGTGGCTTCGTTTTGGAACATCCCGACGGCCCAGATGTCGCTGGCAGAGACGACTGCTATATCTTTTAGGACGTTGGCTGAGCCGTAGGCCGCGCTCAGGACAGGAGTAGAAACAATTCTCCACCTCTTCCCGTCCCAGTGCTCGATGATAGGAAGGAACGAGGCGTTGGTAGCCTGATAATATCCCACGGCCCACACATCGGTGGCCGAGACGGCAGCGACGCCAGTGAGTATGTTAAAGGTATAGACCCCAGGGCTTGGACTGGAAGCGAGGACCCAATTTGTGCCGTCCCAGTGCTCGATCAGGGTCTTGAATATTCCTTTCTGGGAGTCATAGTAGGTTCCCACCGCCCAGGCGTCATTAGCAGAGATCACTGTGACTCCGTTAAGCACGTTGGCGCTTGCGCTTGGACTTGCAGCGCGAAGGATCATCCAACTGGCGCCATTCCAATGCTCTACAAGCGGAAGGGAAGCGCCGTTTAAGGCCTCGTAGTATCCTACGGCCCAAACATCGTCGGCAGAGGATGCCGCCACCCCGCGTAGCTCACTGAGGCCGCTAATACTCGGGCTGGGACTGGAAACGACACTCCAGCTTGTGCCGTCCCAGTGTTCGATTAATGTCTTGAACAGCGAGCAACTGTAGTAGTACCCCACGGCCCAGACATCGCCGGGGGAGGTAGCTGTGACCTTGTTCAGTACGTTCCCGCTGCCGCACAGTGTTGAGGCGCCTGGGTTAGGACTGCTTACCGTATTCCAACCGGTTCCATTCCAGTGCTCGATGAGCGTGAGGCCGCCTGTGTTCCCGGCACTTTCGCCCACCACCCAAGCGTCGTTCGCCGAGAGAGCGGCAATACTATTGAACTGTTCCCCGCCGGCACTGGGATTTTGAGTCGGGATTATGCTCCACGCCCAGAGTAATGCCAGCTGTGACAACATCAGAAGGCAGATAAGAACCGTAATGCTTAATCCGCTGAACGCTATCTTATCTTTTGTCATTTTTTCTTTTCCTTAAATCAGAGTAACTCGAATCAAGGAGCTGTCAATAGAACCGGAAGCCTCGATGCCTGTTGATTTTTTTGTGATCTTGCGATCCCCGGACAATAGCGGGAAATGGTGGTTTGTTTTCATACGCCTCTCCAGTTAGATTTTTCATTCATTCAAAAGGCGCAGCCTGACACCCTTAACCTCTTTCCATTAGAAGCGAAGCCTTCGGAAGTTTGAAGAAAGTGAAAACCAGTTACGCAGTCGTGAAGGACCAAAAAATACTTGCCTGGTTTCAATGGTCATTCTTTGTTGTGGCATTAGTTGTTTTCTATGGATGCAATAAGGGCGAGCAAGCAAAAAGAGAGACTATCCCTCCGCAAGCAGCGCAGCGCAACCAAGCCATCACGGCGCAACAAAAGCCCGATGCGTCGAAGTTCCCACCGCCCACACTGGCTGAGGCTCGTGCGGCAATTGCTCGCGTGTTTCAGAAAGTGATCGAACTGGACACCGGACGCAGCCCGAATTTCATCGTTGGGGATTTCAACAACGACGCTTCACAAGACATTGCTGTGGTGGTGAAACCTGCCAAGGGGATGCTCGCGGAGATCAACAGCGAGGTTGCCAACTGGATCAGAGTGGACCCTCTGGAAATCGCGCCGCCAGAACCAGGGAAAAAGCTCCACCAATTTCCGACTAAGCCCGGGCCAGTGCGAGTAAGAGAGCAGGACGTTTTGCTCGCGGTGATTCACGGTTATGGCCGGGAAGGTTGGAGAAACCCCGATGCAAAGCAGACTTATCTGCTCAGGAACGCAGTTGGTAGCAACCTGAAGATACAGCGCCGCCAAGACCTGCTGAGGTCAACGGAACACTCGCCAAAAGCGTCCGGGCCTAATGGCGATGTGATCGGCGAAACGCTGGCGGGCGAGCCAGGGGTTCTCTACTGGACCGGGGCGAAATATGCCTGGTACAGCCTGGTGAAGCCCAGGCATGGTGTCCGCCGTTCTGAAGTGAAGCTGCCATCTTAGCTCAGATGTGAAGCTTTTGAATCACCAAGGACATCAAGATCACCAGGACACATAAACTGTCTGAAATGGCCGCGGCTTTAATGCGTTGCAAAGCCATTGGTGCGAGGATT
>DASXTB010000248.1:0-7229 GCA_036505615.1 Acidobacteriota bacterium
ATTGCACGCCAAGTTTCTGCGCGAACCGTAGCCCTTCCTCGAACTCAAAGGGGAGAAGAAATAGTGAACCCACTCCGATTTTCAACGTAGCCTCCTCTCAGAGGGATCTTGGGCAGTTCTGCTCGGTCAACCTAATGAAACAGTTGCCACGAAAACCTAAGCTGAAGCACCTTTTTAAGACTTAAGTGTGGAGGCAGGTAATCCTTACGCTTCGGACCGTAAATTTCATCCTGTCAAGTAAAAGCGCGCTCCAGTCAACTCTAGTTTCGATATCGATATTGAGCACTTTAAGTAAATCTTTAGGTTTATGTCAAGATTGAATTTCAGGGTAAAGTCAACACAACAGGTTGAGAATACCTGTCAGAGTACCCAGCGTCGACGCTAGTCGGATAACCTCTTCGAGGACAGGACGCCAAACTGGTACGCAATTTAACGATTCCATTTCCATTATCCGGGGGTGTGCCTATTCGTCCTGCACTTTTGAGCCGGTTACTTTAGGCGATCGTATAACCGCCGTCGACTACGATCGTTTGCCCCGTAATGTAGTTCGCTGCATCAGAAGCAAGGAACACCGCTACTCCTTTTAACTCTCCACTCCTGCCCACACGCGGAATTGGATTCCTGATTTCGATCTTTGCTTCGACTTGGGGTATCACCGAGTCAGCCATTCGCGAATGGAAGAAACCCGGCGCAATTGCATTGACGCGAATTCCGCGTGGGCCCCAGGAGGCCGCAAGCTCCCGTGTCAGTCCCATCAGCCCGGCCTTGCTTGCGGCATACCCCGCGTAATACGGACCGGAAGTGGAAGCGCAAAGTCCTGCAACCGAGGCAACGCTGATAATTCGACCATAAGCGCGCTTGAGCATTTCCCTCCCCGCGCACTGCGAAAAAAGGAACGCGCCCGTCAAGTTCACATCTAATATCTTCTGCCACTTCACCAGGGACATATCTTCGGGGCGCTCACCCCATGTGACACCCGCATTATTGACCAAGATATCCACCGTCCCGTACGTAGCGACAGTGGCATCCACGGTGGCCCGTACCTGTTCTGGATCAGAGACATCGCAGATCATTCCTTTGACTGTGAAACCCCGCCGGCGCATTGCCTCTACCGTTGGTTTGAGCCACTGTTCGCGGCGGGCACAAAGCATGAGCGATGCGCCGGCCTCCGCAAGTCCTTCAGCCATTTCAAGGCCAAGCCCCCGTGAACCGCCCGTGACAATGGCCGCACGGCTGGAAAGGTCAAACAGTTCTCTTATGTGCACCAATCTTTGTCGAGGCATCCGTTACATCAGTACTCGATCCAGATACGCTCCAATCCATGAGAAAGTCTCTTGCCTCTGATAACCTCTGCGTCTGCTCCGGGATCCCCGCTGTTCACTAGACTTCGTCAGTCTAGGCTGGCGGATGCGCGGGCTCGGGCATCTATTGGTCCAGGCTCGGATCACTTTAGGCAAAGGCGCCTGGAAATCTGGCAGCCATGCTTTCAACATCGAAGCTGCTTTCCCGCCACGACTGCTATATTAAGTGTCCTTAGTACTAACTCTTAGAACTGGCCCCTGTCGAACTTGACTGATGTATTAACGTAACCCAGCATTTCTCCGCAGCTGATTTCACGGCGGCATCAAGAAGCTCCTGTACGCGCAGACCGTCGTGAAAGTTGGGCTCTGCCGGGCGATCCTCGCGTATCGCATTCACGAATTCAGCCGCCATGCGCGTGAAGCACGTTCGCATCGGTGTGTAGAAATCGGGCATGTCCAGGAATTCACCAATTAACCGGGCTGGGATTGGGACGAGGCTGGGCGCAGGATCGTTTTTGCGCTGAGCGAGGATTCGGCCGGTGAGCGCATCTTCCTCCCCCCAATTGTTCTGGAAGGTCAATGTGCCATCGCTGCCGAAAATCCCGATTTCCAAGTTAACTCGCTGCACCAGCGCCACCGAACTAATGTCAAAGACGACCGGCGAACCGTCCTCTAACTTAGCGAGCAAGGCGCAGGTGTCATCAAGTTGAGCGGGTACTCGGCCGCTTCCGTCCGCCAAAGCACGTTCCTTGACAGCCGTGGTGGTCATCGCACACACGTGCCGAAGGTCGCCTAGCCACCATTGGACCAAATGGACAACGTGTGAGCCAAGATTACTCAGCACACCACTTCCTGCCTGCTCTTTCTCAAACTGCCATCGCATCGGCCCCTGCGGATCTCCCCAGCCCGAAACATAAAAGCGCACGTTAACGTGATAAGGACGACCAACAAACCCAGACGCGATGATCTCTTTCATATACAACGCAGCTGGGAAAAACCGGAAGGTAAACGGAACAAAATGCTTTCGCCCAAGCTTCTCCGCCCGTTCGGCCATTTCGCTTGCCTGCGTGACGTCTAGCGCCAGCGGTTTATCACAGAGCACGTGCCTGCCGGCCTCCAGCGCAGCCATTGTCATTGGATGGTGCAAATAATTCGGTGAAGCGACGACAACTATGTCAAGAGGTTCTTGTGCCATCATCAATTCATAATCAATATAAGTACGCGGGATCCCATATTTCTGCGCGACTGGCAAAAGGCGAGTGGGTGTGCGTGCACAGACCGCTGTCACCTCCACCCTGGGCTGCTTCTGAAATCCTGCAATATATCCCGCCCCGATGCCCGCTCCGATCACCCCCACACGCAGTAGATCTGTCATAACCTTACCTTGACTGTTTTATTGTTCAAGTTGTGACTGAGAGGTCAAACAGTTCTTTAATGTCGGTCATCATTCAAATCACCTCTTAGCGCTCTACTAGAGACGACGCTCTACATCCGAATGAAATCGAAGAGCGAAGATGATCGGTTTCTGTTTGGGGCACGCGAAAACGGTGCAAAAGGTTGAGACGTAAATTGAGAAACCGACTGTTCGAAAAGTGCTTTGTCTACCGACCTGTCTATCTGTGGTCCTGGTTCCCCATATTCTCAGTCTTCAGGCGGAGTTCATCGACAATCTAGACTGGTCTTGATACCCTAAAATGTAGCTACTGGATTTATCGGCGAGCCAGTTCCTCCCTCCACTGCCAGCGGAGCCGCCGTCAACAGGAACGCCCACCGTTTGCGCTTGTTCGCTGCCTCGCTCAGGGCCTCCAGATTGCAATTGTCAAGAAGAGGTACCCCCATGGCTACAATCGCAACAAGATGAACCGGCGCTTGCACTCCTTTCACACCGGACGGAATAACGTCTAAAGCTGCATCGCTTGCAAGGATCGCGACGTCTCTTTTTTTCAGCCACGGTAGACAAGACGCGTGTAACCCTGCGGAGTTCTCCCCTATGTTCCACTCGCCTTCAGTCGACCACCTTGCCCAGCGTCCGGTTCGAATTAGTACGGCGTCTCCACTCTCAACCCTGATTCCAGCCTTCCTCTCCCATGCTTCCAAGTCTTCTGGGTAGATTGCTCGCGCATCGCTCAGGTACTTCACTCCCCAAAGCCTCGGTAAGTCCATCAAAACACCTTTTGTGAAAATCCCGTTTTTGATGTTAATCACCGATAGCTTGGCCGCGCCTTTCGCGCTCACCTCTTGTTGGGAAAAGCCATTGTACATCCTGCCCTTGTAAAATATATGACATAGGGCATCCAAGTGGGTTTGGGTGTATCCGTGATACTGCACGGAGTAACTATCGACTGAAGCTTCCGCACTCGGCATCTGCCCTGTCTGAATCATTTTGTGCTCAAATGGAGCAGAGTTGTACACCTGGACCTTGATCACGTTCTGCGCCAGGGATTCTGATATTGCTTCTATCACCAACGCGGCCGCCTGCTTTCGTTTCTTCAGAGTGATTAAGTTCATCGCACCCATTTCGTCGTTTTTCCCCCAACGTCCCCAATTCGACAGCGACACCATCATCTGGTCAATGTCGTTGCGGGTGAGGGTTGGCTTCTCCGAAGGCGTCACCGTGACCGCAGCAAAAGATGTGAAGAGCAGAATCCCAAGGATCATGACCGGGACTTCCCCCGCTATTAACTTCGAGCCGAATTGTCTTTGCATAGGTCGCATTCCATAAATGAAAATTGCTGTTTGAACTGGTAATTAATGAAGTAACACAATTCTTCTCTGCTTGCCGTCTTTTGGTTCAGTTGCCCTCGGCACACTAATAGGACTAGTTCAACCGAAGCCCTAAAATCTAGCCGTAAGCAAGCCAGACTGTACGACGGACTAGTCAACAAGTTTTCTTGCTTGGCCAAAAGCAAGATAAATTAAAATACCCACGGTACTCATTGCTGCAGTTAACCAAAATGCTGCATTCCAGCCAGCAAACTTCACCAAATACCCGGTCACAACAGGCACTAGGATTCCGGCGAAGTTGGCCATGGAATTTTGAAAAGCAACGACTGTTGCGGCAAAGCGTGGTGCAAGATCCAATGAGCCGCTGGCATAAATGGGTATCACACAGCTCATCAGTGCTGTGGAGAGACACAAGAGCAGGACAGTTATTGAAGAACTGGAAGCCAGAGGTACCAGAAGGAAGATGACCGCCGCAAACGCATAAGGTAATAGGACCATCTTTTGAACACTAGTCCGACTATGTCGGATGCTTAAACGATCAATGAGCGTACCAAAGAAATTCGTGCCAACCAGGATTGCAAGAAATGGCAAAGCTGAACCGATCGCCATATTCGCCAGGGAAAAGTGACGCCCTATCATAAGGTAGGTCGGCAGCCATGAGATCAGCATATAGGCGAACCAATTGGCGGAAAAATGGAGTAACAGAAGAGCCCAGAGCGCGGGGAGACGCAAGATTTCGCGCCAGGGCACACTTCTGACGACTTCCATTACTGGCCGCGCCTCGAGAATGTGCTCCAATTCCCTCTGACTGATGCCGCGAGACGTTGCGGGATCGTCACTGGAACCTAGAACCCACAGGGGCAGCCAGATTACGCCCAAGAAAGCAAACGCGAAGAAAATGGCTCGCCATCCCCATAAGCCCACGATCATTGAAGCCAAGGGAAATGCAATAATGGCACCTAAGGCACCGCCACTCCAACTGAAGCTAGCCGCGCGCGAGTATTCCTGGCGGGGAAACCAGCGAACGAGAATGCCATTGACCGAAGGATACATCCCGCTCTCGCCTGCGCCCATGGTAATACGCATAAGAGTCATACCTGAGAGCGATTTGGGAAGCGGCGTGAGAGCTGTAAACAAGGACCACCAGGCTACGCTCGAGGCAAAAACGCGCTTCGGACCATAACGGTCTGCAATCATCCCAGTCGGAATCATGAATAATACATATCCAATATAAAAACCTGATAATACCCAACCCATTTTCACGGTATCCCAGCCGTACTCCTGCATTATCGCTGGCGCCGCTACTGCCATATTGATTCGGTCGCACGCTGCAATCACCACTGCGAAAAAAGACAAGAGCGCAATGTCGAAGCGTTTGGGCCAAGGCAACCATCGGCGAGTCCAGGAGGGGGCAGTTTGCGAGTGAATGGCCTTAAGGCAAGCTTTATCGGGATGTGACATTGACAGTGTTGAGACTCGGCATAAAAGTTTGAGTCCTCGATCTCTCGCAGATGGAACAAAACTCTAACGAGTCGTTTCCGCTCACTCTCTACCGGACCTCGCTACTAACCAAGGGGGCCTCAATAAAATTCTCCCTGAATTCTGGCTTGGCCTGTGCGGCTGCAAGAAAAGGAAATCAAAGATTTTACTAGCTGCAGATTGGTCCTCCGAAATAACACGTTCTAGATGGATTTGCTTTTTAAGCCTCAGCTCCTTTATACTTTCGCCCGATATTGATATCGATATCTTAATTTGTTGCCTTGAAGGTACCTATCGGAAATCGGAATGTCAAGAAAAGAGAGGGGAAAGAGAGACAAGATTTTAGACACGGCTTCCATGAGGCTCAGTGGTGCTTCCTGGTTATTTTTGGGCGCAACATTAGGCGAATCTGCTGGGATATATCGAACTTTGGGAATTGACTTCGTCGATCTACTAGCTATTCCCAGCGCCAGTCTTCAACCCCAGCTTGATGCAGACAGGATCGTTCAAGACCCGGAGGGTGAGGCTCGACGGATTCGAGACTTAGGTGTCCTGATTGCTGCTATAGTTTTTCTCTTCGGCCGCGATGTTGCTCAAAAAGCAGTAAACCACAAAGATACCGACGTTCGGAGACAGAATAAAGAACGCTTTTATTCGGTCGTTGAGTTTTGCGCTCAGGCTGGAATCCCGACTATAACGTTGCTGCCAGGAATCGCTCAGGAAGGGTGGTCCCAGGAAAAATCCTTAGAGACCGCCGCTCAATCACTAAATGAGTTGGCGGGAATAGCTGAGGAAAAAGACGTTACTTTGACCTTTGAACCGCATAAGGGCTCTATTTTGCAGTCACCTCAAGAGACTCTCACTTTTATACAGGCCAATCCCAGATTAAAGCTAACTCTGGATTACTCTCAGTTCATATCTCAGGGTTACTTACAAAACGAGGTTGACCCGCTCGCTATTCATACGCGCCATGTCCATCTACGCCAAGCGGCGAAAAATGCGCTTCAGGCGCAGTGGGAAGAGGGCGATATCGACTTTGAAGACGTGGTTGCCAAGTTGAAGTCGGCCAATTACACTGGCTTCCTAACTCTCGAGTACGAGCATGGCCACTGGGGTAAAGTAGATATGATGACCGAAACCATCAAGATGCGAGACTTCTTTTTCTCACTTTTGGCGAAGGGTTCAGGTCGGATCGGCTGAAATCCCGGTCTGCCTTTTGCTTCTGTCTACGCATTCCAACAGTTAAATTCGTGCCCTGATGTTGCGAACTTGCCTCTCTCTATTTCAAGCCGATAAGAACTTAGGATATCTTTAAAATCATCGAGTCCAGGATGACGACCGGATTGGAGTCCGCCGGTGCGATATACGCGTCCGTGCCTGCCGGCACTCCGAAGTGGTCGTGTTCAACAACCTCGCTTTCGGCTGGACCCACTCGAACCCGGGCCCTTCCTTTGTTGATAGAGACAATGCGAAAATCGTTGGCTGTCAAAGACAACGCTTTGTTTTTAATTTGGGCTAGTCCAAGCTCTAATCCGCCGGTAGCTACAGAGCCGGTAGAGGATGCCGGTATGAGGACCTCCCTTCGTGTGTCGGACCATTGTGCCAACGAAGCAATCTTCTTATCGAGTAAGACGCTATTGTTCATTTCCTCGGACTCTAGGGGCACCTCTATAAGTTCAGACGACCTGGCGCTAACAGGTTCCACATCGAAGAAGACGCCCCACC
>DASXTB010000249.1:0-11892 GCA_036505615.1 Acidobacteriota bacterium
GCGGGATGGCGTCGTGGGAAACACTGTTCTTTCACAAGTACCGTCCTCGATGGTTTGAAAGTAAACCAGCAGTTTCGCAACGCCTTCTCAACTTACCAATTTCCTACTAAAGCCCCATTTTGGACCTTCATGACCAATTCGGAAGGCATTTCCGACTGCGCGCCGAGCGCCATCCGGATGCCGATCTCGTTGCGGCGTCGAGCCACGGAGTAGGACACAACGCCAGTGTCATCCCTCGTAGTGCTCTACGACTTTTGGTGAACGCACCTGTGCCCCTTCCGGATCTTGCCCGAATTCACGTCGAGCCCGGCGCTGACGCAAGAGATCCCAGCATTGATCGAGCTCCACCTGGATTCTTGCTAAGCGTGATCGGTCTTCCTCTGCGAGCGTTCCCTGGTTGTAGAGCTTGTGCTCTTCTGCAACAAGCCTCTCGATGTGGCCCAGAACAGGCTGGTCGGTCGTCTCTTTCACCTTTTCATTCATGACGATTCCCTCCAAGGATAAATTTTAGTCTTACAGCCCTGCGGAGCGCAGATGCTCGCATCAAAATGGTCAGTGCTTATCGCTGCGACGTCGAAGCAGCTCGCCTTGCAGCACCTCTCCCGAGGAAGTTCACCAGTTCTGCGTTCACTTCGTCCGCATGAGTCCAGCTTACGGCGTGCGGCCCATCTTTTATTGTCACTAAGCGGTGGTTCATAGTTTTTTTTGCCTTCTGCGTTCCGCCTTCTGCCTACGCTAACCTATTGGAACGAAGTTCGCCATGAATAATGCGGGCTAGCGCGTTTTGACAATGATCTCGACGCGACGGTTCTTCTGTCGCCCTTCCGGATTATCACTGCCGTCACGATTGTTGTTGGGAGCTACGGGCTTTTCCGCCCCCCATCCGCGAACAGTCATGCTGTTGGAAATATTGTGCCCCAGGAGCCATCCCTTAACAGAGTTAGCCCGGCGCTCTGAGAGCTTCTGATTGTACTGCTTGTTTCCTACGCCGTCGGTGTGCCCATCGATGGAACACGCCGCGGTGGGATACGATCTGAGGATAGTGGCAACCTTTTCCAAAGCAGGAATGGCTTGGGGCCGAAGATCCGCTTTATCGAAGTCAAACAGAACGTCGCTGGGAAGCTCTATATGAATCTCTGTATCCGTGGTCTTGGCTCCCAGTTCCCTTAACGCGGCGCCTAAGGCCTCAGTTTTCCCTGCCACTCCGGAAGCCAGTCCTTTGATCTCCAAAACCTTCCCTTGGATAGGCAGGACTTTTCCGGTGGCGCCGGGTGGAATGGCGTCGTCAATTTTGTATTTTTGACCGAAAGCGAGAGGCGCCGTCATGAAAGAAACCAAAAGGACGGTATCCAAAACGAGCAATTTTGTACCTGGAATCATCAACGCGGCCTCCTCGCTAAGATACGGGAATATCCTCGAATGGAGGAAACTTGGGAATGCTGACGCTGATTTTGCTGGAGGTTGCCGGTGGTGCGGGAAATTTCGCCCAATTGAGGCGCTGTTGACCCGCCGCAAAAGTTCCCCAGAAGACATCTAAGATCCTGTTTCCTTCTGAATCTGTAAGGAAGCCATATTTCTTATTTTCAGCAGGATCGATGTAATAGATGTCAGGCCAGTTAAAATCATAGTTGATCGTTTTTGGCTGCGTTGCCGCCAGTCCGGTCTGCTGTGTGCCGGCGGTGTTTACCAGCCGCCACCTGATTAGCAAAGCCCCTCCGCTTGCTCGCTTTACCTCCAGCAGGTCACAGCGTAAGTCAGGATCGGCCGAATACTGGGCGCTGGCTATCACTTTGCCGGGACTGGTTGCGGGAGCAGGGGCGGACGTCGAAGTTGTTGGTCCGGTTGTCGCCGGGACGCTGGAAGTCTGAGCAGGTTGAGCGGGTGCTGCAGGCTGTTGCTGCGGGGTCTCGCCTTTCTGGCAAGACAGCAGTGCTCCGGTTGACAGGAAACAAAGAAGAATGATTCCAGAACTGAATCTACCGTTTGGCATGGGGCCCTCCTCTGAGTTGAACTCACGGGAATGCTAGGCGCGACAAAGATCAGATTTCAAGCGGAAAGAGACAATTCTTGTTTGGACTTTTGGTTGCGATGCTGCCGCGCTGCGTTATCCTGTCCTTAAGGCGCACTACATTAAAAACCATTCACTCATTGCCTCTCCGCTGTATTGTGGCCGGGACTGAAACCAGCGCATATTGTTTTGTCCTGAGTCGGACACTTGTGTGTCCATTCGGGAATTGTGGCAGGGGACCTTTCGCTGTGTGCGCATGGATTTGGAGCGACGAGGCGGAGGACAATTCGGAAGCGCGCGCTCAACTGTCTCTCCGGGTTGTCTCTATCGCCGCTGTCGTAATAATCTTAGTAATCGCTGCGGCCCGAATTTCGCATTTAAACCAAAAGGCCGATGTACAGGATCTGCGACGGGATTTTCGCAGAATGATTGAAGAGATGGACCGCAAGGAATTCGTGCCTCACAATCCAATTTTGAATCCCCCCAGTGACCGGCGAGCATCCAATCCTTTCGCGCTGCCTGGTCCCCATAATCGCCACGATGCCTTTCGCCGGCCCCCGACTGAGGCGACGCCAAGCCAGACAGAAAAATCGCCGGCTGATACCCAGGAGAAAAGGGAGACCAAGTGAGATTTTAGCTGCGACGCGTTCATTTCACCCGCTCCGCATCGTAGACCGATTCTCCGTTGACAAATGTCTTCAGCACATGAATGGAGAGAATTTCTTTTGGCGCGGCCTTTGTGATGTCTTTTGAATAAGACCAGAAAATCTCATTGTGGGTCCTAACTTTCCCTCCCTGCTCCCTTGCAAGGTGTGAAAAAATTGCGTCGCCGTTCTTAACTTCGGGCCATCGAAGCTCCGTTTCAATTTTGTCGAAGCTCCTTACGGCGCGATTTGACGGCCTGGCAGCGACATCTTAGACTCTGCTGCGGCAGAATGTGAACATGAAAGCACTGGTTAAAAAGAAGGCGGGACCCGGTTTATGGCTGGAAGAAGTGCCGATGCCCGAAATTGGCATCAACGATGTGTTGATCCGGATTGATCGAACCGGTATTTGCGGCACCGACGTCCACATTTACAAATGGGACGACTGGGCGCAAAAGACTATCCCGGTACCGATGGTGATTGGGCATGAGTTTGTGGGCCGCATCGTTGAAGTGGGCTCGAACGTCAAGGATTTTTTCCCTGGCCAAATCGTCAGCGGCGAAGGCCATGTGGTTTGCGGGCGTTGTCGAAATTGTTTAGCCGGACGGCGTCATCTTTGCGCGGACACAAAGGGCATCGGCGTAAGCCGGACCGGCGCCTTCGCCGAGTATCTCGCTCTGCCCATGACCAATGTGTGGGTTCATAATCCCGCGATCGACCGGGATGTCGCCGCCATTTTCGATCCGTTCGGGAACGCGGTGCACACTGCGCTGTCGTTTCCGGTTCTGGGCGAGGACGTGCTCATCACAGGCGCCGGACCGATAGGCATCATGGCTGTGCCTGTGGTGAGGCATGCCGGAGCCAGATTTGTAGTGATAACGGATGTGAATGAGTATCGGCTGGATCTGGCGCGAAAGATGGGTGCCACGGTGGCTCTCAATGTTCGCAACGGGAGCATCGGAGAAATACAGAAGCAACTCGGCATGACCGAAGGGTTTGACGTAGGGCTTGAGATGTCCGGTAACCCATCCGCATTCCGAGAGCTGATTGCCAACATGTGCCACGGTGGCAGAATCGCCATGCTGGGAATTCCCAACGAGCCAATAGTGATCGATTGGAATGCGGTTGTGTTCAACATGCTCACCATAAAAGGAATTTACGGGCGGGAGATGTATGAGACCTGGTACAAGATGACCGTGATGCTGCAAAGCGGCCTGGACATTTCGCCGGTTATCACTCACCGCTTTCACTATACAGAATTCGAAAAGGGATTCGAGGTGATGTCGTCGGGCCAGTCGGGGAAGGTGATTCTCAATTGGAACGAAGGTGATTGAAACAAGGGTTTTTAAGCCGCAGATGGACGACGTCCGAATTGCGGATTTCGGATTGCGGATTATTTTGTTTTTGCACTGCGGATTCGCATTCTCCGCCTTTAGTTTTTCAATCCGCAATCCGCAATCGCCAATCTGCAATTGGAATGTCGTCCATCTACGGGTAAGAAACAATTATGTACGGATCCCTAAAACAGTATTGCTCCACCCAACTGAAAGAAATTCGCCAGGCTGGCCTCTATAAGAACGAGCGCGTCATCACCACGCCGCAAGACGCGCACATCCGCGTGGGCGACGGCAAACCGCTGCTCAATATGTGCGCCAACAATTATCTCGGTCTGGCGGAGCACCCGGCCCTGATCGCGGCGGCGCGCGAAGGTTTGGAAAAATGGGGTTACGGCCTTGCCTCAGTGCGCTTCATTTGCGGCACGCAGGCGCTGCACAAAGAGCTGGAGAAAAGAATCACCGAGTTTTTGGGAACCGAAGACACCATCCTCTACACTTCCTGCTTCGATGCCAACACGGGATTATTTGAAACACTCCTCGGAGCGGAGGACGCCATCGTCTCCGACGAGTTGAATCATGCCAGCATCATCGACGGCATTCGCCTCTGCAAAGCGCAGCGCTTCCGCTATAAGCACAATGACATGGCCGACCTGGAAACGCAGCTGCAGCAGGCCAAGTCCGCTCGGCATCGCATGGTCGCGACGGATGGCGTCTTCTCCATGGACGGCCATATTGCCGGTCTGCCCGCTATCTGCGAGCTGGCCGAGAAATACGACGCGCTGGTGATGGTGGATGATTCGCACGCCGTCGGTTTCATGGGGAGGATGGGGCGGGGCACGCATGAGTATCACAACGTCATGGACCGTGTGGATATTCTCACCGGCACATTGGGCAAGGCGCTGGGCGGCGCCAGCGGCGGCTACACCAGTGGAAGAAAGGAAATCGTGGACTTGCTGCGCCAGCGGTCGCGGCCCTATCTGTTCTCCAACACGCTGGCGCCTCCCATTGTCGCCGGTTCCATCAAAGCGGTCGAACTGCTTTCCCAGTCCACTGCGCTTCGCGACAAGCTGGAGGGCAATACCAAGTTCTTTCGGCAGGGGCTGGCAAAACTAGGCCTGGACATCCTGCCGGGTGAACATCCGATTGTACCCATCATGCTGGGCGATGCCGCCCTGGCCGGCCGCGTCGCGGACGCGATGCTGGGCAAAGGTGTTTATGTCATCGGGTTCTCGTACCCGGTGGTACCGCACGGCAAGGCGCGCATTCGCACGCAGGTTTCCGCGGCTCATTCGACGGATGATCTCCAGTTCGCGATCGAAAAATTCGGAGAGGTGAAACAGGAGCTGGGACTCTAGTTTGGCAGAGAAGGGAGAAGGAAGAAGGGAGAAGGCGGAAGGCGGAAGGCAGGAGGCAGACGGCAGGAGGCAGACGGCAGGAGGCAGGAGGCAGGAGCGTGGAAATCGAAAAATACCGAGCCGCGCGTGTCAGCAAGCAGCGGGTGTGTTACCCGATGCCGCGTCCTACCCTTAGCGCGTCAGCAAAAAATCTCATCTGTATGGGCGACCCTGTGTGGTCGCCCGGTTTCTCATCAACGGCACACCGAATTGGACGGCCACACAGGGCCGCCCCTACAATCAAACTGAGTCACTTGCATGAACCGACGGCAATTTTTGACAACGTCCGCAATCGGAGCAGCAGTCTCACGCGCGGCACTTTCAACCCAGGCCAACAACGATAACCGACCGAGCCGCGCGCGTCAGCAAGCGGAGTCTCAAGGCATGCCGAAGCCCGGCCAGAAGCCCCGCGTCAAACTGGGCATCTCGAGCTACTCTTACTGGCATTTTCGGCCGCCGAAAGTTTCCATTGAGACAGTCATCCAGAAAGCCAGCGAGTTGGGAGTGGAGGGCGTCGATATTCTCCATCGGCAAATGGACGGCGACGAAACGGGTCCGCTGGACGCTGCATATCGGGCGTATTGCAACAGACTCAAACGACAAGCTCTCACCAGTGGCGTCGATTTAGTTTGCCTCTCCACTCACCAGAGCTTCGTCAATCCCAAGTCGCAAGACGCCGACAAAAACGTGGACCACACGAACAAATGCATCGAAATTGCTTATCAACTTGGCATTCCCTGCATCCGCATCAACACAGGCCGCTGGAACACCGTAGATTTCAACACCCTCATGGCCCAGCGAGGCATCGAGCCGGTTCTTTCGGGCTACACCGAGGAGGACGGTTTTAAGTGGTGCATTGACGGCATTCAAAGATGCTTGCCCAAGGCCCAGGAATGTGGCGTCGTTCTCGCATTGGAAAACCACTGGGGTTTGGCTCGCACGCCCGAAGGCCTGCTGCGCATCCTCAGCAGCATCCAATCGCCCTGGTTGGGTTGCCTGATGGATACGGGAAATTTTCTAGAGAGCCCGTATGAAAAGCTGAAGCAAATCGCACCCAAGACTGTGTTTGTGCAGGCCAAGACGTATTATGGAGGCGGGGAGTGGTACTCGCTCGACCTGGATTACGACAGAATTGCCGGCATTTTGGCCGATGTAAATTACACCGGTTACGTCTCACTGGAATTTGAAGGGAAGGAAAGCCCCGACATCGCCGTCCCGAAAAGCATCGCTTTGCTCCGACGAGCGTTTGGTAAAAGCTGAAGCGACGAATTGTGTTCAGTCCTGTTGCGGATTGATTTCCGATAGGAGTTTGGACATTTCGGCAGCCCGTCCCGCGTGGCGGGACGGGCGGAAGCGTGTGGCCCCGGGTGGAGCGAAGCGCAACCCGGGGTTACAAGGAAAAATAAATGCAGAGCCCGCCGGAGGCGGGCGACAGCAGAGCTAATCGCGCTCACGAGATCAGATTTTGAGGAAGAGCCTTCATTTGGTAAAGGTCTGTCGCCTGCGACTGCGGGCTCCAACTCCCGATTTATATTTCTCTTGACCCCGGGTTCCGCTTCGCTGCACCCGGGGCTACATGCTATCGCCCGCCTGCGGCGGGCTTACGGCCGCTTAAGCATAGTTCATAAAAACATGCACGCTGGAAGCGTGCGCTCCCAGGAGGGATCTCCTACTCTTCGCGCAGGACGCGCATGGGATCCAAGAGCGTTGCGCGGCGAGCGGGAATGTAACTAGCCAGCAGAGCCACGGCCGTAAGCATCAAAGCGACCGCCGCAAACGTAGACGGATCTTTTTCTGGAACGTTAAACAGAAGCGTTGTGATTATCCTGCTCAAAAGCAGTGAACCGAGCATTCCGGCCAGCATGCCGGCTCCGATCAACCCAAGGCTTTGCCCAAGCACCAGCCAGAGAACCTGCCTTCGCTGCGCCCCCAACGCCATGCGAATTCCAATCTCGTGCGAGCGTTGTGTCACCGCGTAAGACATCACGCCGTAGATTCCCACAGCAGCCAGCAGCAGCGCCGTTCCGGCGAAAATACCCAACAAAACCATGAGCAATCTTCTGCGCGCAATCGAGTCAGAGAGAATCTGTTCCATCGTCCGAATGCGATAGACCGGCTGATCTTTATCAAGCGCTGCTACCTCTTGCCGGATGGCAGCAGCAAGGCTCGCGGGATCCACGACTCCCCGATTGCGAGTGTCACCCGCCGGAGACGCGGAAGTTCGGATCGCCAGGCTCATCGCAGGCCAGGGATTTTGCGTTTGAGGCCAGTAAAGCTGCACCCTTGAGCGTGCTTCCAGAGTTCGGTAGCGCACATGGCGGACCACTCCCACAATCTTCATCCAGGGGTTGGTCGACTGCCGTCCACCTCTCTTGAGACGACGGCCGATCGGATCGTCGTCGGGCCAGTACGCCCGCGCCATGCTCTCATCGATGATCGCGACCGGTTCGCTAAGCTCCGTGTCGTGCTCGTCAAAGAAGCGACCCCGCACAAGCGCAATTCCCATCGCTTGAAAATATCCCGGCGTCACGGGCCGCCAGTCAGCTTCGGGCGAGGCATTCGGCCCGGTGATCGTACGGCTGTCAACTGTGGTAGTTCCCGACGACCCTTGACCGGTCAACGGAAGAGCTGATACGGCACCTGTGGAATTCACGCCGGGCAGCTTTAAGACGCGATCCATCAACTGGCGGAAGAAATTGCTGATCTGCTCCGATTTGGAATACTTCGGCTGCGGCAGAGATATTCTCATCGTGAGAACGCCTTTAGGGTCAAATCCAGCGTCGACCCGCTGCAGATTGGCGAAACTCTTCAGTAGCAATCCAGCGCCCACGAGCAAAACAAGAGAGAGCGCAATTTCCGCTGTTATTAACGTACGACGTAGTCTCTGCGATCCAGGCCCGACACCCGCGCTGCGGCCGCCTTCTTTAAGCGATTCGTGAGGCTCGAATTTTGACGAGTGCAGAGCGGGAACGACACCGAACAATACACCTGTTATCAGTGAAACCACGACGGTGAAGCCAAGCACCGCGCCATTCATCTGGGCGCCGGCAATTCGCGGATAGCTTGACCGGCTGATATTGATGAGAACGCGCAGGCTCCAGTGGGCCAGGAACAGCCCGGTTGCCCCGCCAAACATCGAAAGCAGGATGCTTTCCGTGAGCAGTTGGCGAATCAGGCGGCTGCGGCCCGCACCCAGCGCTCCGCGGATAGCAATTTCGCGCTCCCGCGCCGATGCCCGCGCAAGCTGAAGGTTGGCGACATTGCCACAGGCGATCAGCAGAACAAAGCCGACCGCTCCCATCAGGATCCAAAGTGATGTGCGAAGGTCACCCACTAGCTCATCAATCAAGGGGACCAGGCGGACCTCAAAGTGGAAGTCGCGGTAAGGATAAGTTGGATTCTGTTCGATGATTCGGCGCGACACGACCATCATGTCCGCGCGCGCCTGCTCGAAAGAGAGATTCGGTTTAATTCTGGCCAATACTTCCAAGCCATGCGAGCCGCGGTTCCCCGGATCGAGATCAGCGCGCCCAAAAACCAGCGGAGTCCACATCTCGGCATCTCCTGGGAATTGAAAGTCGGCCGGCAGGATTCCGATTACCGTGTAACTTTGGCCGTTCAGGGCTAGATTTCTACCGAGTAGATCTCGATCGCCTCCAAAGCGGCGCTTCCAGAGGCCGTCACTCACAATCACAACACGATCGTGACCGGCCTGGTCTTCGCCCTCGGAAAAAATCCGGCCCATCTGTGCCTGCACGCCCAGCAGCGAAAAAAAACTGGCGGATACCTGCGCGCCTTCCACGCGCTCCGGAATTCCGTCCGAGGTGATGTTGAAGCTTGCGCCATCGATGGCGGCCAGATGCGAAAAACTGCTGTTTAGGTTGCGAAGGTCGACGATTTCCGGGGCGGAAACCCAGTTTTGGTCGTTAGGAATGCCGATACCCGTAAATTGCATCCACACCTTGACCAACTGCCCGCCATCCGGATAAGGCAACGGGCGCAGCAGGACCGCGTTTACCACGCTGAAAATGGCCGAATTTGCCCCGATGCCCAGCGCTAGTGCCACGACGGCCACTATCGTGAAAGCGGGATTCCTTAGAAGAACCCGAATACCGAAACGGACGTCCTGAAGGAGCGCTTCTATTAATGGAGACATGTCAATATTCAATACTGAATCGCGGCCAAGAAGTTCCAACCCAGTTAGACCAGATCAGGCCTAAAAAGTTGTGTGATGATGACTTGATTAGCGGCGCTGAGACGCCCCGTGGGGCGTCTCCTGCACGATGAAAGATTGTGCAGGAGACGGCCCACCGGCCGTCTCTCCAAAATGTCCAAACTCCAGGGTCCGCTTCGCGGACAAGGCGCGCCTATGGCGCGCTGAAGGCCGCTTCAAGCGGCCTCGGTTCTCAGTACCTCAAACCGTAACCGTACTTAAATAGTGGATCGTAATTGCGATCGCCAATGTTAATCGGGATCTGGGACATGGAGCGGGGCCATGAGAACGAAAGCTTTCCCGTCGGCTTGTAATCGCCGAAGAGCACATCGGCCACGCCCTGGCCTTCGGTTCCTGGCAGCCAGGCGGCGATGAACGCATCGGCGCGGTCCAGCGCCTCGTTGATGATCATCGGGCGGCCGGAAAGCAGAATCACCACTACCGGGATGCCCGCCTTCTTCATGTTGTCGACCGCTTCAACGTCCTCCTTGGCCAGCGAGAGGTCGGTGCGATCACCCCTTCCCTCAGCGTACGGCGTCTCGCCAATCACAACAACGCCGATATTTGCGCCGGCCGCTCCCGTGCCGTCCTTGGCAAACGTCACCTCGGTGTTCGTCGATGCCGCTTTCTTAATGGCGGAGAGAATGGTCGTGCCGCCCGGTGTTACATCGCCGCTGCCGCCCTGCCAGGTGATGGTCCATCCGCCGCACTGGTTGCCGAGGTCATCGGCACTCTTGCCGCCGACATGAATGCGGGTCACTCGCCTAGAAATCGGCAGCGCCTTGCGCTCGTTCTTGAGAAGCACCAGCGATTCGCGCACTGCCTGGCGCGCCACCTGGCGGTGCTCTGGCGAGCCGAACGTCTGATGGAGCTTCCGGTCGGCCAGGGGGTCTTTGTCCATTAAACCCATGGCGAACTTCACGCGCAGGATGCGCGTCACTGCATCATCGATTCGTGACAGCGGTACCTTGCCCTCGTTCACCAGTTCCTTCAGAAGCCGGATGAAGTCGCGGTGCCGACCGGCAATCATCGCCATGTCCATGCCCGCGTTCATCGAAATCCCGATAGCCGTTTTGTAATCCCGGTCGACCTGTTCGATGGCATTCCAGTCGGAAATCAGGAAGCCTTCGAAGCCCAATTCCTGCTTGAGAATCTCCGTCAGCAGGCGCTTGCTGGCTGAGCACTTCACGCCGTTCCAACTGTTATAGGAAGGCATGATGGAGCCGACACCGGCGCGGACCGCCGAGACATAACCCGGCAGGTGCAAGCGCCGCAGTGTTGCTTCATCCACGCGCGTGTCGCCCTGGTCCAGCCCCTGGCCTTTGCCGGCTGATCCAAATGAGGTACCGCCGTCGCCCACGTAATGTTTGGCGCAGGCGAGCACGGAAACCGCGCCCGCCAGGCTGGGACTCTGAAAGCCGCGCACCGCCGCTTCGGCCAACTCCGCGACCAGCTTCGGATCTTCCGAGAAACCTTCATAGGTCCGGCCCCAACGCTCGTCCTGAGGAACTGTCACGCACGGCGCGAAGACCCAGTTGATTCCCGTGGCGCGCACCTCCTCGGCGGTGATGCGCTCCATCTTTTCAATCAAAGCGGCATCGCGCATGCAGCCGAGACCGATCTGGTGAGGGAAGATGACAGCGCCCAGCACGTTGTTGTGCCCGTGCACGGCGTCAATGCCGTAAAGAATCGGGATGCGCAGACGGGTCCTGCCGGTGCGCTGCTGGAGGCTATCGTACAGATCAGTCCAGGCCTGGAGACTGTTGCCTTCCTTCGGATCGGAGTCGCCGCCGCTCAGCACCGAACCAAGGAAGTAGTTTTCGATGTCCGCCGGATCCTTCAAAGACCCAATATCGGCTTGCGTCATCTGGCCGATCTTTTCCTCCAGCGTCATCTGGGCGAGCAGCGGTTTTACTTGCCGGTCGTACGAAGAAAATGGCTTCGGTCCGGATGCCGAATTGACCGCGCGTGATATTAAGAAAATGCCTATGGAAACAACACAAAATAGCACGGGAACCCGGAAGGCACTGGCATTTTGCATCTTGCGTTCTCCTCGTTATTCAAAATTGTGAAACCACGGGGGACACTGGGAACACAGCGCCGCAAAGCCGCAACCCATTAAAAAGCCCGATCACGACCACGTTCACGTTCACGACACGCCTGTCCAAATTAGCTTTTCGGAGAGGCACGGCTGAGCCATCCTAATAGGGTATTTGCAGACATCCTAAAGGGAGGGCAATCAGCCGTGAATAGATTTTGCAGCATCTTCAATCAAATGCTCCAGCTTTTTCCACGT
>DASXTB010000250.1:0-8455 GCA_036505615.1 Acidobacteriota bacterium
ACTGCTCCTCGCAGAGCCGTCGGTTTTTTCGGGTTTGGTAGTCCGGCAAGTTGCCTTGCCGATCCCGATCACCCAGTTTACTTTGGGTGGCCACGATTTATTTTGGCCAACCCTTTCAACCGTCGACGGGGCACAAGTTAACCGGCGAAACGAAAAATGTCAATGCCGTTTTTCGGTGCAATGTGAATTCATCTGGCGTTAATCTTGACTCTCGCAATTCATTGAAATTAATATGCTTGCCAACAAGGAGAATAATTAATCCTACTTTTCCACAGAAAGTTCCACAATTGTCCGAGTATGGAAATGAACCCAACAAACATCTTGACGTAAGAAAGCTTTCTGACGCATGGTGTGAGAAGCGCAGTCTGATGTTAACTCTGGTGGCGTATATCGATGGGGGCTCTCTGGGGAATCCGGGGCCATCGGGTATTGGAGTGGTGATCGACGGGTCGGAGGAGGGCAGGATCAGAATCGCCAGAATGATTGGGCGACAGGACAACAACGTCGCCGAATACGTCGCGCTGCTGGAGGCGTTGCAATACGCGGTTGCCTCAAGAGCGCAGTCGCTGCATGTCTATTCCGATTCGGAAGTGGTAGTCAGGCAGATGACGGGAGTTTATGCCTGCCGCAGTCCGCGCCTCTACTCGCTCAATTGGATTTGCCGCAAGTTGGCTAGCTCTCTGAAGTTTTCCATCTCCCACGTTCCACGCGAAGATAATGCGGAGGCGAATAGTCTGGCCAACGCCGCGGTCCGCGAGCAGCTTGCCTGAAAGCCGCCAAGCAAGAGCAGGGTGTCATTCTTGCGCCGCTTCGCGGCTTCCCTATTTCGTTTTCGTGGGATATCAGTGGCGGGGATCGAACTTCACGTTCACACGAACGTTGGTTTCGGCATCGGCAGGGGTATATCTCCATTTTTTAACAGCTCTGACTGCACAGTCGGCCAGAATAGGATTCCCCCCGACAACCGAGATAGTATTGACTGACCCGCCCGGCGACACCACAATATCCAGACGAACCATCCCGCCGATGAAAGCACGCTTTAAATCCCAAGGATAGTCGGGATTCACCTGGCGGATCAGCTTTCGTTCTACTTTCTCAATTTTCTGAGCGTTTAGTGGAGGGTTAATCGATCCAGTCAGTAACGAGAGGCAGATTACGACGATAGTGCGTGCCAACGGAGGACGTCTATCACACCGCTTGCGACATACTTCTGTAATAAACACGAAGTCCTCACAACTTCGAAGCAGACAGTTCCAGCGTCGAAATTAGTGTCTGGGAATGGAATAGGCAAGATTACCAACGTACTTCGAGAGCCGTTTGCGGCGCCAGAGATGTGGCGCGGGTGGCAACCCGTCGCAATCGGGCTTGGCCTTCAGTGACGTTCTTTTATCCCTCCGGCATTGCTACCGTAACAGGCCACAGAAAGAAACACGGAAAGGGCTGGGGCCGATCATACTCATGGCGAATCCATCGAAATCCTCGTTCAAGTTGAAAGTGCTTTATGGCGAGTCGGATGAAGATGTACTGGCTACGCAGGCGGTGTCTATTCAACAAGCGGGGCACGAAGTGGCGTCAGCGCTGGGCCGCAAGGGAGTGGAAGACGCTCTGCGCCGGCAGTCATTCGACCTGGTGATTCTGGGATCCACCCTGAGCAGGAATGACCGACATCATCTGCCTTACATGGTGAAGAAGGCACATCCCGGTACGCGCGTGCTGGTGATGCATGCGGATGGGGGAAGACATCCCCAGGTCGACGCGAATATCGATACCGGCAGAAGCATTGACGACCTGTTGGAAAAGATTGCTGAGATGCTGGCCCAAGAGGCAGTCACAGGAAAGTAGTTTCGAGTTTCTGGTTTCCAGTGGGGCGGCCTCTTGGCTGCCCTTTTTCATTTGCCGCGCACAAACCGGGGGAATCAATTTGATTACGAATCTCAAGAATTAACGTGGAGTGTGGCAGCGACTCCAAGGCTATTTGAGGTGTCTATCGGTTGGGATGTGGCCCGGTGCAACGAGCAGAGTGGAACATATCCGGGATTGGGGTAAAACCTGCCCCACAACGGAAACCTGATTCATTTCGGTAGGGGCTTTGCCACTAGGCGGCCCTTCTCAGCTTCTTCCACGTAAGCCCACGGCACGTTGGGATCGTGAGTGAAGATAGTCAACCACTTTTGTGGAATTGCCTGGGCGTAGTAGCGCTTGCGACTGTCGATGGTCTGCAGCGGACAGAGATCGAAGGCCATCACCCAGGTGAGGTCGATATGCGCGGTGGTGGGAATCAAATCGGAGATATAGCAGGCGGTCTGGCCACCGCTTTCGATCATCACAGCCTGCATGCTCTCTGTGTGTCCAGGAAAGATCCGGACCGAGATGCCGGGAATAATCTCCTGGTCGCCTTTCATGAGCTGCATTTGGCCGCTGGCAATCAGCGGATCGTAGTTGTCGCTGATGTAGCTGACGGCATCGCGCTCGTGTTGCTGGCGAGCATGCTGCCACTCCCCTTCCTGCACGTAATATTGGGCGTTAGGGAAAGTTGCGACAACCTTGTCTCCCTTTCGCACCGTGTTCCATCCACAATGGTCGAAATGCAAATGGGTGTTGATGACGATGTCGATATCCTCGGGAGAAATACCTGCAGCAGTGAGATTAGCTAGCAGTTCGGAGGGCTGACCATAGTTCTTAACCAGGCGTTCGGACAGTTTATTCCCGAGGCCGGTCTCGATCAGGACAGTCTTTTTGCTGGTGCGCACGACTACCGAATTCAATCCACCGGGCACCAGGTTCTTCTCGTCGGCTTTTACTTTCCGTTCCCACATGACCTTGGGGACCACGCCGAAGAAAACTCCGCCATCGAGATGATAAATACCATCGGAAATGGCGGTGAGTTCGAAGTCGCCGAGCGTTAGGCGGTGCATAGGAGTGTTCATGGTTGAGCCAGCCCCAATTCGTGCTCGAACTGGTTTTCAATCATGTGAAACAAGTGCACGCGCGAAGAAGAGCCTCCGATGCCGTGCGTCTTGTTGGGATAAATCATGAATTGAAACTGCTTGCCTGCCTTAACGAGGGCGTCGACCATCTGCACGCTGTTTTGAAAATGAACATTGTCATCACTGCTGCCATGAGCCAACAGCAACGACCCGCGCAGCCTGTCGGCTGCTTTCGGCATGGATGACTCCTCGTATCCTTTGGGATTTTCCTTGGGCAATCCCATGTAGCGTTCGGTGTAAATGGAATCGTAGTTGTGCCAGTCGCTGACCGGCGCTACGGAAACGCCACTTTTAAACACATCGGAGTGAGTGAGCGCGTACAGCGTCATGGAACCGCCATTACTCCAGCCCCAGGTGGCGATGCGGCTGCGGTCCAGTTGGGGATATTGAGAGAGCAGCTGATCGAGAGCTGTAAGCTGGTCCTTGAGCTCGATGGCACCGAACTGGTGGCGGATTGCGGTTTGGAACTTGCGGTCCCGTCCAGGAGTACCGCGGTTGTCGACGGAGAAGATGGCGCAACCACGGCGAGCCAGGAGTTGATGAAAAAGTCCGGTAGTGCCAATCCATTCATTGCGCACCAACTGGCCTGCGGGGCCGCCATATACGTTGACGATCAGCGGGATCTTCGCATCTAGCGCAACATTTGCCGGTAGAAGCAATTCGCCGTGTAGAGTCGTGCCATCGTCAGCTTTGAAATCCAGGAACTTGGGCGCGATGAGGCCGAAATCGACGACGCTGCGCGAATCCCAAACTGTTGTGCAGGAATTGCCGCGACTGCAAATGGACAGACGCGGCGGCGTGAGAACGGCAGAAAAACTGTCGACGTAATGTTTCCCATCGTCGGCAAAAGTGGGTTCGTGGCTACCTTCTTCCCGCGAGACCAATTGAAAATTGGATCCGTCGATTTTTACGGAACAGAGTTGCTGCTGGCGCGGATCGTCTTTGTTACAGGTGAAATAAAGAACCCCGATGCTCTCGTCCATTTCGGCGACATCAAGCACTTCAAACTCGCCTCGGGTAAGCTGGCGTTCAAGCTTAGCCTCGCCTGCCAAAGGATTCTGCTTGTCGAAGCTGTAAAGGTAGAGATGAGTATGTCCGTCGCGCCAGCTCGACCAGATGAAGCGGTCGCCTGATTTGAAAATGCGAAGGTCGTCGGTTACTTTCACCCAGCCATCTGGGCTGGTTTCGGTCAGTATCTTGCGGGACTGACCGGAATGAGCATCGATGAAATACAGATCCATCTTGTCTTGAGCGCGATTCAGGAGTTCCGCCCAGAGCAGCCCGTCTCGCACCCAGCCGAAGCGTGGAACGTAGATGTCCTGTTCGTCCGTAAGAGAAATCCACTTAACTTTACCGCCGGAAGCGCTGATCACGCCCAGGCGCACGGCCGGGTTGGCATCGCCCGCTTTCGGATACTTTTCCATATCAACGGTAGGATGGGTGGGCAACCAATCCGTGATGGGATAAGTAGGCACCCTGGTTTCGTCCATCTGCAGGAACACAATGTTGGCGCTGTCCGGCGACCAGTAGTAATTGCTGCGAACACTCAATTCCTCGGCGTAGACCCAGTCCACTTCGCCGTTTAACAGGTTTTCATCTTTGTCCTTGGTAAGTTGTTTCTCATCTTTTCCGGAAACAGGACGTACATAAAGATTGTGCAGGCGAACATAAGCGACATGGCTGCCGTCGGGCGAGAACTTTGGGTCCAGGCCGGGTTCTGGGCTAGAAGTGAACTGGACGGCGGTGCCGCTCTCGGCGCTATAAATCCATAACTGACCCTGGGAATCAAATAGCAGATGTTTGGAGTCGGGAGCCCAGAGGTAAGAAGCCACATGGTAGCGGGTAATGCGTTCCTTTTCCCGCTCGTCCTGGATCTTGCTGATGGGCGGGGCCAGTGCGGCCAGTTTTACTTCGCTGACCAGCACTTTTTTCTCGCCGGTGGCAGCATCCACATACCACAGTTCACCATGCTCGCCGGAGTCATCGCGCTGGATGAAAGAGAATTTAGTGTTGTCCGGACTCCACTTGATTGTCTCGGGTCCTCGACCGGTGATGCCCCCTTCGGCGAAAATCGCTTCAATCGTGAGCGGTTCTTTTCCTGCGCGCTCGGGGTCCGGCGACTGGGCCATCGCCCAAGAGATAAGTACAGTAAAGACTACCGTCAGAGGAACGAACCGTTTCATGCGGAAACTCCAGGGTACGAGGCTGGCCATAAGCAGGGTTGAAAAGTGTACACCGTCAGGGCGGATGATGCAGAAGGCTTGTTCCCGGTGCCGGGCAAAAAGTCCACGTTCGCATGCTAAAATCACCATAGTGCCCTCTGAATAATGCTTCCAGACGTACAAAACCTAATAGATTTGCAACTAGCCGACCGGGAAGTCCTCCGCCTCAAAGAAGAAATCGCAGCTCTGCCCAAGCGGGTGGCCGCAATTGAAGAGAAGCTGGCGGGCACCAAAGCGGTTCTGGAAAACGCCAAAATTGCGGTCAAGGCTGACGAAGCCAATCGCCGAAAGTACGAAACCGCTATCAACGACGCGCAACAGAAAATTTCCAAGTATCGCGACCAATCGCTCGAAGTAAAAACCAACGAGCAGTATCGAGCGCTGATGCACGAGATCCAGTTTGCCGAGCAGGATATACGCGCTAATGAGGACAAGATTCTCGAGTTGATGGTGAACGCTGAAGCCCGGGAGAAGAGTGTTAAGGCCGCCGAACTCGAACTAAAAGCAGAGATGGCGGAAATCGAAAAAGAGAAGACCGAGGCTCGCGAACGCACTGCGGAAGACGAAAAGCAGCTCGCGGAGTGGAATGCAAAACGAGAAAAAGCGCGGGCTGGAGTTGATCCCGATTTGTTGCGCCATTACGATCGGGTATCAAAGTTCCGGGGCAGCGGACTTTCAGAGGTTCGCGATCAGCAATGTCTGACTTGCCGTGTGATGTTACGTCCCCAAACCTATAACGATGTGCGCAGCGGAAAGATGGTCATCTGCGAATCCTGCCAGCGGGTTCTCTACTACAATCCGGCAAACGAGATTGCGGTGGAGCGGCCGAGTCTGACCGCTAAACGGAGAGCGCGGCCGAAAATCCACATCGACAAAGCATGGTTCTATCGTCCCGATTTCGAGGGAATCGGCGAGGCGTTTCTTGCCTTTGTAAATGCCCAGGGCAGTTCCAGCCGGAGAGTGTACGACGCTCACACCGGAAGGAAGGTCGGCGACACGGAGTTCCGGTCCGGTGAGTTCACCACCGCTTTTGCTGATGACATCCGATCTGCCATTCGCCTAAAGGGCGGACTGGAAGAGGAACAATTGGACGAATGGGCGGAAGAGTTGCCCATGGTAATTCTCGACGAGCTAAACGCCGATCTGAAGGTAGCCCGCGCAGAAAAGTCCCACGCAGCAACGGAAACCTCCCA
The DNA here is from genome assembly GCA_036505615.1 of Acidobacteriota bacterium. Lineage (GTDB taxonomy): Bacteria > Acidobacteriota > UBA6911 > JACQSX01 > JACQSX01 > DASXTB01. The sequence goes on from DASXTB010000250.1 coordinate 6,403, forward strand.
GCATCCCGCAGCAAGCTAGCTCACACTCCCCAAAGAAACAGGAATCCATTCAGCGCGCGGGATGACATGCGCACGGGAGCGAGTGGGTTTAAGATTTCCTCATGCCGCGACAATCTGCGTCATCTGCAGAAACATATCGAACCGTGAAGCTTTCCTCCCGGGGATCCAGTCGCTTAAAGAACGGACACGTATGGGTCTATCGCTCGGACATGGTTTCCAGCGACGCAGTTCCTCCCGGCGCTGTGGTGGACGTCGCCGACGAACGCGGAAAGTTCTTGGGGACTGCACTGTATAGCAGTTCCTCCCAGATCGCGATCCGCATGATTTCCCCGGGCAAAGTAGAAGACTTGCCCGGTTTGGTACGGAAGCGAATCCAGGCTGCAATCGCGTACCGCGAGCAGGTGCTCCGCGAAACCGATGCTTATCGCGTGGTATTCAGCGAGGCCGACTTTCTTCCCGGCTTGATCGTGGATCGCTATAACGACTTGCTCTCGTTCCAGGTGCTCACGCAGGCCATGGACTCGGAGCCGCTACGTCAAACCGTCCTCTCTGAACTCGGCGATCGGCTGAAGCCGGCTGCAATTGTGGAACGTGTCGATCCGCGGGTTCGCGAACTGGAACAGCTTCCAGCGCGCGCTTCGAGCCTGGCTCTTGGGGAAAAGAGCAACACCGTTTTTTCCATGAATGGCGTGCGATTTCATTTTGACGCCCTGCTGGGACAGAAAACCGGCGCCTTCCTCGATCAGCGTGAAAACTATGCCGCCGCCCAACGATATGCACGAGGGGAGGCGCTGGATGTTTTCTGCTATCAGGGGGGATTCTCGCTGCACCTGGCACAGCAATGCTCTAAGGTCAGCGGGGTGGATAGCTCGCGATCCGCTCTGGAAGTCGCAGAACGCAATGCAGCCTTGAACGGACACGAGGTGGAATGGATTGAAGCCAATGCTTTCGATTTATTGCGCGACTACGCTGACGCCGGCCGCCAGTACGACACGATTGTGCTCGACCCTCCGGCCTTCGCGCGGAGCAAGCGCAATCTCGAAACTGCCCTGCGCGGCTACAAGGAGCTCAACCTTCGCGCGCTGAAGATGCTGCGCCCGGGAGGAGTCCTAATCACCTGTTCGTGTTCCTACCATGTGAGCCAAGCGGACTTCGCCCAGATGCTATCAGAGGCCGCCGGCGACCTTCGCAAGCCCCTCCGGGTGGTGGAACGAAGAGGTCAATCTCCGGATCATCCTGTGCTGCTGGGGGTGCCGGAAACTGCCTATCTAAAATGTTTTGTTGTTTCGTAAGTTATTGAGCATTAGCGCCTTAGTTTGATTGACAATAAGACACTCATATTTTATGATTCGTTTAAGCTTAATGAGCATCGAATGCCTTGAGCGAGATTTTTCAGGAGGAATTCAGCTATGACAGTACTAACCCGGTGGGATCCTTTCCGTGAGTTCACCACCTTACAAGAGCGCATGAACCGTTTAGTCCGCGACCAATATCGCGCGGAAGGGGGTCCGGAGGAATCCTTGACTACCACCAACTTTGCCCCGCCGGTGGACGTCTACGAAGACGAACACAGCATTACGCTGAAGATCGAGGTTCCGGGGATCGACGAAAAGGACATTGACGTCCGCATCGAGAACAACACCCTGACCGTACACGGCGAGCGTAAGTTCGAGAAAGAAGAGAAAGAAGAGAACTTCCGCCGGGTTGAACGGCAGTATGGAAGCTTCACTCGGCAGTTCACGCTACCCAATACGGTTGATCCGGAGCAGGTAAACGCGACCTACGATAAGGGCGTGCTCAAGATCACCCTGGCTAAGAAGGCCGAAGCCAAACCTAAGCAGATCAAAGTGAACGTCGGCAGCGAGCGCACTCTGGAAGGCAAAGAATCCAAAGCCCCCGGCCGAGCGGCATAACGCTACTCATTGACGGGAGTTGTATAGGGGAGACGGGTCGGCCCGTCTTCCTTTTTTTTGAAGCCTCACAAGGGACAAAGACCTGCTTCATCGATGCGCTCGTTGGCAATTCGGTGGATTTAAGCAGAAAATGACTAAAG
>DASXTB010000251.1:0-5775 GCA_036505615.1 Acidobacteriota bacterium
TTCGAAGAGCTGGGGGGCTTTGATGCTTCGTTTTATCCTGCGTGGTTTGAAGATGTAGACCTTTGCCGGAGGCTGCGGGATCGGAGGATCAAAATTTTCTATCATCCTGAGGCTGTTTTTTACCACGAAGGCGGCTACAGCGCCCGGCAGATGACCGGGCCTGAATTCAATCGCATCTTTTATCGAAACATGATTCGGTACTTTGAAAAGCATCATGGGAGAGCAGCGGCTGCGACCTTGAAGGCGGCCGTGCCGCTAGGAAATGCCGCGCGTCGGATATTGCACCATTTCAGAGAGGGAGCGGAGAAGCGGGAGGCAGGCAGAAGGGAGTAGCCGCCGTGGGCTTGTGTAACAAGTTGGCAGAATCTTGTCTTTTTGACCAAGTTTTGGCCAAATAGAAACCACCGTCTACGTGCACGTTCACGACCACGTCAACGTCCACGACAACGTTCACCAATCACTGCTCTTTTGGAATTGTTGGTTCGTTACCGTGGACGTAGCCGTTACTACGGACGCAAAGAACACGGCGCAAGAAACGACCGATCCGATGACTGATGACCATTGACCTATGAAGTCCGTGCTGGTCAGCATCGTTACCTACAACAGCTCCACCACGATCGCCGGATGCCTGGAGAGCCTCCAGGCTCAAACCTGCCGTGACTTTCTCGTCGTGATCGCTGACAACGCATCGGCCGACGACACTATTGAAAAAATCCAACGCTTCGAAGCCGAAGTGCTGAAAAATCGATCCAATCTTGGCTTCTGCGTTGCGCACAACCAGGTGATTGAACGGTTTCCATCAGACTACATTCTGGTGCTGAACCCAGATCTGCAACTGGCGCCCGCGTTCCTGGAGCAACTATTGTCGGGAATCGGTCGGAACGAAGCGATTGGAACAGCCTGCGGTAAATTGCTACGCCTCAGAAACGGGGAGCGAACCAGCATCGTTGACTGTGCCGGTATGGTTCTCCGCCCCAATCAGCGCCACCTGGATCGCGGCGCCGGGGAAATAGACCACGGCCAATACGACGCGCCTGGGTTTGTGTTTGGCGCCACAGGCGCAGCAGTCCTATATCGCCGCACTTTTTTGGAAGATGTCCGGCAGAGTACCGGTTTCTTTGATTCTAATTTCTTTGCATTCAGGGAGGACGCGGATTTGAGCTGGCGAGGTCAATGGCTGGGCTGGAAATGTCTTTACTGGCCCGCCGCCGTTGGCTGGCACAAGCGAAGGGTAACGCCGGAGCGCCGGCGCCGATTGCCTCCAGAAATCAATTATCACTCGGTGAAAAACCGATTCCTGATGCGCATCAAGAATCTGGACGGCAAGAATTATGCCCGCCATTTCGCTTCGATCACGCTTCGAGACATCGCTGTTGCCGGCTACACGCTTCTTCTGGAATGGTCCAGCCTGCCGGCGTTCGCTTTTGTAGCGAGGCATTACCGGAAATACAGAATCTTGCGTCGCGAGCTGATGCAGCGCAGGCGGGCCACACCGAATCAAGTGGGCGAGTGGTTTATGAAGGAAATCGAACTGCTCTAATAGGGCTCCACGTTCATTCGCGGCGTAACTTTTCCGCCAGCGCGTCTACAATAAATTCTCGGATCTTCTGGATGTCCGATTGCGCAGGCCGGATCTCAATGTCCAGGAACAACCCGGAGCGTACGGCAATACCCCGGGTGGCGGAGATTTCCAGACGACTGGTACCTCCGCACCAGCCTAGAAAGTCTCTGCATTCCGCCACTATCGCCTCCGCGGGCGCTTCTCCTTCCATCAAAGGAAAGACTGCGTGCATATACCTCCTGAAGAACTCAAATTTGTCGGAACGGCTCCAGGCGCAGGTTTGCATCGGCAGTCAGGAAAAGATCGGCAAATTGTCCACGTTCGAACTTGGGAAAGGCTGCCGCCGCAATCATGGCGGCATTGTCTGTAGTGTACACCGGACTTGGGAAATAGACGGCAATGCCGGAAGACTCGAACGACTGTTTGAATGTTTTTCTCAAAAGACGGTTGCAGGCCACTCCTCCGGTAAGCAGGATGCTTCGGGCGGGAAAGCGATCCAGCGCCGCCTCGCTCCGCTGCAGCAAGGTCCGCACAATCCAGTGCTGGTAGCTTGCAATCAAATCAACCACCGGCCGCGGAACGCGGTTCGCGTCCTTTACCGGCTCGATGGATTTCTCTTTGATGTATCTCAGCGCCGCGGTCTTGAATCCGCTGAAACTGAAATCCAGACTCCCATTAGTAATCTTGGGGAGGGAGAAGGGGAAAGCATCCGGGTTACCCTCTGAGGAAAGCTTGTCTATCACCGGTCCTCCTGGATAGCCGAGACCTAGCGCCTTGGAAAGTTTATCCAGTGCTTCTCCTGCGGCGTCATCTCGAGTTTGCGCGATGCGATGGTAATCTTCCATGCGGCGGATCCAGTACAGGCTGGTGTGTCCGCCTGAAACGATCAAACCGAGCGCTGGGAACTCGATTTCCGGGTGTTCGATCAACGGTGAAAATAGGTGCCCTTCCAGATGATTGATGTTAGCCAGCGGCCGTCCCAGAGAGTAGGCAAGCGTCTTGGCGAATGAGACGCCAACCAGCAGCGAGCCGATCAGTCCGGGACCTTGGGTGACGGCCAATCCGTCGAGCGCCTCCAGGCTCGTCTTGGCCTGGTCGAGTGCCTCTCGAACAATCAGCGAGATCTGGCGAACGTGTTCGCGTGATGCAAGCTCGGGAACAACCCCGCCGTAGGGAGCATGAATCGCCGTTTGGCTGGAGACGACGTTGGAGAGGACCTTTGTTCTGTCGTCAACCACAGCCGCCGCCGTTTCATCGCAACTTGTTTCTATGGCCAGAATGCGCATTGGTGCTTTCTGAGTCTCTCCAGGCGGCCTTAAGCCCCTCGAGGCTGGCAGCTGGGGCGTCTCCTTTACGATGAAAGACTGTGCGGGAGACGGCCCCCCCCGCCGTCTCTCCAAAATGTCTAAGCCCGCCAGTGCCGCCAACCGGCGCAGATCACCTGGGGCACGGAATAATCAGAATTCCGCCTTCGCCACGGCTGTGCCTTTTTCAGCCAGCGCGCGAAGCGACGCAGGATAAGGGGCTCGCGCAACGCCGTTTTCTGTGATGATGGCGGAAACTAATTCCGCCGGCGTGACGTCAAAAGCGGGGTTCTGAGCAGCGACGGAATCGGGAGCGATACGCTTTCCATCCAGCTCCAGGACCTCCCGCGTGTTCCGCTGCTCGATGGGGATTGACGCCCCGGTGAGCGTATCGAAATCAAGCGTGGACATGGGCGCTGCAACATAAAAAGGGATCCCATGCGCACGGGCAAGAATAGCGACCGAGTAGGTGCCGATCTTATTTGCCACATCACCGTTGGCGGCAATTCTGTCAGCCCCCACTATCACGGCGTGAACCTTGCCTGCTTTCATGAAATACCCGGCCATATTGTCAGTAATCAGCGTAACCGGGATATTGTCCTTCATTAATTCCCAGGCAGTCAGCCGCGATCCCTGCAGAAATGGACGGGTTTCATCGGCAAATACATGAATCGACTTGCCCGCGCTGACCGCCGCGCGTATCACTCCCAGCGCGGTTCCGTAACCGCCCGTGGCCAGCGCCCCCGCATTGCAATGCGTCAAAACTGTCCCCTCTGCTGGTAGAAGCGACTGTCCGTGTTCGCCCATGCGGCGGTTAGTCTCGATATCCTCTTCCAGGATGCGAAGCGCTTCCTGCTTCAACGCCTCTTTCAGTTCCGGCAGGGGGCGGCGCCGCTCAGCTTCGTAGACACTCCTCATCCGCTCAATCGCCCAGGCCAGGTTTACGGCAGTGGGCCGCGTATCACGGAGCGCCTGGCAAATGGCGTAAAACTGCCCGTCCAACTCGACGTCGGGAATGTTATGGAGGTTCTTGAGGCCGAGCGCGATGCCCATTGCCGCGGCGACTCCAATGGCAGGCGCTCCGCGGATCACCATGAGGCGGATTGCCTCGGCGACCTGCTCGTGGCTCTGATACACATTGTAAACTTCCTGGTTGGGCAGAAGCCGCTGGTCGATCATTACGACGCCCTCATCGGCCCATTCAATGGTACGAATCATCAGCCCGTCCTTTTCCTAAAAAGGATGTGAGATGAATAGCTTAGCTTTTGAGTAATTGAATTGCGAGCCGGATTTTGATTTGGGAAATGGACGGCCAGCCCGACTACACGGCATTGTGTGCAGCCGCAGAGCCGCGGCCGGAAGAGCGCGATGCGCCAGCTGTTTTGGATTCGATCGATCGCTACGGATGAATGAATCTCTCGATTACTGCCCCAGTTGCTAGAAATCAGTTTCCGACTGGAAACCCTGCCGCTGCAATACCCTGCATGGACGGCACTCTCACGGACTGCCGTACCGGAACCAACCCCCTGATCTGTATGTTGCCTCCCTGGAGTGTCTGCAGGCCGGAGTCGTAACCATTGCCCAGCAGGATCCGGTATTTGTCGGTACCGATTCCGGGTTCACCGTTGTCCTCAACATGAATTTTGAAGAGAAACGATCCGTCGTCGTTGATGCTTGCGTGCCCGTAAATATCGGCCTTGGTCTGGTCGGCGCTGATGACAACCACAAGTAAGTCGAGGGACCGGACACGCATGAATTGTGCTGGTCCATTATCGGTGTAATGGAGATTGCCGTGAAGAAATCTATCGGCTGAAGTAATCGCATTACCGGCGGCATTTGCTGAGTCACCATTTTGCGCCACCATGACTACACCCATTTCAACATTGCCGCCCGTGCTTACCGGCAGCACCCAAGTCTTTGTAGCTGTATCGAATGGCTCACCGGCGTCCTGCATTCCGTTCTTGTTCAGATCGGCAAAGGCCTTGATGTTGTCCTGGCCGGGCAGTTCGGGGCCCATATAGCAGAACTGAGCTTGTCCGCTGGCGTTCGTTGTAACAGTACCGCCTGTATTTACCGAACCCGTCACCGAAAAAACAACAGATACGTTAGGCATCGGGTTGCCAAGAGCATCTTTGAGTGTCGCTGTAACGCAATGCTGTTGACCCACGGGGTCTGTCGCCGTTTTTGGCGTGAGCTTAAGCGTAGGCGGCGGAGCGCCGGCAACGTAGGTTTTGCTCGCCGTGCTGGATGGTTCGCCACTGTCTTGGATGCCGTTCTTGTTAGTATCGGCAAAGGCTTTGATGGTATCCACCCCCGCCTTTGTCCCCGTGTAGCAAAAGGTAGCCTGTCCATTGGCGTCTGTTATTCTGGAACCGCCGGCGCTGTTTGCCCCATTGATCGAGAAGACCACCGTGATGAGTGGAGTGGGATTGCCGAAAGCATCTTTCACCGTGGCTGTGACACAATGCTGTTGGCCGGTGATATTGGTTGCCGTTGCCGGCGCGAGGGTAAGAGTTGCCGGCGCTGCCGCAACATAGGTCTTGCTCGCCGTGCCGGAGGGCTCATTGCCGTTCTGTTTGCCGTTACCGTTTGTGTCAGCAAAGGCGTTGATCGTGTCGATACCTGCCTTGGTACCCGTGTAGCAGAAGATGGCCTGTCCATTGGCATCGGTGGTCTTGGAACCGCTAGCGCTGTTTGCGCCGGTCACAGAGAAGATTACGGTGATGTTTGGCGTGGCATTGCCGAAGGAATCTTTCACGGTCGCTGTAACACAGTGCTGCTGGCCGGCCGTATTTGTCGCCGTCGCCGGAGTGAGCACAAGTGTAGCCGGAGCGCCCGCTACGTAGGTCTTGCTTGCAGTTCCTGCCGGCTCGCCGCTGTCTCGCGTCCCGTTCTTGTTTGTATCCGCAA
>DASXTB010000252.1:0-7005 GCA_036505615.1 Acidobacteriota bacterium
TCCTAGCTCCAGCGTCACTCTCTTTAAGGTGTCCGCACCGCTGCGCAGAATTTCCCTGCCGGTCTTGGTTTCTCCGGTAAAAGCGATTTTGTCGATTCCCGGATGCGTCACCATCGCGGCGCCGATGGCGCTTCCCGGGCCGGTGATTACGTTGAAAACCCCGGGCGGAAGCCCCGCTTCCTGAACGACTTCGGCCAACTTCAAGGCCGTCAGCGGCGTCAGGCTGGCGGGCTTTACGATTACCGTATTTCCGGCGGCCAGTGCGGGGGCGATTTTCCAGCTTGCCAGCAGCAGCGGAAAGTTCCACGGCACGATGGCAGCCACCACACCAACCGGTTCTCGGTAGGTGAAGTTAAACGATTTCGCCCCGATGGGCACGGTTTCTCCATGGATCTTGGTGGCCCAGCCGGCGTAATACTGGAATACATCCGCGACCATGGGAATGTCGGCATAGCGGCTCTCAAAGATGGGCTTGCCGTTGTCGCTAGTCTCCAAGCGGGCGAATTCGTCGGCGCGACGGAAAATCAAATCACCGATTCTCCACAGGATTCGACCGCGCTCCTTGGGACTCATGGCGGGCCAAGGCCCGCTCCGAAATGCCTTTCGCGCCGCCTCGACGCTGCGATCGACGTCTTGCTTGCCGGCTTCCGCGACCCGGGCAATAACTTCCTCTGTCGCGGGATTGATGGTGGAAAAGTAATTCCCACCGGCTGGTTCAGTCCACTCGCCGTTGATGAACAACTTTCGTACTGGAATGCTCGCTTCCACAGTGGATGCCATAAGCTCCTCGTAATCAGAATTGACTAAACTCACCCTTTGTGTCCGTGGTGTCCTTTGTGGTTGGATTTCTTTCACCACTAAGGACACAGCAGACACAAAGGTTCATTACTTTCCTTGAAATTTCGCGGTTCTTTTTTCTACATAGGCTGCCAAACCTTCTTTTGCATCCTCACTCTGGAAAAGCTGCTGCTGCAGTTCGCGCTCCAGCGCCAGAGCTTCCGGAAAAGCGATCTCTATTCCGGACTGAACCGAACGCTTAATTCGTCCCACAGCTTTTGCCGCCTTGTGAGGAGGCAAGAACTGACGGGCGTAGTCGATCACTTCGTCCATAAAATTGTCGCGGCCGTAGATCTCGTTGATCAAACCCATCTCCAGAGCTTCCTCGAAGCTGAAGGTGCGGCCGCTGATCATCAACTCGATAGCGCGCGATTTGCCGACCAGACGGCAAACCCGCTGGGTGCCGCCGGTGCCGGGAAGCACGCCGAGCGAGATTTCCGGCAAGCCAATTTTGCCGCCATCTTTGCGTGCGATGCGCAGGTCGGCTGCCATGGCGATTTCCAGACCGCCGCCGACGGTGTGGCCGTTAAGCGCGGCGATAACCAGTTTGGGCGTCTGCTCCAGCCGGTTGAGCGTCTCATTGGCGTGCAGACAGAAGTAGTACTTGAACTGGGGAGTTACCGTGGAAAGCATCTTGATGTTAGCGCCGGCCGAGAAAAATTTTTCACCCTTACCGGTCAGGATGATCAAGTGGACGTTATCATCCATGCGCGCCCTAAGGATCGCCTCGTCCATCTGGCGCATCATTTCATAGGTGTAAGTGTTGGCCGGAGGGTCGTTCATTGTGAAGAAGGCGATCCCGCCGTCGACTCGATATTCCACCAGGGTCGAGGCCACCTCGGTTTGCTCTATGGTCTTGCTCATAATCTTTGCTCCTGGAAAGGGGCCGAAGGCACGGTATTGGCTTCACGCGAGTCGAAGCCGTCTAAAAACAACGATGTCATGACATCGGCCAGTCGGTGAATGTTGGTATCCTTTTTCGGGTCGTACCAGGTGTAAATCCAGTTCATCATCCCCAGCAGGCAAAGGGCAGACAGACGCGCATCTTTGCGGCGCCGCTGCTGCGCCCGCTGCACATCATCGAGGACTTGTTCCATCAGGGCCACATAGCGGCGTTTCTTAGCCATGATCTCGTCAAAATACTTGCCGCGAAGCGAATCTGCTTCATGCGCTAGAACCTTGGTTTCGTTCCAGTGCCGGATGAAAAAGTGCAGGTGGTTGAAGACAAAGAAACGCAGTTTTTCGCGCGGGTCCGAATACTCGGAGAGCTGCTGCTCGAGCAATTCGGTAACCCGATCGAAAGCATAGCTCGAAATCAGGTAAAGCAGCTCCTCTTTGGTCCGGAAATAGTAGTAGAGCCCGGAAAGGCTGGTGCGTGCGGCGCGGGCAATGTCGCGCATAGAGGCGTTATGAAAGCCCTTTTCGGCAAAGACTTGAGCCGAAACACGCAAAATTTCATTCAGCCGCGCGTCGTATCGTTGTGACGCCAGGCGTGTGGTTTCAATCGGAGCCATGGTTGTATTCGAACAATCGTTAGAATATCATGGTGCGGCGGGATGGAGTCAATGACGTCGGTAATTCCTCGATCTGCTCAAATCAGCCCGGGAAAAACAACGGTAGAGGCTTTCAAAGTTCGAACGAGCGTTCGAATTGGTGCTGCATCGGCCCGGCGACATACAAATGGCGCCCTGGGCGCGGTTCTCGATGACAGATACTCTCACGAAGATTTCAGGCGACGTCATCTCCTGTGAACGTTGTCCCCGGCTGAGGAGCTACTGCCGTCAAGTTGCGCGGCAGAAGCGACGGATGTATCTGAATGAAGAATATTGGGGCAAGCCGGTTCCCGGATTTGGAGATCCCAAGGCGAAGCTTTTGGTTGTGGGACTGGCACCGGCGGCGCATGGAGGAAACCGCACCGGGCGCGTTTTCACCGGCGACCGGAGCGGCGATTGGCTTTACGCGGCTCTCCATGCGTGCGGCTTTGCTAACCAACCGGTTTCAAGGCGCCGCAACGACGGGTTGAAATTGATGGAGGCGTACATTACCGCAGCCGCTCGCTGTGCTCCTCCGGCCAATAAGCCGACTGGTGAAGAGTTCTCGAATTGTCGCGAATATCTAGTCCGTGAATTGAATTTATTGCGCCGCTTGCGAGTGATTCTCTGTCTCGGCAAACTGGCGCTGGATAACTACTGGCTGGCCCGCAGGGAACAGGGATTGGCAGTGCCACGTCCGCGGTTTGCTTTTGGGCATGGCGCCGAATGGCGTTCTCCGGAGGGCCTGGCCGTCCTGTGCAGTTACCATCCCAGCCAGCAAAACACGCAAACCGGCAAGCTCACCGGGTCGATGTTCCATGCAGTGCTTGCGCGGGCACGAGAGTTATGTGGGCAGGTTGCCCTGTGACCGTTGTGTCCGTGGTGTCCTTTGTGGTTAAGCTTTTTTTACCACCAAGGACACGGCGGTCACAGTGCGACTCGCCTGATCCCATCGCGAAGGTGCGCTACGTTGAAATTAATGAGTAAGCCCAGGCGGTTGCCGGTGAGCTTCAGGTAGGACAGCACTTGGGCGGTATGGACTGGATGAAGGGCATCCACTGCCTTTACTTCTACAATCAGACAACCTTCAACCAATAAATCGATACGAAATCCTATATCGAGTCGGACGCCATGGTAACAGAGGGGAAACGGCGCCTGGCGCTGCACCAGAAGGCCTCGCTGCAGAATGTCGTAAGCGAGGCAGGCTTCATAAACGTTCTCCAGTAATCCCGGCCCTAGTTCCGAATGGACTTTGAACGCACTGTCCAGCACTGAAGTGGCAATTTCATTCACGCGCCCGGGAATCGGAGCCGGTGCCTCTTTGGAGCTCATGTACTACTAAACTGGGATTAAGCCGAATTTGCGAAACTTTTTTTGTACCCGCTGTGTCCGCTGTGTCCTTGGTGGTCAAAAAAGCCTTTAACCACAAAGGACACAAAGGACACAACGGACACAACGTATACTGCCCCACTAGAGAACAACGCGGGACCGGTAGTATTCCAGTTCAGAGGCCAGAAGAGCCACCCGCAGGCCGGAGCGTAGGATCATTGTCGATTGCTGAAGGACTATCATGAGCAGAATCAGTCCCCAGTTGTTCGAAGGCACGACGGTGCGAACGACGGCATAAATCCCATAGAGCAGCAAACCTGCCACGCCCACGCCGCACAGAATTGCAAAAGTGCCCACCAGGTGTCCGATAACAAACCGAAGGGAAAACCAGAGCTGGCGCAACATGTCTCGCCGATCTTGCAGCGACGACCGGATGCGGGTGTAGTCAAGAATTAACTTAAAGAAAAGAATAACCAGGATGACTGCGGCATACCGCAGCAGAAAGAGCAGCACCGGCAAAACTTCGGATGAGGTATCTCTCGAAACAAAATCAAAGAAGCGCCGGAGGGCAGAGTTGAAAAACACCACCACTAATAGAGCGGGAAGGGCGCCTACAATAAGAAGCCTCAAGAAACGAAGAAAGAATCGGCCCGCACCGCAAAAAAAGAGATGCAGCAGACTTTCCTGGTTCTGGGCACTCAACACGTGCAGAATTCCGCCCACCAGAAGTGTGTCGGTCAGCAACGCGAGTCCCACTACACACGCGATGATTGTTCCGCCCAAACTCCATACTTGAGTGCGATCGTATTGGGCCAGCTCTTGAAAAACCTGAAAAGAAAAACGCTGCAGCAGGACGTCGCCTTCCAGGCTGCGGTTGAGTATCTGGCTCCACCAGACGAAGACAGGAATGGCAACCACGGCGGCCAGGACCAGCTGCGAGATCCAGACCAGGGTGATAGCCTTTTTTTGCCTCCCGATCTGCCTGAATCCGGATTGTAGACAGCGAAGCGTGCTCATGAGATGGCACTCAGAAGGGCCAACAGGTTTTGCATCCAAAACAAAACCCGGGCCGCCCATTTAGCGGAAGCTTTCGACGTGCCTTCGCGCCTCAGGCTGTTGTTGATCCAATCCACATCCAGAAATACTTTATGCTCGGGATCAATTTGAGCATACTGCAGGGGGTGCGGCCCGGTGAATTTGTATCTTACCCAGCGATCGCGGCCGTCCCATTGCTTGAAAATCGGTTTCTCCTTTTCAAATTGAATCAGCACGCTTACAGGGAAAACAACTTCGCCTAGCCGGCGCACAATCACCGTGCTGTCGTACACTTTTTCCTTTTGCGCCTTTTCGTCGTGTTCGGCCGCCTTCCGATCGACGATCACCCGGCCTGTCGTGCGATCAAACACGCCTCGGTCAACGTTGATCTCCTCACTGCTGACCTGCGCTACCTGATAGTCGAGAATGTCGCTTCCGCTTACTACCTGGTCAAAGAACCAGTTCAGGTTCTGGCCTGAAATTTCGTTGGCTACCTGGATGAAATCGTCGGTCGAGGGGTGGCGATAACGCCAGCGCTCATGATAAGTGCGCATGATGCGCGCCATAGTTTGTTCACCCAAATGATTCTCCAGTGTTCGCAGCGCCAGTTCCGGTTTGGTATAGGAGTAGAAGGCGTAGTTGCCGCTGCCCAGATAGCTCCAGGAATTTTTCCTAATGGTATCAAACTTCATGAAGGGGCCGTTCTGCGCTCGGACGAACTCGATTTCGCCCAGCCGCAGGCCCAGAAAATCGATCAGCGTCTCGAAATTTCTTTCCATGATCTTGCCTGTTGAGTAGCTGTTGAAACCCTCGTCCAGCCACGCTTCTTCGAACTCGTTATTGCCTATCAGCCCGTACCACCACTGGTGCCCTGCCTCGTGAACAGTTACAAATTCAGGAGAGCGCGTCTTGTTGAATGGCCAGTACGAAAGCAGAAAAGACGTTCCGGCTGTGATGAAGGTCGGATATTCCATCCCTCCCGCGCCCGAAGCTCCAGGCGCCGGATCGACAACCGTCAGCGTAGAGTACGGGTAGCGACCGTACCAGAGTCCAAACCATTTCAGGGCAAGCTGTGCCCCGTGAGCGTAACGGTCCGCCTGGGAGAGGTGTCCCGGCTGCATCAGGAGCCGAACCGTGACGTCGGACAGACGAACTTGCTTCTCTTCCCTGCCAAGAAGCTGCGCGACTGCACGGTACTCTTCGGGGCTGACATCTCGGTCGGCCGAAAAGGGACGTTCAACTTCTATGAATCTCGGGTCGGCCGTCCAGGCGAAATCGTGGACGTTTTCCTGCTCGTAAAGATAAATTGCGCCCTTCTTATTTTCCCGACGGGAACGCAGCCGGCCTGTCGCTCCCACCACAAAATTCGAGGGGACGGTTATTTCTACCCAGTAATGGCCATAGTCTGCGTAAAACTCCGAAGTGGCGTGGTATTGATGGCAGTTCCACCCTCCCTGTTTGCGCCCCCGCATGCCTGCCGATTCATAGACACCCAGTTTGGGGAACCATTGGCCCACCAGGTAAAAATCGCCTCGATAACCACTGCGCGCGAAGACTTGCGGAAGCTGCGCCGTAAAGTCAATGGACAGCTCTACAGTTTGACCCGGCGCCACCGGTTTAGGGAGACGGACCTTAAAAACGGTTTGATCGTCGGCGTTGTCATCATCCGGGTGTTGGAAGGAGATGGATTTAGTCAAGTCGGTTCCGTCTGCCAGCTTGAGCGAAGTAACATCGTTCCATCCCCACTTGTCTTCGCCCATGACGTCGCCGCGCAATCTGCCGCCGGATTCCCGATAGAAGGTGCTTTTGGTGTTCTTGAAAGCATTCAGATAAAGGTGAAACCAGAGATCGTTGACTGAATCTGACGAGGGATTGCGCCAGATCAGTTTCTCATGACCCTCCAATTGTTTCTTTTGCGGATCGAGCCGGACCTGAATTCGGTAGTCAACAACTTGATCGGCCTTTTCGGGAAGTTGAGCAAGCAGCGGGAGACAAGCCAAGGAAAGGACGCTGCCGGTGCTGCCAAGACAAATCAAGAAATGATTTATTCTTAAAGCTGCTACTCGCACGCGGCGAAGTCTATCAGATCAGCAGGCGCAAGACAGGCAAAGTCGGCAGAGGTGCGGTGGCGCTAGGTTCCCCCTTGGCGCAGACGAAGTTCACAAATAGGTCAACTTTTAATCATCCAAATCTGTATTGCCCCAGTCCATTCCGGCGGCATGAGCTCGCTACAACCACTGCCGCAAAGTGGGCCACCCAAGGTTTGACCATT
>DASXTB010000253.1:0-32114 GCA_036505615.1 Acidobacteriota bacterium
CTGCCGCCTCACCATATAGCAGACCGCGAATCGGAAAAATACTTGAGTCATACCTGAATCCTGCTTCGGCGAGGGTCTGATATGGCCAGTCCTCGCTTGCCGGCATGGAGAAGTATGGAGCACGATGTCCCGCAATATCGATTTGAGTGCCGAGTGCTCGCCTTAAGGCTTGAAGAGTTCGATCCAGTTCCTCCCGAAACTGTGCCGGCGTTAGCTGCCGAACAAACCTGTGGGAATATCCATGCACGCCTATTTCATGACCGTCTGAATAAATTGTACGAATCAAATCAGGATGTTCCTCGGCGACGACTCCTAGCACAAAGAACGTGGCGCGAACATCAAACTGTCTGAGCAGTTTCAGCAGGTTGGAGCTGGCAATGTCAATGCGGGACTCCATTTTAGGCCAGCATTCCGGTCGCAGCGCGGTACTTGTGAGACCGTGGTACCAGTCTTCAAAATCAACGGTCAGGGCATTTAGCATCTGCTGATCTTGCCATATCGAGCACGCAAATTTACCGAGCCGACCAGAAAACCGGCATGATCGAGAGGGGATGCCATATACTTTAGCGTCAAATCCCTCAGTAGGAAATTTGTAAACAAAACGTTAGCGCAGCCAGGTCCGAATGACAGCTTTGGCGAAGCCCCAAGCATACTTGTGAGAGGCGGGCTTCTTCGTTCCGCCGCCCGATCGCGCACGGACAGTAATGGGCACCTCTGTTATTCGTAGCCCCTTCTTTGCGGCTTCAAGAAGCAACTCTGACGTATGAAACTGGGACTCTCGCAATACCAATTTTTTAAGTTCGCTTGCCCGAATAGCCCGGAAGGAGTTAGAGCAATCCGTAATCCGTTTCATGATCAGAATGCTTACCAGCCAGTTGAAAAGTACGACACCTGCGGCGCGTAAGTAATTATCTTTCTGATAGTAGCCGAGTATTCTCGACCCGTTAACGAGGTCCGCTTTGCCATCCACGATGGGCTTCACAAGAATCGGGACTTCTTCGGGTAAGTGCTGCCCGTCAGCATCCAGCGTAACGACGATATCTGCGCCTTGCTCTAGAGCCACTTCGTAACCCGCCTTGAGCGCTGCCCCGCCGCCACACTTGATAATATGTAAAATTGCCAGGTGATTTAGCCGGTTTACGATTAGGTGGGTATGGTCGGTTGCCCCATCGACAACCACGAGAACTTTAGTCTCCAGCCCGAAGACCTCATTTGGCACGCGTTCCAGCACTGGGGCTATGTTTTCTGCTTCGTTGTAAGCAGGTATCACAATATAGATGGGCACAGGGCGAAGCTCATCGTGCATAGACGTCAAATTCTGTTTTGCGAGCTCGCGCACCAACTTGTTGATCACGTCTTCCATCTGGTTACTTCGAGTAAGCGCAGCGAAGACCAGTGCGAAAAGCAAGAGGTTGAAAAAAATTAACAATCCGATGAGTCGTCCCCCTCCCCCTTTCTCGAACGAGAAAAAGGCCAGCGCCAAGTTAAACGCATCGGGAAAGACGCTGAGCAGCATCAAGCCAAAACCCACCACGCTGCCGGCGAGCCAATCGAAGTTCCGCAACCTTCTAAGGCGAAAGCGTACTATGTACAGGAACAACAGGCTCGTTGCACCAAAGACGAAGCCAACGAAGCGCAATGTCTGCAAGGTCAGTATCCTTTCCTGCCGCCAATTTGCTGGTGATTGAGGAAGACTGCGTCGACGATTTCTTACTATACTATAGTACATCCCAACGACCGCCACAAAGCCTGAACTGAAATTCAAGACTTAACGCAAAGACGCGAAGATGCAACGACGCAGAGTTGGTGAGGGCGAGTCTGGTGTCTACCCTGTGAAAAGGCAAAAGCGCAAATGCACTGGCCACGGATAAACGCAGATGTGCGCGGATTTCTCGGGCGTCATGGATTGGTAGTCACTGTTTATGCCGGGCTCACCGTGTTCATGACTTCACCTTTCGTGTCTATTGGGAACTTGCGCGGGAGCGTTGTGTTTGATGGTGATCCCGGGTATGTGATGTGGGCGATCAGTTGGGTAAATCATGCGCTGTTGACGCAACCGCAAAATCTGTTTGCGGCGAATATACTTTACCCCTCTGCCGGTACTTTGGCGCTAAGCGATCATGCTGTTGGCGTCGCGGTTCTGGTGCACCCCTGGTTCTGGTTTTCCGACAATCCGATTCTGCCTTACAATCTGTTGTTTTTGCTGTCGTACTTCGCCTCTGCCGTGGGGATGTACTTCCTCTGCCTTTATTACACTGACTCAAAAGCCGCCGCTTTCATTGGCGGTCTGATCTTTGGTTTTTGTTTTTTTCGGGCGCACCACTTTGGCCACCTCACCCTGATTTCAAATCAGTGGTTCCCTTTCATTGTTTTGCTGTTCCATCGGCTTCGAGAACGCTTCCGGTGGCCAACTGCTCTCGTCTGGATTGGACTTCTCCTGCTACAGCTTTTAGGCAATTGGTATAACGCTGCATTCGTCATTCTGATAATCACATGGGTCATGGTGAGCGACTTTGTGCAGAATCGATGGAATCTGACGTTGTTCGCACAGTTTGCCGTCTGCCTGATCATCACGGCCCTGCTGATCTTTCCCTTCATAAGGCCCTATAGTAGATTGCCGAAACCTTCTGATTACAGCCAAAACAAGGCGTTTGCGGCGGACCTGGGTTCCTATTTTCAACCTCCTCTGAATACCCTACTGGGCTGGCATTTTCAGAACACAAAACGTTGGATCTGGGAAGAGCGATCGACATTTATCGGCTATATTCCATTGGTGCTCGCCCTGGCCGGCCTTGTGCTGTGGCGTAGAACCTCATGGGCCTGGACGTACGCTTCACTGGCGGTGGTCGCTTTTGTGCTTTCTCTTGGTCCGGAAAGCCTGGATTTCCCCGGCGTGACATTCCCAGGGTATTACGTTTACAAGCTTTTCCCACCTCTGGTGCAATTGCGAGCCGGCGCGCGTCTTGCCATTGTCGTCACCTTTTGTTTTTCAGTTCTGGCGGCGATGGCTTGTTCCCGTATTCCTCCCGCCAATCGGCGACAACCGGCAAGCATAAGCTTGCGCGGCTGGTGGATCTTGCCTGTATGTCTTGGGATTGTAATTGAATATCTACCGGTCCATTTGGGATGGAAAGCGTCCGCTGCCCCTCACTTCCAGCCCCGTGCCGTGGATCTCTGGCTATGGCAGCATAATATCCCGCAGTCGGGTCCTGTTTTCTTTAGAAGGCCGAAGCAGCGAGATCGAAAAGTGGTTGTAGAACTTCCAGATTATAACGGCACCTCGGAGTGGTCTCTGGAAGGCCTTTACACATTGTACTCTACGCAGCACTGGATGAACCTAGCCAATGGCTATACCCGGTTCTTACCACCAAACTACGTCGCAGATTTTGAAATGTATGGTCGATTTCCGTCCGATGAAGCGGTTCGCTTCATGAAGCAACAGGGAATCAATTACGTTGTCATTCACACCGATCACTATCCTCCCGAGCGTCGTGCCAAACTCAGCTCTTGTCCCTTGCCGGAAACCCGACTTGGAAACGATTGGGTTTACAGCCTACGATAGAATGGCGGGGTTGCGGAAGACAGCTTAACGCAAAGACGCTGAGGCGCAGAGGTGCAAAATCTGTAAAAGGACAAACTGGAGTCCCGGCCGTACGATCGTAGCGTGCTAGTGCCCATAGTTTTTCTCATAATTTACATTATTGGATTATTTTACTTTTGCGGTTTTGTCGGCGCATGGGAGTGGGCTGTAGCAGGTGCTCTCTGCCTGGTATCCTTCTTTTCGCCGGGATTTGGTTTTTGGATTTTCCTTGCCGCGGTTCCATTGATTGTCTTTGCAGCAAATAATGCGCCCGCGTACTTCTCGGGCGTTGATTTGTTTCTGGCATTTGCATTGCTCGGCGCTGCTGGCCGGTATTGGATGCATCGTCGTCTGAATCTCAACGAACGACGCAAGGTTATTAGCGTCGTCGGCATTCTTGTCTTTTTCTCTGTCACCCCGTTCTTTCGGTTTGCATCTCTCTTTGGTTGGTGGTTACCGGACATGATCAAGATTAGCTGGCTTCACCTTTACCATGGAGACCAGCTCAGTCCCCTTGCATTCGTCTACAGAGGCTGGATTTGGATATTGGGAGCACTCTTTTTTTTTGCCATTAGGCGCCATGCCATGGCACCTCCGGCTAACCTCTTATCCCGCGCCGGCGCCACTTCGATACCAGATCGAGGATTGAAACGGACTGAAGGTATGTCCTGGTACAAACTATGGACGCTTAACAACGGGTTGGATTGGCCTTACTGGGGATTACTGGCAAGCAGTCTGGTTACGGCTGGACTTTCAATGTACGACATACTCCATAATAAAAAGAACGCAATCAATTACTCTTTCGTCTTCGAAGAACGCAACACTTACGCGGCCTTCTGGGTGCTCCAAGTGGGGCTGTTGGCCTACGTCTGGAAGAGCCAAAGCAGGATACTCAAGGGTGCAGCCTACCTCTGTTTCGCCTTGTTCTCATTTTTTGTGTTCGCGTCGGGGTCCCTCAGTGGGTTCTTTGGTTGGCTGGCAGTTGTCGGGCTCGCCGTGGTCATTTTTTCCAGGAACAGTCTTGCAGAAATCTTCATGCTCTCCTTTTCCCGGCGCAATTGGTTAAAGCTGCTGGCGGTGTTCCTTTTCCTCTATTTCCTTTTACCTACGTTAGCTTTAGTTTATCCCCCTTCGGATCCTATTGCTGTCGCAGAAAACCTGGGGCAGCGAATTCGATCGCTCATCCCAGGAAAGGCTTTTCAATACCTACGCCAGCAACGAGCCATCTTCTGGGCGGCAGGCTGGGAAATGTTCATGGAAACTCCAGTATTTGGAGTCGGGATAGGTCGGTATTACCAAATGTCTGAAATATACTTCTCCCGAGCACAGATTCAGCAACTTGAGCCCGGGTCCGCGTACAAACGTGAAAATGCACACAATTATTTTCTTCAGGTCGCGGCGGAAACAGGCATAGTGGGTTTCGCGTTATTCGTTGGCTTTTTGCTCTGGTTATTGGTCCGCCGATGGGATTTTCGCGGAAGAAGCAAGAATAGCGCCGCCGGAATGGCGATTATCGGCCTGCTAGTAATGAGTCTCACTGGACATCCGCTGTTGGTACAAAGCATTTTTTTTATGTCGTGTGCCATGGCGGCGTTGATAGTGGACAACGGGTCTCGGGTGTCGGCTGACGGGTGTCAGGTTTCGGGTGTCGGGTGTCAGGCGTCGGGTGTCGGGTGTCAGGGAGATGCGGCGGCAGAGCCGGAAGAAGACAGTGCAAAGGAGCGAAGACCCCGGAAAGCCTTCAGACGGCGGAGAATGCTCTGGATTTCGTTATTGGGAGTTCTTATGGTGTTGTACGTCCTGCATGTGAAATCGATATGGAATCAACTTCCATCGAATTTTGAGTGGGGCTTTTATACGACGGAAGGCGAGGGGAAACAGGCATATCGTTGGACGCGGGGATTGGCGCTGAAGCTTATGGACCGTGATCAGTTGAAGGTGCTCTTCGTTCGGGCGGCAAATCCGGATCTGCCGCAAAGAGCTGTCAAGGTAACGATCTGCGCTGACGATCATGTACTGCAAGAACTCGATTTGAGAGACGACGCATGGCACGCGGTTGAGATGCAAACTCAACAACTGCCCGTCCGATTTGTTCTGGGAATTAAGAGCAGTCGAACCTGGACTCCCGCAAAATATGGGCCGCCGGATTATCGGGAATTGGGGGTGATGGTTCGCTTTTGAGAGAGGGAACGCAAAGACGCGAAGACGCAAAACTGTGGGGCCGCGGATGAACGCGGGATTGCGCGGATTTCTGGGGCGCCGCGGTCATCGGTCATCAGTCATTTCATCGGTTTAAAGCTTCACCACAAAGGACACCAAGCAAACTAGAGAGACGAGCGATCAACTTGTTCGATAACATGGATGGTTTCTGCACAGACATTGCTCTCGAAATGGTCCAGAGGCTATAATCTCATCACATGAAGCTTTCCAGATCTGAAATCAAATTCACCTACCAAGACTACCTTTTGCTGCCCGAAGAGAAGCAGTATGAGCTCATTGATGGAGACCTGCATTTGGTCCCTGCGCCTCGTCCCTATCACCAAACTGTCTCTGGTCGCATCGAATGGGTATTGAGAGGATTTGTCCAGGAAAGGGGTTTGGGAGAAGTGTTTTACGCTCCGTGCGACGTCTACTTTTCGCGCCAGGATGTAGTGCAGCCGGACATCTTTTTTATTGCCTCCGATCGGCTGGGCATCATCAAGGAAAACTACATTCAGGGTGCGCCCGATCTGGTGATTGAAATTCTCTCTCCAAGCAGCTCAGAGAAGGACCGCGAATTGAAGCGAAAATTGTACGCTCTGCATGGTGTGCGCGAATATTGGCTAGTCGATCCCGACGCCAAGACCATTGAAGTGTTAGTTCGTCGGGAAGGCGATCTTCGAACAGCTCAGACGTTCGTAGCCGAAGACTGGCTCACTTCGCCGCTGTTGGAGGGCTTTCGACTCTCTCTGCAGGCGGTTTTTAAACCCCGATGACCGCCGTGTCCTTTGTGTCCGTAGTGGTGCAAAAAAATTTAACCACAAAGGACACCAAGGACATGGCGCAAGAAACGACAACGTGTTGCCGGAACCGAGTTCACAATGAATAATGCCGCGTCCTTGTTTTGTCTATGCGGTGAATAAGACGGTCAGAGCAAGGGGGTAATATAGGATTTCAGCAACTGGGAGACTCGGGAGAAGCTGAACTGGTGTTCCAGTCGGGTTTGTCCGGCTGCCACTAGGTGGCCTCTCAACTCGGGATCGCAAACGACTCGGTGGATCGCCTCGGCAAAGCACATCCAGTCCTTTTCCGAAAAAAGAATTCCCGCCTCGCCTACTGTCTCCGGAACAGCGCCGGCAGCGTAGGCAATGACCGGCTTGCCGTAGTAGAAGCTTTCCAGGATAGGGACGCAGAAGCCTTCGTGCTCGCTGGTGCTTACCAAAACATCGGAGTGGCGGTAACAGTCAACCAGCGCGCTTTGAGGAACATAGCCGGTAAAGCAGACGTCTCTCAGCTTGAGATCACGCACCATAGCTCGTAGCTCCGTGTAGTAAAGGCTGAGCGAGCCCCAGGAGCCGATCCAGAAGAGCCGGCTTCGGGGATTGATGAATTTCTGATACAGGCCGAAGATCGTTACCAGGTCTTCGGCCTTTTTATTTGGGGCGAGGCGGCCTACGAAGAATCTGGTCGTTAGCTCGGGATCAGGGCTGACGATTGCCGAATGCGGAATGCGGAATGCGGATTGGGGCCGCGGATTCACGCGGATGGACGCGGATTCTGTTGCGGATGAGTCCAAATTTTGGCTCAGTTGGGAAGGGTCAAAAAGAATGGGGAGAACTGCGGTGTTCCGATAGTTTAGGGATTCGAGTTCCTTGCGATTGAATTCAGAGTCGGCCAGCGCCAGATCGAATGTTTCGGACAGGCTTTGCAATTCCTTTCGGCCATCGTCCAGTTGGTCGGCAACCTTTGGATCATATCTTCGGAAATAGTGACCGGGAGTGATGTTGTGGTAGATCATGATCTTCCTGCCCGAAAAGTCCAGTGCGTGGCGGGTCATTGGGCTGCTGATCGAGAAGTGGTAAATCAAAAGGTCGGTTGACGAGGGGCTAAATTTAGATACTGGTTTGCACCAGCCGCGCGACTCCGGGTGGATAAAATCCGGCCAGGAGTAGATTTCGGATCGATAGCCGCACTGGCGCATCACCCTGCGAATGTTGAGGGCTTCGGTGCTGATGGCGTCGCCGGGAGCAAAGCCGGCACAGAACTGAGCGATCGATTTAGACACGAGCTTGAGCCACGAATTTCACGAAATTCACGGCCACGATCTTCACGAATTTCACAAAAATAGAGCCACGAATTTCACGAATTTCAGCGACGGATTTAACCACGGGGGACACTGGGAACACGAGGCCGGCCCTAGGGAGATATCAAAAGCGTCATTGGTCATTGTCGCCCAATCCAGCCCGCCGCAGGCGGGCGCTCAGGTGTGGCCCAGGGCGGAGCGCAGCGGAGCCCTGGGAATCTGAGATTTTTTAAACATTAAGAGCCCGTCCCGCCCGGCGGGACGGGCGGCAGAAATATTTTCGCAAATCTTCAACCATCTGTCGCCCGTCCCGCTATGCGGGACGGGCTAGTGCTTTTAATAGTATTTCGCCATCCCAGGGCTCCGCTGCGCTTCGCCCTGGGCCACACTCTAGCGGCCGCCTGCGCCGGTCTCTCGGACGACCGCAAAAACGATACACAAAAGTTCAACATTCTTGCCCATTAATACCATTAAACAAAGTCTTTGAGCCACTCGCTGAACCGTGCAATCAAAGTCTCCCAGGAAAAATTAGCCCGCACGAATTCCGCGCCGGCTGTCGCGAAAGCCTTTCTGAGATCCGATTCTTGCAACAGGCATTCAAGACAGGCCTCAAAGTCGTAATAGTCTGTAAAGTGCAGCCCGCCCTGGCTCCGCTCTACATAGTCGCGCGTGACAGCACAGGCGCTATTGACCAGGACCGGCGTGCCACACAGCCAGGACTCCATCAGAACGATGGAAAAACTCTCGTTAGTGGAAGGATTGCAAAGCACAGTTGCCGCCGCATAGGCATTGTATTTGTCTTGGGATTTGAGAAAACCGAGATCGTGAACCTCTCGATTGCGGATTTCGGATTTCGGATTGCAGATTGGCGGATTTGCCGTTTCAGGCTTCAGCGTTCCCCTTGTTTGTTCGTCTAATTTCGTTTCTAGAATTGAATCCTTTCCAATTTCGGAGCCTAGGCTTTCGGATTGTGCAATGTCTCTGACCATGGAATCCGCAATCCGCAATCCAGAATCCGAAGTCGAGAAATCCGCAATCCGAAATCCACAATCCGCAATCCGAAGATCGCCTTTTCCCACCAGAAGCAATTGCAGCGGCGAATCGGGATGATCGCGCTTGTATTGAGCAAAGTATTCCAGCAAGAGGTCCGTGTTCTTGGTGCGGTCCTTGCGCCCGACATAAAGGATAAATGGATGCTTCTGGCCAAATTTGTTTCGGAAAGCCTCGGCGTTGCCGGCGGCTTTCGTATCGAGACCCATGCCCAAGACAAGTTTCTTTGTCTCCTTGAGGCCGTATAGTCGCTCAGCAAGCGATTGTTCCGGATGTGAATTGAAGATCACGCCGCCGGCCGAGACAAACATCTCTCGCATCGCTGCCATGCGAGCGTAGGATTCGTCGTGCAGACAGGGGATCAGAACTGATCGCCGGCCCGCAGCCCGCGTGCCCCAGTAAGTGGTGCCAAAGAGATAGGGAATGAAAAAGAAAAGGTATTCGGAACGGTGCGCCTCGATGAAATCAATCAAACTTTCGCTGTTTGGGCCTTCGGTTAGAAATTTCGATTCTTCGTCCGGTGTGATCGGGATTCCGCGCAGAAGTTTGTCATTGATGTAGTTAAAGGCGCTGTGATCTCCGCGTCGAAGCGGGAAACGCCGAACCAGAACTCCATTTTCCGGGTATTCTCCGGGCTTGTGATAAGACTCGTTCCAGTTGCTTTGAAATTCTTTGATTGTCGTGGTCAGTACTTCTACCTCGAACCCGGCTTCCGCCAGATGCTCGGCCCACTCCCTGCAAAGATTCTCCGCTCCGCCGGGAATCTCAGGGCCATACCAGGGGATGACGAAAGCCAGCTTAGGCAGGCGCAGCGCGGCTGAGGCAGAACCAAAAACGTCGTCAGTCATCAGTCATCGGTCATCGGTTAAAAATCCTGTTAAGAAAAGAAGATGTTCCGGCCCACGGTCTGATGTTACTACTCTGCCGCGAATTGAGGCGAATGAACGGGAATTAACATGGATCTTGACCAGCGTTGGAGATTTTTGAGAATCTCCTGTTGCCGGTCCCGCGTTGCGGGACGGGCTTTCAAATATTTAAAGAATCTCTCCTTCCCAGGGCTCCGCTGCGCTCCGCCCTGGGCCACACGCTGACCGCCCGCCTGCGGCGGGCTAGCTGTCCCGGAGGGACAGCCGATAACAGCCCAGCGATTCATCGCTGGGTTTAGGAAGCTGATTTGGATTGCCAGCTAGGATTCAGTCGTCCCCACGGGACTCCTATTCTTTGGCTCACCCCATTCCCAGCGATAAATCGCTGGGCTATTATCGAATCGTCCCTCCGGGACGAAGTTCAATCCCTGCCCCTGGCGCGACCCCGCTTTTTCAGCGAAAATGTCCAAACTCCGCCGCCCGCCTGCGGCGGGCTACACACCTGGATGGGCACCTCCGTCGGTTGGCTATTGGAACACAGTTCGTCATGAATAAATCTGCGAATTAACGGGCTGCCGTTTGAAAGGCTCGCAGATAACTGTGCTCGATCTCTGGCCAAGAATAGGTTTTCTCGACATAGCGAAGGCCACGGATGCCGAGAGTTGCTCGATAGCCGGGCGATTCGACCAGAGCCTTTGCACCGCCAATAAAGCTTCTGTGATCGGTGTAAGCTATGCCTCCGCCGCTGCGAGCGCACTGGCCCTTGAGAACCTGGCAGCGGCCATTCACCAAAACCGGCACGCCGAAGCGCCAGCTCTCCAGAAGAACCAGCGACAGACTTTCGTAAGGAGAGGGCATTACCAGCGCCACGGCCTGGCTCAGCAGCCAATTCTTGTTTCCCTCCTTCAATCTTCCCAGAGCATGAATCCTAGCGTCCCGGGGTATGTCCATCATTGGCTCCCCTACCAGGTACAGATGCAGGTCCGGTAGCTGGGAGGAGTGAGAAAAAAACAACAGCAACTCGCCACACCCTTTGGGATGATCGATGCGCCCGACGTAAATAAGATAAGGCCGCTTAAGATCGATAGTGTCCAGGCGTTCTACCGGCAGTGTCCCGGGGCCAGAGCCGCAAATCTCTCCTGGCAGTTCAAGTCCGCAAATCCTTTGCACCAAGCGGCGCTCTTCCATTGTTAGCCAGAGCACGTAACGAGCCGCGGCAAAAACGGACCCGTAAATCGGCAGTCGAAGCATCGGTTCGTCGTGGGCCGCCGGCACCAGCACCGCTCGTTCCTTAACCAACGGAATTCCGAAATAGGTTGTGGCGTAAAGGTAGCCGAAGAAAACAAACAGCTCGTAATTCCGTTTACTGTCCCGAATGAAGTCGAACAAAGCCGTCGAATAAGGCCCCTGGGCACGCATCCATTCTTCCTGTTTTTCCGGGCTCGTTGGTCCGGAAAGCACATGATCGCAAAGCTGCCGAAAAGCCTCCGGATCTCGCTCCTGATCAACCGCAAAGCGATGTACCGTTAAACCGTTCACTTCCCCTGCACCTGCAGGCAGTTCATTTTTCCAAGTGGTAAAGTCTGTGGCGCAGGTGGTGAGGATCTCCACGCGCCAGTATTTCTTCATCTGCTGTGCCGCCAGCTGGCATATTCGTTCTAGGCCTCCACCGGGATCGGCCGTGTAGCGGTGAATGATGAAGGCAACCTTAGGTCGCTCCCCGATTGCGGATTGCGGATTGTGGATTGCGGATTGGCTAGCCGTAGGAGTCATTTATAAGCAATGACCGCGTAATCCTGAGGCCCGTAGAGGAGATCGTTGACGTACTGGAGAGCGCGGTTGAACTCTTCACTTCCGCCAGACAAAGGCCGAAGCTTGCGCGCTTCATCTACCGGAGATCCATAGACCACTTCCGTGCGCGCAAAGCCAAGATTTCGGCACAGGAATTCCAGGCAGAGCGGATGGTAAGGCCGGACGTGAGTGGGGTCCAGGTACAGGCTGTGAGCGAAGACAAAGAGCGAAGCCGGGTTGACCGTCTCCAACACCAGGACACCACCGGTATGCAACTTCCTCGAAGCCAGAGCCAGCAGCCGCGACACCGCGCCATAGTTGAGATGCTCGATGAATTGCGCCCCGAAAATCCCCCCTAGGCTTTCGTCCTGGTGAGACTCCAAATGATCGAAGAGATCCGCGCCGGCTACCTTCAGACCCTTCTCGTGACAGCAGGCGCTCATTCGAGGATCGGACTCCACTCCAGAAGCATCGATTCCCGTTTCACGAAGCAACTCCAGGAACTCTCCCCGCCCGCAGGCGATGTCCAAGATCGGCTCGCTGTGCTCGAAGTACCGCAAGTACTTTCTCTGACGTTCCCGGATCTCGGCTTCCGGGCCTCGAAAGCGGTCCTCAAACATCAGGTAATCAAATCCTGCCGGCAGCGAGCCGATTTCCAAAATGCGTCGATTCTGCTCGGCGAGCAAACGGACTTCAGTATCCGCCGAGTTTTCGTAAATCTCGGTGAGTTTCCTGACTGCTTCCTTTCGTTTATCCTCTAACAGGAACTGGTTGAAGGTACGAACGAACTCCACCAAGTCATTCTGGCGCGCCTCCAGAGCGCTGTACCGCGTCTGGAGTTGCTCGTTTGCTGCCCGCATGGTGGCATCCTGCTCTTGGATGATCTCCCAAGCCTTGTTTACCGCCCGAACCAGCGAAGCGTTGAATTCAACCTGCGCGCGGGTATAGGGGTGGATCAGACGAAGAATAGCTTTCTTGAAAAAGTGGAAACGGGTATCGGGCGGCAGAGCCGGATTGTGATTGAGATTTGCCAGATGCAGATTGTACTCAAGATCATAAAAGCGGGTGTAAATCGCAGGTGGCGCATAGCTCCGCAAGCGCTGGATCTCGGCTTCAATCTCCGGTCTTTCCCGGCGGCGCTGCGCCGCGCGCGCGCGGATTTCGGCCATGATCTGGTTCAAGTCTATTTCCGGCATTGGATCAATCTTATACCAGAAAAGATTCGCCGGGACTCAGGCGAGTTTGTAGAAGAGTATGCCTCAGTGTTTAGATGACTCAGCCCGTGATCGGGGCGCTAGAGTGGCCTTAAGCCCGCCGAAGGCGCGCCCTTGAATTTTTACATTTGTGAGCGCCCAAATCCTCACCACGCCCGCCCTGCGTGTCGGGGCACGCGCCCTCGGGTTTGGAGATTTTGGAGAGACGGCCGGTGGGCCGTCTCCCGCGCAATCTTTCATCGTGCAGGAGACGCCCCACGGGGCGTCTCTCCAATGGCGCCGCTTCGCGGCGCGCTGTCCGCGAAGCGGACAAATAACAGTAGCCGGGGGTGCCCAGGCGCGCAGCGCCAGGCACCCCCGGTCAGCGATTCCCCGCACGGAATCGGACCGCGCAAGCGGTCCGATTTCCTCCTTCATTTCTCCTTCATTTTTTCTTCGTAAATTCCTTGTGTAGTTGAGAAGGAGGGCTTGCTGAATGGCACAAACTTTAACCCGACTGCTTACCCACATCGTGTCCTCCACAAAGGATCGCCGCGGCTCTGTGGCCGCACACAATGCCGTGGTACCCCGCCTGTGGCGGGCTTTAACGCGGGTTATTTCTCATTCGACCGAGGATAGAAGACCTGGTAGCTTGCAACGTTCGCCGACAGGAATTCCTTGGGTGGTTTGAGTTCCACCTGCATACTTTGATATCTGGGCGCGCTCAGACGGATGAAAGCCGCATCTGGCGCCGCCTTGACCATATTTAAATAAGGAATGTAACGTACGACGTCATTGTCGGGCGGGGTGCAGATTATTTGTTCATCGCTTTCAAAAGTAAGCCGGTAGGCGGTCCAGTAAGGAGCATAGGCGCGAGTGATTTGATGCCGGTGCAGGAAGTCAAGCAACTCGCTGTTGGACTCGACGTTTGTGTATCCGGTAAATTCCTCGTGCTTGATCAGGAAAGTCGCGCTGAGGTTCAGGCTGAGGAGAATGGCCAACAGCCCTATCTGCACCGCCCGCTTGGTGAAGGCGCCTAGAATTAGAATGTAGATCGCTGAATAAAGCGGGATCAGATAGCGCGGTTCGGTGACGAACCACGCAAAGCCGCTGGCCGAGAAGAGCGGCAGGAAACAGAGAACAAAAACCAGCAACAAGTCCTGGCCGCTTGGATTTGAAACCATTGGCATTTCGGAGAGACGGCCTGAGGGCCGTCTGTCAGCCGATCGGACTCGAGCAATCCGCTTCCACACTAGCGTTCCGATGCAGATAGCAAAAACCAACAATACAAACGGGCCGCTGGCTGGAAATAGATCCGTGCGGCTCCAGTTGGCGCGGCCTCCGAGGAAGATAGGCACCGCGGTTCCAAAGAAGTTGCGCATGTCTGAAATAAAATCCGTCTGCCTGCGCCCCGCGAACTGCAGCGATGCCATAGAATGTGAAAAGTTATAGATCCAAAAAGGCAAGCCACCGAGCAGAAAAGCTGTCGCGAGCGCTGTGGTCCGGGCGAAAAACTGAGTCCTATACTTCAGAAGAATGATCAACAGGATGGGGACGATATAGACGATTGCAAGAAAATGGGTCCACCAGGCGAGCCCCAGGACAATGCCGAGCAGGACCGCGCGACGAAGCGAATAACCGCGTATCAGAATTCTGTTGGCCAGTAACAGCGCAAGTGTTCCCAGGAGGAGAAGCGCCAGGTAGCCGCCTCGAGACTTCAAACTCCAGCTGGTCAGGAAAGCAGGAGAGACGCCCACTAAAGTCGTTGCCATCATGGCAACTCGCTCATTGAACGTTTCGCGGGCGAGAATGTAATGGCAGACCAGAAAGCCGCAGAAGAGCAGAAAAGAGGTCACCTTCAAGAGTGCCGGAGTTGCGCCAAAGAGAAGAAAGAGAGCGGCCACGGCCAGCGGCTCCAGCGTTCCCATGTACGGCTGACCCCAGTAGAACGTTGGGATCTCGCCCTTAAGGATATGCCGGGCCATCAAGCCCACGATTGCTTCGTCTGATTCAATCAGAGCCGAGCGAAACTTCAGCACCAGGTAAATCCGCGGCAGCAGAACGCCGGCGGCCAGCAGAAACAGCCACAGCTTTCGCACGGCGTAAATATAGCCATTACCCGGATTATTCACAAATGTTGAAGGCTGGCCGCGGATTAACGCGGATTAACGCGGATATTCTTCGGGAGCGAGAGAGAGGGTGGGGACAGACCACTCTTTTCCCTATTTCAAGACAGGACAAATGATAACTGATCAAGGTGGCGTATGCCTCCGACTTTTGAAATAGCGAAATGAGTAGCCTGTCACCATATTTCCTCAGCGCCGCTTTCCCGCTCCCGAACAGATCCGCGTTAATCTGCGTTAATCCGCGGCTAGCCTTCCTGATGTAGAATCGCCAATGTTGTTTCCTGAACCGAGATGCTATCTTCGAACGTCACTTTCCATAGGATCGATCTTGATGATTTCGCGTTTGCTTTGTCGGGCGGAGAAATGGTGAGGTGACCTCCACGCGAACGCCGGTCGCATCTTCTGCCTCCTCAGCAAACGCCGACTGGCGGATTTACACATCTGTATTCCTTATTTTCTTCGTGGCCTCACTGGTAATGACCTGGCCGGTGGCGTTTCAGGCATGGTCTAACATTCCCAGCAACCCGGGGGATCCGCTGCTCTGCGTTTGGATGCAAATGTGGGTCTACCGGGCGATTACTCATTTCAAAATTCTCTCCTTCTTTGACGCCAATATTTTTTTCCCCGCTTCGAAAACGTTGGCTTTGTCAGAGCATTTATTGGCTGACCAAGTACTGTTTGCTCCCGCGTACGCCCTGACCGCCAATCCCGTGTTCGCTTACAACGTGGTTTGGTTTTTCTCGTTTGTGCTGAGCGGAGTGGCCATGTTTGCGCTGGCTTATTATTGGACGCGCAGCTACGGCCCTTCGATGGTTGCTGGATTTATCTATGCTTTCTTCCCCACGCGATTTTCGCAGAGCGGACACATTCAACTTCTCAGCATCTATTGGGCTCCGTTGGCGCTGCTCTTTTTAGATCGATACCTGCGCAACCGAAAGTGGAGCGATCTTTCGATGACGGCCGGGTGTGCCGTAATGCAGATCTGGGCTGGGTTTTACGCAGGATACTTTCTTTTGATGATTATCTTTCTTTACTACGGCGGGTATCATCTCTGGGAACAAATCCGGCCGCAGCGAAAAGACATTATCCTAATTCTGCTGATTGCGGTGCTTGTCTTCCCGCTGACCTATCCCTACCTGGTAATTAAGAATCGTTTTGGCTTTGAGCGCGGCCTGCCCGAAATACTGGCGTTCTCTGCAGATCTTGGGAAAAGTTTCCTTAGCGTGCCTCCCGAGAACGCGCTGTATGGGGAACGCTTCCGCCGGTTCGATGCAAATCTGGGATACTTGGAGAAAAGGCTCTTCTTTGGTTTTCTGCCGATGGCGCTGGTCCTGACAGCCTTACTGCGGCGCCGCAGAGATGATGGTTTTCTGTATCTCGCGTACGGTTCAATACTGGTCTTCGCTATTGTCTTGTCGCTTGGGCCATCTCTGGTTTGGTTCGAAAAGATCAAGTTCACGCCGCTGCCTTATCGAATTCTCTATGAGTTGCTTCCCGGATTCTCGGCGATGAGGGTGCCGGCAAGAGTGATGTTGCTGGGAATGGTCCCGGTGGCGATATTTGCGGCACTGGCTGTCAAGTCGATGGGAAAGAAACAGTGGATCTCGCTCCTGGTCCTGGCCGGGCTGTTCCTGGAGTATCGCGTGAAACTTGTTCCCATGGCGCATGTTCCCGTAGGCGCAGAAGTCCCGCCGGTTTATAACTGGCTGGCAAAGTCGGACAGAACAGGAGGCGTGCTTGAGCTGCCCGCCGGAAATCTGCCCTATGGCGAATGCCTGTACGTTTATTTCAGCGCTTATCATTTCAAGCCGATGGTAAACGGCTTCAGCGGCTACTTGCCGGGTTATTACTTTGAGATTCTGTCGGAGTTGAACCGCCCCGTATCAAATCAGACCCTGACGTACTTGAAGGCCATCGGGGTTGACACTCTTGTGTTGCACCGCAACTTGCTCGATCCGAAACCCTGGGACCAGCTTGCGCAGCAAGGGAAGATGGCGGAGCTGGCTCGATTTGGAGATGATCAAGTTTTTAGCGTTCAGGTAAATCCGGAGGCAAGTGGTGTTGCTGTCGGTGATTTGCAGCTTGATTATCTTTGGCCTGACACCGAGGTGGAGAGCGGTCTGACCTTGAAATCTCTGGGGGAGATTTGGAGGAATCCGAGCCATGACGGCGCGGTTAAAGTGCGCGCCAACTGGACAGACGGTGCGTATCGGTTTGACACGCAGACCTTGTTGCTGCTGCCGCTGGCGGTTGAAGGCGAGCGCTGGGTTGGCCTCAAGCTCAATTCACCGCCGCGAAGCGGCACATATACGGTTGACATCGCGGCCGCGGACAACCTCAAGGTCCGCCACCGGGTAACCGTGCTGGCTCCGGGCCAGAATGCGCTCGATGGCCAAATGATTGATCTGAGGAATCAACCTGTCCGTCTCACCGCTTCCAACAGAGAGGATCAAGCTCCTTACTCGCTGGACGGCAATCTTGCGACCAGGTGGTCTACGGAAGCTCTTCAAGCTGCAGGGATGTATTTTCAAATCGGCCTGCCGCATGAGATAAAGACCAGTGGCATCAGACTCCTGGTGGGCGCCGATATGAAGAACTATCCCAGAGGACCTCGGATATTTTCCTCTGCAGACGGGGAGCACTGGTCCGAAATTGCGAATACAAGGATCGCAATCACGGTTGACACCAAGCCGCCGCAATCGTGGGGATCTCTATTTCAGTGGGGGTCGCAGAGGCATGGCGGAGACCTGACCGGCGCCAATGGAGCAACGATCTTGTGGCCTGAGATGTCAACCCGCAACCTGAGGATTGAGCTCAGCGGCTTTGATCCCGACTTCTGGTGGTCGATTTCGGAGTTTTCGCTTCTTCACTGAAAGGAGAAGAATGATACGAAAACTTTGGTCTTCACTGGCGCGGGTTGTGAGCTCCTCCTCTTCCGTGACGGAAAGTCTTAGCGACGAAGACTTCGTGCGCGTTTGCTACGAGATAATTTTGGGGCGCGCGCCGGACAGACAGGGCTTTTTCTCTCATGTAAAGGCTTTAAAAGATGGTGTGCCGCGCCAGCAGATAGTACGTCGTTTTCTGGATTCTCCTGAGTTGGAAAGGAGGCTGCTGGAACGAAATCCGCTGGAAGCCCTCCACAGCGCCAGAATGAAATTCATCCAATCCCTGCCGCCGGCCGATTACATTTTGGATCTGGGCGGAGCCGCCCGTGACTGCGAAGACGGAGCTCTATACGCGATGGGGTATCCCCATCCTTCAAAAAAAGTGTATATCGTCGATCTTCCGCCGGATAGCCGCATCGAAAAGCCGACGTACGAAGCAAAAAGAACTGTCAAGACAGAGAGAACCACAGTCGAGTATGTGTTTTCCAGTATGGCAGATTTGTCCATGATCGAAAGCAATACGATCGACCTGGTGTTTTCCGGCGAG
The DNA here is from genome assembly GCA_036505615.1 of Acidobacteriota bacterium. GTDB lineage: Bacteria > Acidobacteriota > UBA6911 > JACQSX01 > JACQSX01 > DASXTB01. Next base: position 18,321 of record DASXTB010000253.1, read on the forward strand.
AGCATCGAGCACATAACGGAGCAGGAAGCCGAACATACTATTCGGGAAGCTTATCGAGTTTTGAGAACCGGAGGCTACTTCTGTCTGGATACGCCCAACGCGCGAATGACTAGGATTCAAAGTCCAAAAGTATTCATCCATCCGGAGCATAAGAAAGAGTATCGCTTCGAAGAACTCAGAATCAAACTCACAGCGGCAGGCTTTGCCGTTGAGGAATCCGGCGGCATCTGCCCCATGCGTGAAAGCGTCCGCAGCGGGATTTTCGATGAGAAGGAGATGGTCAGAAATCCAGTGGTCGATTCGGATCCCGAAGTTTGCTATTTGCTGTTCTTCAAGTGCAAGAAGCCTTAAGGGGAAATCTCACACCACTACATCAACCGCGGGCGTAAGAAATTGTGAAAAAATCGGAAACTTCTTCGCCGAAACAGAGGCGGCTAAAGGAGAACCATGGATGACAAAGTGATTGCCACCAATCTATCGGCCTTGAGACAGAAGTACGGGTCCGGGGCCGACAAGATCAAGGCGGCAGTCAGAAAGCTGATAGTTTCCGACAAGAAACGGGGGTTGCGCACACGGCTGGTCGCTCTGGACGATGCCGCAGTCATGAAGAAGCTGAAGGCGCCCGTCGTAACTAAGGCGGCCGACCCCAAACAAAACAAACGGGCTATCGATGCGCTATTCCGGGCGTTGCTCCCCGATTACCTTCTTCTTCTTGGCGCCACTGATGTCATTCCGCATCAGGACATGAAAAATCCAGTCTACGGCGGAGAGGATCTCGACGCGCTCGCGTATGGAGACCTGCCCTATGCATGCGAAGCTCCTTACAGCCAGCGGCCCCAGGATTTCATCGGCCCGACGCGCGTGGTGGGGAGGCTGCCGGATCTGACCGGAGGGAATGATCCCGCTTATCTGTTGGGGATTCTGGAGACGGCAACCAGGTGGAAAATGTTTTCTCAACGGGATTACGCCGGCTGCCTTGCAATCAGCACCTACGAGTGGAGGGGTTCTACAGAAATGAGCCTGCAAAAAGTCTTCGGCGCCAGCGCCGATCTGCAACTATCTCCACCGAGGGGTCCAAGGTGGAACAAACTGTTCCTGGCGCGCCATTGCCATTTCATCAATTGCCATGGAGCGCCTGCCGATTTTCATTTTTACGGGCAGCGTGGCAAAAATTACCCCGTGTCGCACGACGCTTCCTATATTGAAGGCAAAATCATCGAAGGAACGGTGGCTGCCGTCGAGTGCTGCTACGGAGCCGAACTATACGATCCGTCCCTGTTGAAGAAAACGCACCAGGCAGGAATGTGCAATACCTATCTGGCCAACAAGGCTTACGGATTTTTCGGCAGCACGACCATCGCTTACGGGCCGTCGGACGGCAACGGCTCAGCCGACCTTATTTGCCAGTTCTTCCTCAGACACGTTCTCGCTGGAGCCTCGTTGGGGAGAGCCGTTTTGGAGGCGCGGCAGGAGTTTGCTCAATCAGCGCCCGAACTGGATCCAATGGACATCAAAACCATTGCGCAATTCAATCTCATCGGAGATCCCTCCATTCACCCTGTTCCCGTGCCGGCGCCGCAGTCGGTGGCGATCAAGTCAAAGAGTACCAAAGGTCTTCCTCCAGAAGCCACTCGCCAGGCCGCGGGCCGGGCCGATCGCCGGCGACAACTGGCGGCGAGAGGTTTGTGGATCAGCGACAACCAGCCTGTGGCGCGCAGGTCTGCCAGAATGAAGCCCAGCCGCCCGATTCATTCGACGTTGAAGAAGATGGTGGGAAAGGCGCGGCTGAAACGGCCGAGATTTCTTTCGTTTTCCATTCGATCTAAATCCACTCCCAAGCAGGTACGGGAAAAATTAGCGAAAATGACCAAGATGCCTGTTCCCACGGCATTTCACATCGTAGTCGCGAGGAAAGCGGAAAAACGAGCGCCCATTCTTCAGCTTGTTGCCCTGGTCGCAAAGGAGGCAGGCGGAAAGATTGTTTCCATACGCGAGCTGCACAGCCGGTAGCATTCTCTAAGGCCAGTGCCCGGTGGTCAGGGGAATTGGAGGCCCGAAGGGCCGTCATTTGAGTAGGCCCGGCCGTAACCCGTATAATTCGTGAACCGAAAGAACGGGCCACGGATTACACGGATTTCTCTATTCCCGGCCTTACCCCGCATAATTCGTGAACCGAAAGAACGGGCCACAGATTACACGGATTTACGCGGATAAGATCGGGGTCGGGGGATGGGCACCGACTTGCAGTGTGACGTGCGAAGCAGTTCATCGCGCCCATCCCCAGGCCCCGAACTTATCCGTGTAATCAGCGTAAATCCGTGGCTAGTTCTTTTAATTCACGAATAATCCGGGTTACGGTCGGGCCTACCCAATGACGGCCCTTCGGGCCTCAGAGATCGTTAGAGTCATCCAATCATGAGACAATGATCAGATGGAGTTTGCCGGGCAGGTCGTCAAAAAGCCCTTCGGCACGGGGTCGAAAAGCGAGCGCGAGGCAGTTTGTCTCCAGACTCGTTCGGACGAGTATGTACTCCGGCGCGAGGGGGGAAACCCTTTCCACGATCCGGAATTGGAAAAGCTCGTAGGCAAGAGCATTCGGTGCACAGGGACGGTGACCGGGTACACGTTGCTGATGTCGGAATGGTGCTTAGAGAATGAAGAATTAAGAGTGAAGAATGAAGAATGACGAACTTCGAATGAGGAATTTCGAATGACGAGTTATGAATGACGAATGTCGATGAGAATGAAGAATTAAGAATGAAGCATTAGGAATGTCGAATTTCGAATGATGAATGTCGAATTACGAAGACAGCTTCTAGCGCCGTAAGGTCCCCCTCACAGCTAATGAATTTCCATTCTTAATTCTTCATTCTTAATTCTTCATTCTCATCGACATTTGTCATTCGACATTCGTAATTCGACATTCGAAAATCCCTATTCTTCTCTCAGCACTTCAAGCGGCTTCTGCCGGAGGATCGATCGACTGGCCAACCAGCCCGCCAAAATAGTAAACAGGGGAGTGGCAACCACGGTAATAACCAGCGGCATCCAGCGAAACTCATAGTCTGTTTTAAACAGCCGGCCTAGAAGAAAGGACGCAAGCCAGCTGGCAAACACGCAGCCAGCCAATCCTCCCAGCAGTCCGATGGTCGCAAATTCCACTGCCTGTACCGTAACGACCTGAGCGCGTCTGGCTCCTAGAGTTTTCAACAGCACAGCCTCCCGCACACGGCGGTACCGGGTAGATGCCACGCTGGATGCCAGCACTACAATTCCGGTGAGAATGGCAAAGGCAGCCACAAATTGGATCACCAGCGAAACGCGATCCAACATACGTTGGATTACGGCGAGAATTTCAGTAATGTTGACCGAGGTGACGGTGGGGAATTCTTCAAATAACTTTTTTTGAAGCAAGGGCAGCGCGTCGGCACGCGCCCGGATGCTTCCGACATAAGTCACGGGCAGCCCTTCGAGCGCCGCGGGGCTAAAGATGAACTGGTTGTTGGAGCCCGGCCGGATCGATTCGGTTTCGCGCACGTTGGCAACCGTGCCGCTGATTTCTTTGCCGCCCGCCTGAAAAACAAGCAGCGCCCCCGGTCGCAGGCGCAAGGCGCGCGCGGCGAACTGACCAACAGAAATCTGAGGCTGATCCGGAGTTCCTTTCCACCATTTCCCTTGGAGCAATGTCGTGTAAGGCGGCATTTCTCTGGCCCACGTCAGCGAAAACTCGGTCCGTGAGAAGCGCCGCTCATCTTCATCCAAAGTTCGGTCCCCGATGCTTTGACCGTCCACGGACACAAGACGAGCCGGAACAGCCGCTACCGGCTCGCCCGCATCGATCACTCCCGGCCAGGAACGCAGCAGCTTCCAGAGTGCCGGACGCTGCTGCTCGGTAATACCGATCACAATTAGATTAGGGAAGTCCGGAGGAGCGCTGCGTACGAACTGCTGCAGCACTGAGATTTGCAGCAAACGAATTGTGAGTGTAAAGGTGACCCCCACAGCGAGCACCGCAAAGATCAACGCCGCCTGACTCCCGGGACGGCGCAGATTTGAGAAGCCGTGTCGCAGGGCAAACGATCCAAGACGAGGCAGCCTTCGAAACAAACGGAACAGCAGCGTTCCCATGCCCCACAAAGCGCATAAGAGCGCAACCATAATCCCAACAAACCCGAACCCGCGACGCCAGGAGTCGGCCAGCCATGAGGCAATTGCCCCAATGACGGCCAGGTTGCCGGCGGCGACCAGAGCTACCTCCCCCCAACGCAGCAATTTGGGCCTCCAGTCCAATGGCTGTTCATCCACCAGGCGCCGAAACACTTGAAGCGCTCTGACGCGCCGGATAGCGAGCAGAGATGGGAGCACCATGCCGGCAGTGCTCATCAAGCCGATGCCCATTCCCTGCGCCAGCACTGCGGGGCTCAATTCCACGTCGGTCTGAAGATCCAAGAGTCCGCGCAACAGCCAAGGGAAAAGAAGCTGCACTACCAATCCGATGGCCAGACCCAGCAGGCTCCCCACGAATGCTGCCATCAGAGTTTGCGTCAGGTAAACACGCAGGATCTGGCTGGACCGGCCGCCCAGACTCTTCATCACCGCAATGTTATCCATTTTCTGCTGCAGGTAGGCATGCATCGACGTGGCGACTCCCAGCCCCCCGACCAGCAGCGCGAACAGGCCCGTCAGGCTTAAAAACATAGTCATCCGATCCAGCGAACGGCTCAGGTTGGGATTGGGATCGCGAAAATCCAAAACCCTCGCCCGGTCTGAAAAACGCTCTTTGATTATGCGGCGCGCTTTTTCTAAATCGAGGCCCAGGCTGGGCAGCCGGACCATGTAGCTGTAAGTGGCGCGGCTTCCAAACTGCATCAAGCCAGTTTGCTGAAGCGATACTTGCGACAGAAGGACACGCGGGCCAAATTCCAAACCGGAGGCTATTCGATCCGGTTCCTTCAGTAGTGCCGCTCCAATGACGAACTCGGCATTTCCGATTCGGATCTGGTCCCCCACCTCCACGCCAAGCCGAAGCAACAGGTCTCGAGACACGACCACGCCTTTTTTTAGTATTTCGTGGAGAGAGCCAGAGGGCTGCAGTTCGACGACACCAAAATACGGGTAGCCCGGTGTTACTGCTTTCAATGAGACAAGTATCGGAGTTTCTGACCCGCGGCCGCCGCCAGGCGGGTGCGCGGCGGCGACACCCTGCCGCGCCGTCTCCGTGCCGCCCTGTAGCCCAGTCTGCGCGTCTTCCTGCTTCCGGCGTCGCCGCGTCCTGCCGGCAACCGGCGTGGCTACACCCACCATGGAAACTGTTTCAGTTGAGAGGGTGATTTCGGCTCCCTGGTTTTTCAGCTCCTGCAGCGCTGCCATTTCCTCCGGCTTGGGAAGAGTGCTGGTGCGGATTAACAAGTCGGAGGCAATCAATTGTCTCCCTTCTCGGAGCAGCGAACGCTTCAAGGCCCGGCCAAAGCCCTGCACGCCTGTGACGGCGCCTACACCGATTCCGATTGCCAGGATGGCGAAGGCGAACTTTTTCCAAGAAGCTCGAAACTCCCGATGTGCCATCTTGAGTGCGAACATAAGCTTGGGAATGAAGAATTAAGAATTAAGAGTTAAGAATGGAGAGCGGGGATTGGAGGGGATATGAAGGGGATATGAGGAGGATATGAAGGGGATATGAAGGGGATATGAAGGGGATATGAAAGAGGATATGAAGGGGATATGAAAGAGGAAGAGGGGAGACAAAACGTGGGTTCGCCTCGGCCCCATCCCAACCATGCCCTTCTCACCCTCTTCATATCCCCTCATATCCCCCCATATCCTCTTCATATCCCCTTCATATCCCCTCATATCCCATATCCTCTTCATATCCTCTTCATATCCCCTTCATATCCCGAATCTTCATTCTTCATTCTTCATTCTTCATTCTTAATTCCCTACAATCCTCCCGTCCTTCAAAAATATCTTGCGATCCACGGATTCAATCAGAGCGGGATCGTGGGTGACCACTACCAGGGTGCTTCCCTCCTGACGGTTTAACTGCATCAGCAGATCCAGAACCATTCGCCCATTGGCGCTGTCTAGATTTCCGGTGGGCTCGTCGGCAAGCAGAATGGGCGGGCGACCCACAAAAGCACGCGCCAGAGCCACCCGCTGCTGCTCTCCGCCTGATAATTGCGCCGGATAATGCCTGTGACGGTCCCGCAAGCCCACCGCATCCAGCAAGTCGCGGGCGCGATGCTCAGCAGCCGCTCCATTGCCCAATAGTTCCAGAGGCAGAAGTACGTTTTCCTCCGCGGTCAGAGTGGGAATGAGATTGTAAGACTGAAAGACAAATCCCAGCTTTCGCGCTCTCAAAAGCGCCAAGCCGTCTTCCGTCATGCGGGTGATATCTACTCCATCCAGTTCGATCCGGCCTGCCGTCGGAGCATCCAGCCCGGCGATCAATCCCAAAAGAGTGCTCTTTCCACTTCCCGACGGCCCGACAATAACCGCCGCTTCTCCCTTGTAGATCTGCAGATCGATCCCTTTCAAGATTTCGACGGCCGTATTGCCCGAATACAGCGTCTTAGTAAGCCGTTCGACTTTAATCATGCCAAGCTCTTATGGGGCGTTCTCAACCATCCCGGGGAGCCACGCGTCCTGCGTGCTCGTAATTGTATGAGTCGCACGCCCGAAGCGTGCGCTCCCGGGACCGGGTCACGGCGCCTTATAACCGCTGCCTATATAATACGAGTGCTATGCGAAAAGGGTTTTTTTGGTTCCTTATTTTGCTTGCCCTGTCCGGTTGCCAGTCAAAGCCCTCCAGGCCCGAAACTTCCCCCGTAAAACCGGTACTGCCGGTTCGAGATCGCGGCCTCTATCCGGTCATCGTCGCTTTCGGTGACAGCCTGACCGCCGGATCTGGAGTAACGATGGAGCAGGCTTATCCCGCTCAGTTGCAAGCGCTTCTTGATGAGGCAGGCTACTCGTATCGTGTGGTCAACGCGGGTATCGGCGGAAACACAACTTCCGATGCTCTTGGCCGCGTGCAAACCGTCATTGACCAAATTCCGCGGCTGGTGATCCTGGAGCTTGGCGCCAACGATGGATTACGCGGACAACCGATTCCGCCGGTCCGCCAGAACCTGCAGAATCTGATCGAGCGCCTGCAGGCGTCCGATACTGAGGTGGTCCTGGCGGGAATGCACATACCTCCCAATTACGGCCCGGAGTACTCAGAACAGTTCCACCAGCTGTACGTTGATCTGGCTAAGAAATATCACCTGACGCTGATACCCTTTTTTCTAGAGAAGGTTGCCGGACATCCGGAGCTGAATCTTGAAGACGGCATTCATCCCACGGCACAGGGCTACCGGATTGTGGCCAGGACTGTGTTCGACGCCATCAAGCCACTCTTGTGAATTGCGGATTTCCGATTGCGGATTTCAGATTTGAGATTGAAAATTTTGGTAAATTGCAGAACCCGGATGTCGCATTTTCCATTTCGGGCTATACAATCCAAATTTGCAATCCCAATCCGCAATCCGCAATCCGCAATCGGAAATCCGCAATCCGAAATCCGCAATCCGAAATCAGAAAATCCGCAATCCGGAATTCACCTCACCCACTTTTCCAATTCCATCTGAAGCAGTTGGGGAGTGTATGTTGTCCCATGCTGCAGTCCCAGGTTCTGCAACCAGGCGGTTGGCTCGGGCGGTTTTGTCCCCCAGAAAACCTGCGGTTTGTAGAGCACAAAGATATCCCAGGCAATGGTGTTTTGCGGGAAGCTCAACTGCAGCGTATAGGTCTTGACGCTGTAACTCCAGAGATCCCAAAAGTGCTGAACGCGCGGGTCCGGCAGGTAACCGGAAGCGACTTCCGCGGCAGACTTACTATCGCTTTGGCGAATTGGACCCCACATCACCAGAACTCTTACCTTCGCCTTGGGGAATTGCTGCAAAATCTGACGGACTTCGGAGGCCCCCCGAAGACAGTGGCCTCAGGTGGGAGAAAAAACAAGTACCAGCCGAGTCCGATCGGCGGCAGCATTGAAAGCGCTGATAAATTCCTTCCCGTCAAAAGAAACAGCGGTTACCGGCTGTGCCGCGCCCGGCTGCGGAAGCGGGCTGACCGCGGGTGCCTGGGGCGTTTGGGTCTGAGTGGGAGTTTGAGCCTGCGCCCGAGACACCCGGGGGCGCTGAAGCGCCCGCTGCTGCTCGGTTCCGGCAAACAAGCGCAGATAAAGGGAGCTCGCTGCCAAAGTAACCATCACCAGGACAATGGACAAAAACTTCATAATGAAAATCCTTAAGGGCAAAATGAAAATCCAAACCGAAGCCCTCAGATCAGTAATTGTCGATTACAGATGAGAATTTGTCTAGAGATTCCACGCTGCTCTGCAGGGGCGGTTCGTGAACCGCCTGTCTGCCGATTTAATTGTAAGACGGGCGGCTCGCGAGGCGCTCCTGCAGATGGCGGACAAACTTGGCGCGGCAGAGCCGCCGTTTATTTTGCTACCTGCCGCCCCTGATCTGGCCCGACACGCGCTCCACGTCGGCCATGACACGCAGCGTGTTTTCTCCCAGGATCTTCCGGATGTCGGAATCTCGGTATCCCTTTCGCAACAGCGTTTCGGTGATCTTCGGTAATCGGGTGACGTCTTCCATCCCTTCCGGCATGGTGGCTCCGTCAAAATCTGAGCCCAGTCCGACGTGGTCGGCGCCTGCCAGTTTGACGACATGATCGATATGTTCGATGATCTTTAGCCAACTCGCTCTCGGGGGCGCGCCAAACTTCTTCGTTACTTCTTCTCGGCGCTTGTCAGCATTATCTCTGCCCGGATATTTCTCCAGCAGTTCCCGCATTAAAGGTTGAGCCTTGCGCGAGTACTCGTAGAGATCGTTGTCCAGGAACTGATCCGCGTAGTTTATGTGGATCACCCCGCCTTTTGCGGCTAATGCTTTGATCATTTCGTCAGTCATGTTTCGAGGATGGGCGGAAATGGCCCGGCAGGATGAATGCGAGGCGATCATGGGAGCCCGGCTGACTTCCAATGCGTCCCAGAACGTTTTGTCGGAAACGTGCGAAATATCAACCATTACTCCCAGCCGATTGAGTTCCCGCACCACATCCTTTCCGAAATCTGTCAGACCGTTGTGTTTTGGCTGGTCGCCGGAGGAATCAGCCCAATCAGTGTTCACTGCGTGGGTCAGCGTCAGGTAACGGATCCCTAGCTTGGCGTACATGCGCAGAATCGGCAGGCTGTTGTTGATCATGTGTCCGCCCTCCATTCCCATGAGCGCCGCTATTTTCCCGCGCCGATGCGCCTCGCGAACCTGGTCGGCGGTCAGGCAAAGCGCAACCTTGTCAGGCGCGTCCTCGGCCAGCTTGTGTACCGCTGCGATGCGCTCCAGGGAATCATCGACAGCTTTGAGGCCGATGACTGTGCCCGGCATGAAGATGGAAAAAAACAGGCCATCCAGGCCGCCTTTTTTCATGCGGGGAAGATCCACATGACTGTCACGCGCATCGTGCTCGTCGCTAAATTTCCAGTCGGCCCATTGCAGTTTTGGGGTGATGTCGATGTGAGTATCGATGACGATCGAGGAAAAATGGAGTCTCCGGGCCCGATTGGAAATCGCGTAGTCGTCTCCTTGAGCTGCAAGAAAACCCGCGCACACTTGCACCAGCAGGAGAAGTACATAGAGAATTTTTTTCATTTTTTTAATCCTTCGATGCGGCAGATTTTATTCGCTTCGAAGGAAGTTGGTCCACGAATTTCGGCAACGAATCCCAGCTAGTTCCGGAATACCAGGCTGCCTCGATTTGGCTGGCGCCGTGAACCGGCGGCGGTTTGTGTGGAAGTTGTTGCGGATGAAATAGCGAGGGGCGTTGTTTGCGCGTCGGTCCCGGAGAGGCCGCCATACACGTCAATCGAGGGCTCCGGGCTGGCATGCTTGTTGCACGAGTACTGCGGAACGCTGCCAGCCGGGAAGTAATCGGTGTATGTCCGGACACAGGCAGGCGTGGCTAGCAGTCCGCTCTCAGCGCAAATAGTGGCGCGTTCGATCCCCTCGGGCTTGGGAAATTCCTTTACCGAAGTCCGGTTGAAGCAGTGCTTCATGAAATCCGCCCAGATAGGAACCGCGAGAGTCGCGCCGTAGCCATTGCGCAAGATTTCACGCGGCCTATCAAAGCCCACCCAAACGCCGGTAACCACGTCGGGAGTGAATCCGATAAACCATGCGTCGCGTGATTCATTTGTCGTTCCGGTTTTCCCGCCGACAGGAAGACGGAAACCAGCCGCCCGAACCCCAATGCCCGTTCCGTGGTCAACGGCGTCAGCAAGCATGGTCGTCATCAGGAATGCTGTCTGGGAGTCGACGGCGTAGCGGGTATTCACATGATTCTCATACAGCACCTGTCCGTCTCGCGATTCGACTCGCAGGATGATGGCCGGCTGGACAATGCGCCCCTCATTGGGGAAAGCCGAGTAGGCCTTAACCATTTCCATCAGTGTCACCTCTCCGGCGCCCAGAGACAGCGACAAAACCGGAGGGAGATCTTCTTCGATCCCAAAATCGTGGGCTGTCCGAACGATTTTCTGCGTTCCCAGCAATTGCCCTAACTGCACGGCGACGGTATTGATGGAACTTCGAAGAGCTGAGCGAAGGGTGACCGAACTGTACTGGCGGCCATGTGCGTTCGAGGGCCGATACAGAGCATCGCCCGTCGAGAACTCCGTCGTTCCACCGTTCACCACGGTGGCCGGCGTCATCCCTGTTTCAAGCGCCGCCGCGTAAACGATGGGTTTGAAAGCCGAGCCCGCCTGGCGCCGGGCGTAAGCAGCACGATTGAATTTGCTTTCGCTGAAATTGCGCCCTCCGACGAGGGCATAGATTTCGCCGCTGTGGGTATTCATGGATAGCAGCGCGCCCTGCAGGTAATCAGGTCTTTCGTCATCGCCGAAAATGCCCTGGTGCCGTTCCACATACTGCGCGCGTGAGTCCGTGACGCGGCCCCGCTGCTTCTCAACCCTGGCCAGGTTTCGCTCAACGGCAGCCTCGGCTTCTTTTTGCATGCTGGCATCAATCGTGGTGTAGACGCGCAGGCCGCCGTTGAAAATCTTCTCGTAGCCAAACAATGCCTGAAGCTGGTCCTTCACATAATCGATCGCATAATCGGCCCCCGTTGTTCCGTCCGTCCGTGATTTGACAACCAGCGGCTGTTGTTTTGCCGCAGCGGCGCGCTTGGGTGTAATGAAACCGCACTCGGCCATGGAGTCGAGCACCAGATTGCGCCGTTTCTCTGCCAAAGGCAGATTCACGTAGGGTGAATAAAGTCCTGGGGCCCTGATAATGCCGGCCAGTGTGGCGGCCTCCCCCAAACTCAAGCTGGCCGCAGATTTCCCGAAGTAGCCGCGCGCAGCCGCTTCAACGCCATAGTATCCGGAGCCGAAGTAGATGCGATTTACGTACAGCTCCAGAATTGCGTCCTTCGAATAATTGCGTTCAATTCTCCGGGCCAGCCAGAGTTCCTGAATCTTTCTTTTCAATGACCGCTCCGAACTGAGGAACGTGTTCTTGGCAAGCTGCTGTGTAAGCGTGCTGCCTCCCTGAGCGATCCGCCCTGAGGTCAGATTGGCAAAGGCTGCGCGGACAATGGCGCCGATCTGATACCCGGAATGCTGGTAAAAGTCGTGATCCTCAACAGCCACTAACGCATCCGTCATCTCTTTAGCAATCTGAAACAGTGGAATCACCGTGCGCTGTTTTTGGTAGAATTGATAAATAAGCTGTCCGTTCCGATCGTAAATCTTGGTACTTTCCTCCATGCGCGATACCGACTGAATATCGCGGCTGCCGGCCTGCGCTACAGACCTGGCTAGAAACGAGATTGTCGTCACCGCGCACACAGAGACCAAAACCAGATAAGCGAGAAGCGAATAACGGAGCGAAGGATGCCGCCGCAGCAGTTGCCTGAATCGGAAGTTGTTGTCTGCCAACCATTGCTTCGCTTTCAGGCGGTGATACACAGTCCGTCCTCGCAAAGTTAAGAACCATTCTCTTGCTCTCTCAATGCTGCCCGACATGCCGCCGTCCTTCGCTCCCCCAGGCCTTCCGGCCGTTAATCTTGATGCCTTTCTATAGCAATATGTGCTGGGCAGATAAGTCCTTACAATTCAGCAGATTTGGCAGTTAGTGGGACATGCACTCCCTAGTCGTTCCTACGGATTCGTCCTAGTTTGGAAATTGTAATTAGCTGAGAGAAGGAAGGTTAGAGAGTGTTCCAGCGATGGCCGAGAACCGTTTGGGTGCTTTGAGAGAAGGTTAGAAAGTCGGCTCTGAAGCGTGGACCTATCGTGGTAAACCGCGATCTGCTCAGGCCCGCGGGGCCGCAAGGGAATAGGCCCGGCCGTCAGGCCGGGAGGATGAGCAATTACAAGAGCCGAGCGCCGAAGGCGCGGCACGAGTTTGGGATTGAGGATTGAGTACCACGCCTTCGGCGCTCACCGGCTTTTCTTCCAGCTCTCCCGGCCTGACGGCCGGGCCTATTCCCTTCCGGCCCTGCGGGCCTGGGCAGGACATTTCAACCACCAAATGTACTGTATAGTCGTGTCATGTTGCTGGTCGTCTCACCCAATCTAGCTGTGGATCGCGTGCTGGAAGTCGAAGGCCTGCAGAAGGGCGCAGTGCACCGAACGTGTTCTGTGCTTGTTCAGGCAGGAGGGAAAGGCAGCAACGTGGCACGCGTTTTTCGCCAGTTCGGTGGTGATGTCGCGGTGATCGGCTTTGTCGGCGGACGCAGCGGCGCATGGATTGTCGATCAGCTTCGATCTCTGGGAATATCGGTGGATGCTGTGCAGGGCTACAGCCAGGAAAGCCGCACCTGCACCATCATTCGGGATCCCACTCTGTCTGGCCCGCCCACGGTAATCAACGAGGAGAGTCCGGAGGTGGAACCCGGCGCGGCCGCGGAATTGATTGCCCGCGTGCAAGCATGGCTGCCGCGAGTCGACGCGGTCCTGGTCACAGGAAGCCTTTCTCGCGGATTGCCATTCACGTTCTACCGGCGTCTACTGGAGCATAGCGCCCAGCAGAACAAAATCACAGCGCTGGATGCTGCGGGACCGGCGCTGCAGGAGGGTCTCAAAGCACATCCTACCTTCGCCAAGCCAAACGCTGAGGAATTTGCCGCGTTGGCGGGCTGTGGCGAAACGGCGCTTGCTGGAATAGCTCGGCATGTCCGGAGCGAGCTGAATTCATTTGCCGATCAATTCGCGGTGACTCTCGGTGAGCAGGGCGCGATTCTTGTGGCAGGTTCTCAATCTTGGCAAGCGAGGCCGCCGAGAATCCGTCACACGAACCCGATCGGCTGCGGAGACGCGTTTGTAGCCGGCTACTTGCACGGTTTATTGAACAACCTGGATTTTAAAGCTTCCTTTCGCCTCGCAATTGCGGCGGCCGTCTCGGATGCTGGAAGCCTTGCGCCCGGGTTTATTGACCGGGAAGAGGTGGAGGAGTTGGCGCAAGAGGTTGAAGTGGTGCGTTGCAGCTTCCAGAAATAAGGTTGTTGAAAATATCGAGTGCCGCGCCTTCGGCGCTCTGGTTCTTTTTGAATCATGATCGCGGCCTCACGGCCGGGCCTACCCCAATTGCGGCCCTTCGGGCCCTGGAGTTTGGACATTTTCGCTGAAAAATGCGGGGTCGCGCCAGGGGCAGGGATTGAACTTCGTCCCGGAGGGACGATTCGATAATAGCCCAGCGATTTATCGCTGGGAATGGGGTGAGCCAAAGAATAGGAGTCCCGTGG
>DASXTB010000254.1:0-13686 GCA_036505615.1 Acidobacteriota bacterium
GAAAGCAAGTTACACAGCCAGACGCCTAGCCCGACGTCTAACTCGTCGCTGCACCGGACGCGACCCGGCGCGCTGCTGTATTCTGAGAGCTATACTCTTTCGCGTCGCCGGTACGCGCCGGTGAGCTTCAAACGTTAGACGTCAGCGAAAACCTTGCCGAGGAGCTTCAGAAATGTAAAACTGAATCTATGGCAAAACCCGACATCGACATCGCCAGCTTGACCAACGACGAACGTTTACGTTTGATCGAGGAGTTATGGAACAGCTTCAGAGAGAATCCGGACGCAGTACCACTGACTGAGGCACAGCGGTCAGAGCTTGATCGGCGTTTGGATGAGATGGAGCGGGATGGCGGTGAAGGAATTCCCTGGGAAGAGGTTCTCCAAAGAATCCGTCAAGGCGGTCGGTGATACTTCCGGTTGTAACTCGCCTGGCTGCCGCAAGCGATCTCGACGAGGCTTACCGCTGGTACGAAGAGAGGCACCCAGGCTTGGGCGATGAATTCTTAGACGAAGTACGCGTTGCGTTCCAGTCTATCAGTGAATACCCTGAGCGATATTCGGTCATTCATCGACAGACTCGGCGTGCCTTGCTACATCGCTTTCCGTACGGCATTTACTATCGCGTAATGCAAAAGCAAATTGTTGTAGTCGGGTGTTTTCACGCAAAACGTGACCCGAGGAGCTGGCAATCGCGCGGCTGATGCCGGGGCGTTCGGCCTTTATCGCTAGTTTGTACGGGAACCAGTACCCCACACCCGACGCCCAACACCTAACACCCAACACCTAACACCCAACACCCAACACCCAACACCCAACACCCAACACCCAACACCTAACACCCAACACCCAACACTCAACACCCAACACCTAACACCCGACACCCGACACCTGTTTTCAATAAGACAGCGTCCCGCTTCGCCCTATAAGTCTTTCGATGCGCTTCTCAATCGGTGGGTGAGTCGAAAAGAGGTTCAGCAGAAAGCCAGCCGAAAAAGGTTTCACAATAAACAAGTGGGCTGTTGATTCGGACGCTTGCAGCGGAGTGCTCTTAGAAGCAGCTTGAAGCTTTTCTAGAGCGTGAGCCAGACCATAAGGATTACCGGCGAGCTGAGCACCCGTCGAATCGGCTGCGTACTCCCGGGTTCGGGAAACCCACATCTGAATCAGCAACGCGGCAATGGGTGCGACGATAATGGTAAAAAGAAAGCCGAGAGCACCTCCCTGACGCTCTTCTCGGTCGCCGTAGCCGCCAAAAATGGCAGCAAAGCGCGCCATATTGGAAATCCACATAATGGCGCCGGCCAGTGTAGCCGCCACCGAGCTGATTAGGATATCCCGATTCTGTACGTGCGACAGCTCGTGAGCGATTACGCCTTGCAGTTCTTCGTAACTTAAAAGGCGCAGGATGCCTTCCGTCACCGCCACAGCGGCATGCTGCGGGTTGCGGCCGGTGGCAAACGCGTTGGCTGCGTCGGTGGGGATCATATAGACACGCGGCATGGGGAGGCCGGCACGCTGCGTGAGGCTTTCAATCATACGAAAGAGATCTGGCGCTTCCTCCCGAGTCACTTCTCTTGCGCCGTAGCTTGCCAGAGCGATCTTGTCGGAATAGAAGTACGCAGCGAAATTCATGATCGCCGCAAAAATAAGCGCCACCAGCATACCGCTCGATCCTCCGATTAGCTGACCGATGACCAGCACCAGACCCGTCATCAGGCCCAGCAGTAGCGCTGTTTTAACGTAATTAGTCATAAACCTGCCTCCCCCTGATTATACGACCTGTCTTGGGCTAGGGTTTCTTCAATTGTGATCCCGGAATGCGGAATGCGGAACGGGGAATTAAAGACGGTGTGTCGGGTGACGGTGTGTCGGGTGACGGTGTGTCGGGTGACGGGTGTTGGGTGACGGGTGTTGGGTGCTAGGTGTTGGGTGTTAGGTGCTGGGTGTTGGGCGCTGGGTGCGCTAGGTGTTGGGTGTCAGGTGTCAGTGATCAGATATCGGGATCTGACACGATATGGTCAGCTTGGATTCTGCAGCTAAATTACTTTCGGAGAAGACAATCACCCACCCGATACCCAACACCTAGCACCCAACATCTAACACCCAACACGTAACACCTAGCACCCAACACCCGTCACCCCAACACCTAACACCCAACACCCAACACCCAACACCCGTCACCTAACACCCGTCACTCGACACCCCGTCTTTCACTCCGCAATCCGCAATCCGCAATCCGCAATCCTCACTCCCTTACGTCGCTTCAATCTTGATCGATCGCGGACGAGTTTCAACTCTCTTGTGCAAAACCAGCTTCAAGATGCCATCCTTGAAAGTGGCTTCCACGTTTTCCGGATCTACTACGTTCGGCAGCGTAAAGGAACGGGCAAAAGTGCCGTAAGCACGTTCGATGCGGTGATAATTTTCGCGATTCACTTCATCCGCGAATTTACGCTCCCCTCGAATGGTCAGCGTGTTGTTCTCGATACGCACATCGAGGTTCTTCTTGTCCACCTCTGGCAGCTCCGCCTTTAGAACAACCTCGTTGTCCGTCTCGTAGATGTCAACCGCCGGAGCCCACCCTGCCGCGACCGTGCCCTCGTCAGTGCGCCGCGAACGAGTCAAACTTTCCTCGAACAGCCGATTCATTCGATCCTGCAGCGTCGCCAAATCCCTGAACGGGTCCCAAGGTTGAATTGCCATAGTTTCCTCCATCTCCCTGATGGGATGTCTTCCCCCGGATTTCGGGGTCATCCCCCGGATTTCGGGGTCAGGTCTTCAGTATTTCAATCCAAATTCTGAAGACTTGACCCATCATTAATTGACTTTATGTTCCGATATGAGTTCCGCCGTGGAGAAGGAGAGCTCTCCAGTGGCCGGGTCCATGTCGACGGCCACCCGGTCACCATCCTTTATCTCCCCTTCCAGCAGCTTGAGCGAGAGGCGATCCAGAATCTCCTTTTGAAGCAGTCGCTTCAACGGTCTGGCGCCGTAGGCCGGATCGTACCCCTCGCGGGCCAGGTGATCCCTGGCAGCGTCGGTGACATCCAGCTCAATATTGCGGTGCGCGAATAGCCTGGCCAAGCCATTGAGCTGGATGCTGACGATTTCTCTCAGCTGCTCAGAACCAAGCCTCTTGAAAATGATAATGTCATCGATTCGGTTCAAGAACTCGGGTTTGAAGTGCGCGCGTAGGGCTTCCTGCACGCGACGTTCAAGTTCCTGGTCGGAGAGCCTTTCTGAAAGATCGGAAAGCCACTGGCTCCCGATGTTGGACGTCATCAGAATCACGGTGTTTTTGAAGTCCACGGTGCGGCCTTTAGCGTCGGTGAGGCGTCCATCGTCGAGAATTTGGAGCAGCACATTGAACACTTCCGGGTGAGCCTTCTCGATCTCGTCGAACAGCACCACCGAGTAGGGACGCCG
Organism: Acidobacteriota bacterium; assembly: GCA_036505615.1. Lineage (GTDB taxonomy): Bacteria > Acidobacteriota > UBA6911 > JACQSX01 > JACQSX01 > DASXTB01. Next base: position 3,429 of record DASXTB010000254.1, read on the forward strand.
GCGCACTGCCTCTGTCAGGTATCCACCTTCTTCGTAGCCCACGTAGCCGGGAGGCGCGCCGATGAGGCGCGCCACAGCATGCTTTTCCATGTACTCGGACATATCGATGCGTACCATCGCCTTTTCGTCATCGAAGAGGAATTCCGCCAGCGCGCGGGCGGTTTCTGTTTTTCCCACTCCCGTCGGTCCCAGAAAAATAAACGAGCCGATGGGACGCTTCTCGTCCTGAAATCCCGCGCGCGAGCGCCGCACCGCGTTGGCGACCGCTTCCAGAGCCTGGTCCTGGCCGACAACCCGACGCCGCAGCCGGTCTTCCATCCGGAGCAGTTTTTGTTTTTCCGTTTCCAGCATCCGGGACACTGGAATTCCGGTCCACTTGGACACAACTTCGGCGATGTCCTCGGCGTCAACCTCTTCTTTCAACATCTTCTGGTCTTTCTGCAACGCCACCAGATCGGCATTGGTTTTGTTCAGCGCCTGTTGAATCTGGACGGAACGCCCATAGCGGAGCTCGGCCACTTTTCCCAAGTCCCCTTCGCGTTCCGCCTTTTGCTCCTCGGTCTTTAGATTTTCCATCTGCTCCTTGTACTGGCGGATCTGATCGATGATCTCTTTCTCTTTCTTCCAGTGCAGCTTCATCTGATTGGTTTTTTCTCGCAGGTCGCCAAGCTCGCGCTCCAACAGGGCGATCCGGTCCAGCGATGAGCTGCTCTTGTCTCGTGATAAAGCCTGGCGCTCGATCTCCAGCTGCCGGATTTTTCGCTCCACTTCGTCGATCTCGGTCGGCATGCTGTCGATTTCGATGCGAAGTTTGGAGGCCGCTTCGTCGACCAAGTCGATGGCTTTGTCAGGGAGAAAACGATCGGTGATATAACGGTCGGAAAGCCGGGCAGCCGCTACCAGAGCGTCGTCAGTGATGCGCACCCCGTGATGGATCTCATATTTCTCCTTAAGACCGCGAAGAATTGCAATTGTGTCGGGCACACTGGGAGGCGCGATGTACACAGGCTGGAAGCGGCGCTCCAGTGCCGGGTCCTTCTCAATGTGTTTCTTGTACTCACCGAGCGTGGTTGCTCCTACACACCGCAGCTCACCACGCGCCAGAGCGGGCTTGAGCATATTGGAAGCATCTACCGCTCCTTCGGCCGCTCCTGCGCCCACCAATGTATGCAGCTCGTCGATAAAAAGAATGATGTTCCCTTCAGCCTGCTCAATTTCCTTCAACACCGCCTTGAGTCGCTCTTCGAATTCGCCGCGATACTTCGCTCCGGCGAGCATGGCTCCCAGATCGAGACCGACGATTTTCTTGCTGCGCAAACCTTCCGGGACATCCCTGGTGCTGATGCGCTGGGCCAGGCCTTCAACGATGGCGGTTTTGCCCACACCTGGCTCACCGATCAGGACGGGGTTGTTCTTGGTCCTCCGCGAGAGGACCTGGATAACGCGGCGAATTTCGTCGTCACGGCCGATAACAGGATCGAGTTTTCCCTTGCGGGCCAGTTCTGTATAGTCCTTGGCATAACGCGCCAGTGCCTGGTATTTGTCCTCGGGATTCTGGTCGGTGATGGTTTGGTTTCCGCGGATGCCCTGCAGCACTCTTAAGATGTTGTCGCGCTGCACGCCGTTTCTGCGAAGAACATCGCCGGCTCGTGATTTTGAGTCGGCCAGCGCAAGCAGAAGATGCTCGGTGCTCAAGTACTGGTCTTTGAAATCGTCGGCTTCTTTTTGGGCTCGTGTGAGCACGTCAGTTAACTGATTGGAGAGGTAGCTCTGCCCGCCGCCGGCGACTTGCGGGAACGTAAGGATAATTTTTTCCGCCTCGGAATCCAGTTTTTGTCGATTAGCTTCCAACTGAGCCAGTACCGCCGAGACAGTGCCCTCCTTTTGCTGAAGCAAGGCCAGCAGCAGATGTTCCGGTTCGATCTGCTGATGCCCGTGTGTGTTTGCCAGGTTGGCCGCCGCCTCCAGCGCCTCCTGTCCCTTGACGGTGAACTTGTCTAAACGCATGAGTCCCCTTCCCGTTCTTTCAGTCGCCGCTTAAGGTCTATTCTCTCTCCGAAAAAACAAAAGTCCACAAACCTTCGAGATCTGAGTGTGGCAGGTAAATAGGATTTTACTGAGTCATTGTCAAATCTCAGGCGGGGCAAACCCCACGGGAAAATTACCGGCAAATGCGCGGAAATAACCTTGAAACCAAAAGGTGCAATCCGTGATCCAAATCTTAGGGGAATCTTAGGATTGATCCTAGACTATGGTCCAAGACTGGAGAATTTCCCTGCGCGGTGGAAGCTAAGCCATAGCGCATGAATAACTTATTGACATGCTCTCAAATATTCTTATACTCGGTTTCAGGATGCGCGGATTTCTTACGCTTCTGTTTGCCTTTCTTTCTATTTCTTCCGGTGTGGCGGCAGCCTCGCCCGAATTTGATTTGGCTTCGGTTGCCGGCATTCTTCCTCAGAAAGGCTTGGAACCGAGAATCGCTTTCTGGAAGATGATTTACACGCAGTACGATCGCCGCCACGTTGTGCTCCACGACCGTGAAAATCTTGCCATCATCTACAAAGTCATCACCTTCGATCGGCTGCCTGAAGTTTCCGAACTCGAGAGAAGAGAGCAGAAACGCAAGATTGAAGAAGAGGGGGACAAGATTGAAAATGCACTTAAGGATCTCGCCAATAATGGAGTAGAAGCGGCCGGCTTCAGCTCTACTCACAAGGGAGTTTACAAAGCACTGGAGAAGGCGGGTGTGCGTATGGACCGAAACTTCCTGCTGGAAGCGGCTACGCGAGTGCGGGATCAGCGAGGAATCAAAGACAGGTTTGAAGCAGGAATCATTCGGTCCGGTCTTTACCTGCCTTACATCAAGGAGAGCTTCTCAGAAAAGGGTTTGCCGGAGGATCTTGCCTATCTCCCGCATGTGGAATCGTCGTTCGACTATGCCAGCTATTCGAAGGTAGGCGCGGCCGGAATCTGGCAATTTATGAGAGGAACCGCGCGTGGACTGCTCACTATCAACTCGCTGATGGATGAGCGGCGAGATCCCATCCGAGCCACGGAGGCCGCGGCTGCCTTGTTGTCTAAGAACTACAGGCAGCTCGGCAGCTGGCCTCTGGCAATCACGGCATACAACCACGGACTCAACGGGATGCTGCGCGCGAAAGAATCCATGGGGGGCGATTACCTTTCTATTCTGGACAAATACGAGAGCAAATACTGGGGATTTGCCTCCAAGAATTTCTATTCAGAATTCCTCGCCGCTTTGGACGCCGCCAAGAATTTTCATAAATACTTCCCTCTGGCCAAGCCAGCCGAGCCGCTGGAATTCGCCAAGTTGGTTCTCAAGAGTGGATCTCGGGCAGCGCAGTTGCGGGCGATCAGCCGCATTTCCGAAGGAACGCTGCGGGCTTATAACCCGGCCATTTCGGTGGATATCAAGCGTAGTTTTAATCGCCTTCCTTCCGGTTACGCATTGAGACTACCGGACGGCGCGGCCGACGAAGTAATTGCAACGCTCAGTCCCGAGGCACAGCGTTGGATTACTCGCGCTGCTCCGGTAGGGAGCGTAAAGAAAGCTCACCGAAAAGCGCACCACCACCGGGTGCGCCATAAGCCCCGCCGTTATAAAGTCCGCCGTGGAGATACTCTGGCCAGAATCGCGCAGCGGTTCCAGGTTTCCTCTACCGAACTCAAACAAAAGAATAAATCCTTGAAAAGGTCGGGCCGTGTCTTGGCAGGCCAGGTGATCCTCTTGCCGTAGAAGAGGATAGCAGGGTCGGATTCCAGCATTTGCCGCCGGCGTTTTCCAGGGTGCGATCGTCCGCCGATTCTCAGCGGCGAAAGCAGATTCTCGGATTATTCCCCGGTTTTCCCTGGCGAACCCACTATTAGGTGATTCACCTCACATTCAAACCTTCAGCGCAGACGCTATAAGTTGTGAAGATACATATGCGTCGTTTTTAGGGGCCGCACCAATTCCTTCGAAACTCCGCAGGACTTTTTCAAAGGGGGAAAGTTTGTTTGATATTTTGCATAGCTTTGCTGAAGTCGTCTTTTAGATTTCTCGACGCGAGAATTCAATCCAGACAAAACAATTCAATTAAACCATGGCCTATCGGGTTTCTGCTTCTGTGGCCGATCATCTTGGCTACTGTGCAAGCGTCGGCTGTTCAGGTGGATGGAAGCTGGTTTGATGCGTTTCAGCTTTCTTATTCCCTGGTCGACGGACAAACCGGCCCTGATCAGAATTGGAGATGCGCGTATACCGGATATGGCGAGGTAAAGACAGAAGCCATTGGGAGTAACTTGGTGATGAAGCTTGCTCCCATGGCCGCGACCAGTTCAAATACTACGCATGCTTCTTTAGTATTCACTAACGCCTCTTTCGCCGATCAGATCATCGAGTTGGACGTGCGCACTGTTGCGCAACTCCGCCAAGGAACGGCGCCCAATCCATGGGAAGTTGCCTGGCTGGCTTTTCGCGCGTCAAACGACAGCTTTTATTATTTCATCTTTAAACCGAATGGAATCGAGCTGGGGAAAGCCATAGACAGTGCCACTCTCAATCAACAATTTTTCCTCGTCACGGCTGGTTCACCTAAGCTGACGATTGGCCAGTGGAACCACTGGAAAATTCAGATGCAGGGCACGCGAATCACCGTATGGATTGACGGGATTCAAGTAGCCGATTACGTCGACAGCAAAGAACCGCTCCTCCAATCAGGCGCCGTCGGTCTTTATACCGAAGACGCCTATGTCCAGTTTGATAATGTGAAAATCGTCCCTCTCACAGCCAACGGTACTGCGCCGCAGATCACCGCCGCCGCTGTGACGCCGTTTGTGTTTTCACCCAACGGCGACGGGATAGCTGATCAGGCAAACATTCAGTTCACGCTTTCCGCGGCCGATCGCGTCACGCTGGAGATTCTCGACAATAACGGCTCTGTGGTGGCAAGGCCGTTAAATGCGGCCAGCCTAAGCGCCGGGAATTACACCGCATCTTGGAATGGCTTAACTTCCTCAGGCTCAATGGCCGCCGATGGAATGTACTTGTTCAGAATCAGAGGAGATGTGGCCGCCGCCGTGCAGGGCAGCTTCGGAAAAAACAACACAATTCCTGAAGTGAGTAAATCCTGGTTTTTAGCTGAAGGGAGCACCGTCGGATTCAGTGCTTTTGTGCTGATTCAAAATCCTAACGCTTCGCCGGCTGCAGTGACTCTTACCTTCATCAGCCAGAACGGTTCTACGAAAATATATTCCGAGACTGTTCCCGCTTTTACTCGCACCACAATCCCCATTCATCGGGAGGTGCCGGAAACTTTTAGCGTCAGTACTCGGATTGAAGCCAGTCTTCCCATCATTGTCGAGCGGGCAATGTACTTTAACAACAACACGGCGGGCCACGACAGTATCGGGCTCACGAACTTGAGCAACAAGTGGTACTTTCCGGGCAATCATACGTTTGCGGGGGATGAGGATTTCATCCTGCTGACCAACACGTCAAATTTTCAGGCAGCGGTAGTCACAGCCACGTTCATTTTCGAAGACCTTGGTCCGTCCACTCAGAGCTACACAGTAGCGCCCAGCAGTCGCTTTACCATACCAATGCATGGCATCGTTCCCGGAAGGCGTGTTTCTGTGTTTTTGGAATCTTCCTTGCCGATCGCCGCTGAAAAGGCCCTTTACATCAATAACCGTGCTGGAGGAACAGCCGGAATCGGCGCGGTCTCTCCTAGCCTGACATGGTATTTTGCCGAAGGAGACACGTCGAATCTAACATCGCCTGATTCCGCCACTACACTTTTAGAACTGATGAATCCCGGAGATTCTGAAGCCGCAGTGACGGTCAATTACATGGAAGAAAACGGCACCGTGATCCCCAAGAGCTACGTAATTGCCGCTAAACGCCGAGTCACAGTGGACGCGGCGCGCGAGATCGGACAAGGACAAAGGTTTTCTATAGAAGTGCTTTCCAATGTTCCGATCGTGGCCGAACGGTTGATGTTTTCAGGTTCGGATCTGGCAGGGTCGATCGGCTCGCCTACGAGCGCACAGGTGTGGAATCTGGCGGAAGGGTTTACGGCCTTTGGTTATGAAACCTGGATCGTTATCAGCAATCCTGGAACTGGGCCGGCCGGCTTGAGCGTCCGTTTTTCAAAACAAAGCGGAGAAAATGTTCTTCAGAATTACACACTAGGAGCGAAGCAGCGCCTGACTCTTTATGTAAACAGCCTGGTTCCGGACACATCGGTCAGCACGCAAGTGGCCTCGAATGTTCCCGTAGTGGTGGAGCGCACAATGAAATTTGCCGGCCGCGCAGGTATTCATCAGTCGCTCGGCGTGCGACAATGATGCCGCTTCACAACTCCTGTCGAATGCGCGCGAATATTCTTTCGGCTATCTGTTCGGCAGATTCGCTTCCGATTTTAATCTCCATGTCGGCCATTTGGTAGAAAGGAAGCCGCTGCTGAAACAACGCTTCCATCTCCCGCGGGCTCCTGAACAGTGGGCGAGATAGCGGGTCCTGTATTCGCTTCTGAATCAGCGACAAGGGGACGTCCAGCCAGACGGAAATTCCTGTGGCTCGGATTAGAGCGCGGTTGGCTTCCTGAACAAACGTTCCTCCTCCCAGCGCTACCACGCTGTTTCGCAGATTAGTCAGCGGGATTAGCAACTCAGTTTCTTTCTGGCGGAAGTAGTTTTCTCCTTTGGTTTCAAAAATCCGGCGAACTGTCGACTTCTCCGCGTCCTCGATCAGAGAATCAAGATCGTAAAATCGAGTGGCCAGTTTTCTTGCAAGCAAGGGACCGACGGTGGACTTGCCGGCCCCCATGAAACCGAGCAAATAGATATTCGGCTCACGCAGGTCTGGCGACACCGGCTAGCTTCTCCAGGTTTGAATAGAAATCGGGATAGGAAACCGATACGCACTCGCTCTCCTGAATTTCAACGTCAGACTCTGCCATCAAAGCGGCGATGGAGAAGGCCATGGCGATCCGGTGATCACCGTGCGACGCGATGCGGCCTCCTCGAAAGCTCGGGCAGGCATAAATCTTCATGCCGTCTTCGAACTCATCCACCCGCGCTCCCAGAGCGTTCAAGCCCTCGGCAACAGCGTGAATTCTGTCTGTCTCCTTGTGGCGCAGCTCCGACGCGTCCCGAATCTCAAGGCCGCGGGGTAATCGGCAACCGAGTATGGAGAGGATGGGAATCTCGTCAATGAGCGGTGGAATTGCCTTCCCATCTATTCTTTCCGGAAAACCTTCCAGTAAGGACGCGCTGTGGCGCACCGTCAGGTTTGTTACCGGCTCGCCGAATTTTTCTTCTTCCCGATCGATGCGGATGTCGGCGCCGGCCTGCTTCAAGAGGCGAAACAACTCGATTCTGGCCGGGTTAAAGTTAATGTTTTTCAAAGTCACGGCAGCGCCTGGAATAAGGCAGGCTGCTACACAGAAGAAGGCGGCGGCGGAAGGATCGGCCGGGACGCGGATGGGTCCGGGAGAGCGGGGCTGCTGGCCGCCGCTGATGCTGATGCATTCGCCTTGGATTTCGACATCCACTCCGAACAGTGGAAGAGCTCGCTCCGTGTGACTGCGGCTGGGTATCGGCTCGATCACTTCGGTCCTTCCCCGCGCGTGCAGCCCGGCCAGCAGAACGCACGATTTTACCTGGGCGCTGGCCACAGGCAGAATATATTGGACGCCGTGCAGGCGTCTCCCCTCTATTTCCAGAGGAGCGCGCTCTCCATCGGAAGCGCGAATCGCCGCGCCCATTTTCCTAAGCGGAATCAGGATGCGGCCCATGGGGCGAGAGCGGAGGGAATCGTCGCCGTTTAGAATATAACGATGCTTCTGAGTCGCCAGGATGCCGCTTAGCAGACGCATGGTAGTGCCCGAGTTACCGCAATCCAGCGTCGCGTCAGAGCGCTCCAGTTCTCCCAGAGGCCTTCCTCGAATACAAGTGTCTTCGCCGCCCCGTCGAACATCCACGCCGACCGACTGCAGGCACTGCAGCGTGTGCTGGCAGTCGTGACTGAGGGAATAGTTGGAGATGCAGGTTTCCTCGGGGCAGAGTGCTGCCAGTAATGCGTAGCGGTGCGAGATGGACTTGTCTCCCGGTAATTGCGGGCTTCCGCGAAAAGCAAGGGCCGGCCGGACCCACATCAGCCCACCTCGATTTCGAGCTCCCGCAAGAATTTGATGCGGTCGCGATAACCGGCGGCTTTCTCGAATTCGAAGTTCTGGGCAGCTTCGCGCATCAGTTTTTCAAGCTTCATGATCTCCTCGTTGATCTGTTCGCGGCTCTGGAAGTTCTCCAGCTCTTCGGCCACCTTGGGCAGTTCCAGATATTCGGAGTCGTAAGTTTCGATCAATGAAGCGTCGATCGGCTTGATGATGCTCTGGGGTGTGATTTGATTTTCTAGATTATAGGTCCTCTGAATTTCACGGCGGCGAGCAGTCTCTTGAATGGCTCGATTCATCGAGTCGGTAATCACGTCGGCGTACATTATGACTCTTCCGTTAACGTGGCGCGCGGCACGGCCGGAAGTCTGGATCAAAGCGCTCTCAGAGCGCAAAAAACCTTCTTTATCAGCATCCAGAACCGCCACCAGGGATACTTCCGGCAGATCCAGACCCTCGCGAAGCAAGTTTATTCCGACCAGGACATCGAACACGCCTCGGCGCAGATCGCGGAGGATCTTGATCCGCTCCAGCGTTTCTATTTCCGAGTGCAAGTAGCGTACTCTTACGCCCAGTTCGGTATAGTACTCAGTCAGCTCTTCGGCCATACGCTTGGTCAATGTAGTGACCAGTGTGCGTTCGCCGCGCTCCACCCTCAGGCGTATTTCCTCGAGCAGGTCATCAACCTGTCCCCGGACCGGACGCACTTCAATCTCTGGATCGGTCAATCCGGTAGGTCGTATCACCTGTTCGATCACTTCACCCTGCGTGCGCGTCAGCTCGTAGGGACCGGGAGTAGCCGAGACATAAATGATCTGGGAAATCCTCCCCTCAAATTCGTCGAAGTTCAGTGGACGATTATCGAGAGCGGAAGGAAGGCGGAAACCGTATTCAACCAGACTGAGCTTTCTGGAACGATCTCCGCCGTACATTCCTCGCACCTGAGGAACAGTTACATGACTTTCATCAATAAAGACCAGGTGGTCCTTGGGGAGATAATCCAGCAGAGTGGGAGGGGCCTCTCCCGGCTGGCGCCCGGTTAGATGGCGCGAATAGTTCTCAATTCCCCGACAGTATCCGAGCTGATGAATCATCTCCAGATCGAACATGGTTCGCTGGTGGATGCGCTGGGCCTCAATCAGGCGGTTTTCTCTCTCGAGCAGAGTGCGGAACTCTTCCAGCTCGTCTTTGATGCTCTGGATGGCTGCCTTCCACCTCCAGGTCGGAATGACATAATGCGATTTGGGGTAAATGGGAATCCGGTCATGCTGCTTGACCGTGTCGCCGGTGAGCGGGTCGATCTGTTCGAGCTGGTCGACCTCGTTGCCGAACAGTTCGATCCGCACTCCCAGCTCTTCGTAGGTGGGGAAGACTTCGATGGAGTCCCCGCGTACCCGGAATGTTCCTCGGATGAAGTTTTGATCGTTGCGTTCGTACTGAATGTCCACCAGCCGGCGCAGCAGGTCGCGCCGCTCGATCTTTTGTCCTTTTTCCAGAAACAGCAGCATCCCGTAATAGGCTTCCGGTGAACCGAGACCATAAATGCAAGACACGCTGGCCACAATGATGCAGTCACGACGCTCAAACAATGAGCGGGTAGCGCTGTGCCGCAGGCGGTCGATCTCGTCATTGATAAGCACTTCCTTTTCGATGTAAGTGTCCGTGGAGGGAATATAGGCTTCAGGCTGATAGTAATCGTAATAGCTGACGAAATACTCGACAGCGTTTTCAGGGAAGAATGTTTTGAATTCCTGATAGAGCTGGGCGGCCAGGGTCTTGTTGTGGGCGAGCACCAAGGCGGGGCGGTTGACCGCCTCGATCACCTTCGCCATGGTGTAGGTCTTGCCCGAACCGGTGACTCCCAGCAAAACCTGATCGCGCTTTCCTTCGTTCAGCCCCCGGGACAGTTGGCCGATCGCCTGTTCCTGGTCGCCGCGAGGCACCAAATCGTCCCGCATCCGAAACCGGCCGGAAAGGCGCGAAGCTCTCCCGTACTGGATGTCGGAATACGACAAGTCTTCAGAAGCCATAAAACTCTTATTATACTTAGTCCGTTGTCAGTTGTCCGTGGTCCGTTG
>DASXTB010000255.1:0-4970 GCA_036505615.1 Acidobacteriota bacterium
TATTGGAGAGACGCCCCGTGGGGCGTCTCCTGCACGATGAAAGATTGTGCGGGAGACGGCCCTCAGGCCGTCTCTCCAAAATGTCCAAACTCTAGGGTCCGCTTCGCGGACGGAGGCCGCTGGAAGCGGCCTCAGCTGGCCCGAGGCCAGCGCTACAATTTTTTCACATGCACTGGCGCCAGGGGTCTGATGTAACGGAAAGATACTGCAAATATATTCGGCCATCAGTCACCAGCGTGGACCGGTGACTGATGACCGATGACCGATGACTGATGCCGCTGAACCAGCTAGAAGCTCAATCGCAGTTGAAGCTCGATGCGACGATTGCCGGCCGCTGAAAATCCCCCGCCTCCCGGCCCGCGGAATCCAAAGCCGGAGGTTATGGAATTTGACTGCCCAAAGAGAGGCGAGCTGAGATTTCCAATCACCGGACCGAGATTAGTATGGTTCAGCAGGTTGGAAGCCTGTATACCGAACGTCAGATTGTATTTTTTGTTGGTCAGTCCTCCGCCGAACATTCCGCCACCACGGGGACCGCCGCCGCCACCTCTGTCGCCACCACCGTGACCACCACCGATGACCACCGGGCCGCCGCCACCTCTGTCACCACCACCTCGACCGCCCATGATCACTGGACCGCCCATTTCGGGACCTCCCTGTGAAGAGTTGGCCGCGCCCTCAGGCGATGGTCCGAAACCGAACACCTTACTGATCCGAAGGTTCACCATAACAGTACCAGGACCCTCACCGAAGTTCCGTGGAATGATGGGCTGGCCGGGCGCGGGATTTGGATCAAAAGCCCCGAACTTGGTGACGATCACTCCCGGTTTGCTCAAGTTAGTGGCAAACGCAGGACGGTCGGTAAACAAGGTGTCGCCGTTGTTATCACGTCCGGTGGTGATATTAAACGGGCGACCGGAAGCGGCCATGATAAACGGATTCAGCCGCACGCCCCAGGGTGCTGAAATGGAGCCTCCAACAATAAAGCGATTGCGTATGTCAAAGGAAGCTCGACCGTAATCAGCGCTCAAATCATAGGGGTTGGCTGGAAAACTTCCCACGCCATCCGCGTCGCTTTTCGCATCGCTGTATGAGTAATTTCCAAAGAGTGTGAGCCTCTGGCCAAACCGATTGTTAAAGCCCAGGATCAGCTGGTTCTGCCTTGTCACGGCGGTGGATTCATACTGATAGATGTTTCCTACATCTCCGAACGGGCGCACGCCCGTCCCTGCTAATGGGGCGTTTATATTGCGCGAGCGCAGGCCGTGCAGCATCCGCATATTGACGTAGCTTACGGTAGCCGTGAAGTTCTTGGGCAACTGCCGTTCCACGCTGATGGCGGACTGTAGGATGTAAGGAGCGCGCAAGTCGGGAGCAACGCGGCGGATTGTCTGCGGGCGAGCGGATGCCAGCAGTGTGTCTACCGACGGCACTCGCGGGAAGAAATCCGGATTCGACACGATGAACTGCTCCTCGGTGAGTCCATTGAAGCGGTCAGCATCCAGAGTCAAACTCTCGCTGAAGCGGTCGTAGAACATCCCAAAGCCGCCGCGAACGACCGTCTTGGGCCGGAAACCGGGCCGCGCGCCTGGGGACCAGGCGAAGGAAACGCGCGGGCCGAAGTCTGTCTTGTCGCTGATGTTGGTTTGGATTTCATAGCGAAGCCCCAGCGATAGCATGAAGTCCGGCCGCAGACGCCAGTCATCCTGAACGTAGCCGCCAAAGTCCACCTGGCTGACATGGGCAAAAGGGTTGCCGCCGACAATTGAAAATTGCGTCGCACCTCCGCCAAGCGCGCGGATTTCCTGCGCTGACTTTCCCAGTTGTTGAAATAAGAGAGTGCGGCGATAACGCTCCAGGCTTGTAATCGGAACCAGCACCGGCTGGCCGTCGCTGCCAAGCACCAGCTCGTTATTGGAATCCAGCTGCGGCGCGAATCCTCCGCCGAAAGTAAACGTGCCTCCGAAATTGGACGGCGAAGTATCGTCGATGCCGACACCTCGCAGGCGGCCTCCCATCTTCAGAGCATGATTCTTCAGATTCCAGGAGGTGGAATTGTGAAGCTCCCACCGATTGGTAAGCGTGGAGGACACTCCCACCTGCGCGCCTCCTCCCGTGAATGCTTGCAGCACCTGTATCGAAGGGATTGAATTGTCGCCTATTCTGCTGTTCTCGCGGCGCTCGAACTGAAAGCGCGTCTCATTGATCAGCCTGGGGCTGAGGATCGCTGTTTCGGTGATGTGTACCTCATGCTCGGTGCTGCTGGCGTCGTAAGCCCTGGAAAGCAGCGAGAATTCGCCCACTCCCTCATTCTTATTGCTGCCGTGCGAATAGTGGTAACGCGTCACCAGTGTGTTGTTTTCGTTCAACTGATAATCAACGCGAGGCGAAAAAGAAGTATTCCGCTGTGGGGTGATCACGCTTTGGCTGAACGGAACCGGGTTGAGGTTTTGGTCCAGGATGATAGCGCTGATGACGGCATTCTCGTCGAACTCACGTCGCTCGAAGTCCAGGAAAAAAGAGCTCTTTTTGGCGACGATCGGTCCACCGATGCTTCCACCGTAGCGTCTTGACTGAAAGGGCGCGCGAGTGGGAGCAAACGGGTTGCGCGAATTCAGACTTTCATCGTTAAAGTTAAAGTTCGTTTCACCCCGAAACTTGTCTGATCCGGGCTTGGTCAAAATCTCAATTCTCCCGAAGCCCAGGCGATCGAATTCCGAGGAGAAAGGATTCTGGTTGATTCGAATCTCGCGAATGGAGGATTTAGGAGGCATCGCGCCGCCCGAAAAGCCGTCGATGTAGAACTGGCCTCCGTTGGGGCCGGCCGATGGCCCGGCAAGCGCTTGCAGCGCGTCGGCAAGGTCGTCGGGATCGTCGGGCAACGCATCAAGATCCGCGCCTTTAAGGATCAGGGCGCCTGCGTTGTTACCCGGCTCGGTGCTCAAGGCCGGCGTTTCCGAAGTGACGGTCACTTCCTGCTTCTGCACTGCAACAGTCAGCTTGACATCCACGTTGAGAGGCTCTTTACGGTCGGCGGAAATCTCAGCCAGATTTTCGTACGTGGCAAAACCGCGGGCGTTGACGCGCAGCGTATAGATGCCAGGCGCCAGTGCGGTGAACGAATACAGTCCTTCGTTATTAGTCACGGTGACTTTTTCAACGCCATTGGCATCCACCAGCACGGCATTTGCCCCGATCACAACCCCGCCCTTCTCGTCAATGACCCTTCCGCGCAAGGCGCCCTTGCTTTGCGCCGCAGCGGTACCCAGGCACAGCATAAGGGTCAGGGTGATTACGCAAATTAGCTTATTAAACTTTTCCGATAACATGAAGGCTCTCTCCAAAGTTTTCTTAGTTCGGCGGTAATCCAACGCCGGCGTCCAAAACGCCGCTCGGTAGTCCCAGGCTGGCGCCGGCAAGTGTTGTCGCTCCTGCCTGTCGTTGCTGCGGGCGAATTAACAGCGGCTCGATACCGCTGGCCAGCAGGATGGCCGTGACGCGGGACGGGTCGGCTCCCACGGTGCTTGAAACGAGAATTGCATCCCCCGGCTGCAAATCATTGATGGCGATGGCCGGCAAACGATCCAGCATTTCCTGAATGTCTGTTCCGCTGGCCTGCGGCCTGTCGCCGCCTGCTTCCTTGCGCACGACGCCTGCGCCGGCGGCCGTGGCGGTAGTTTTGCCCCGGGGAGATCCCGTATTGCCGGCGGCTCCCTGTACTCTCGGGGCTAGTGTCATCGCCAAGTCATGCGGGATACGCCGCAACACGGTGTCCTTGTTGACGACCACCGTCAACGGTTTCTTCGTGGGAATGTCATCGATCGTGATTTCGCCCCCAGCGGCATTGATGCTCTTGATAAACCCGCCCGCCATCATAAAGGAGCCTGACACGATGATCTCCGGCTTGAAGCGGGTATTGTCGGCGCTCTTATCTCCCAGGGCGCGCATCTGGTCGCCCACCTTCAGTTCGGAAAAAGAGCTGGGCTTAGCATCGGTAAACTTGACCGAATCGGGGGCGTAACGGCGGAAGACAGCTTTGTCATCGGGAGAAATAACAATCGGTTTTTTGCCCTCTCGCGTGCGCATGCTGAGCGTGATCTCTTTGGCGGCGGGATCGATGGCCGAGATTGTGCCTGCAATCCCGCGGCGGTTCCACTCTTCCCTATCGCGCTCCTGTTTCTGCGCGATGGCGGCTTTACTCATGACGATGACCTGACGCGCCGTCACCGACTTTTTGTCATCCGCTACTTTGCCTCTGGCCATAACACGGTCGCCGATTCCGATATCTCCCAGGGCAATGGTTTCCGCCTTCTCCAGGGTTTTCTCTCCCGGCTGAACGCGCAGGTACTTCGTGTTCTCGCTTAGATGAACGACGATGTCACCGGCTGCGGTCTTTAGAGTGAATTGTTTCTGTGCCGCGTCAAGAGTGCTGACCTCGCCCAGAGCATGGGAAGCAGAGATTCCACTTTCTGCTGCTGGCTTTGGCGCCGTTTGGCCTCGGGAAATTCCCACTGAAAGCGGCCCAAAGAGAACAACAAGGGTTAACGCGTAAAATGTTATAGATTTTCTCATCTCTCGTCTGATTATAGCTACCGTCGCACTGCCGATGGGCACCGGCCGGCCGGAAACCGCGTCGGGCACCATACTCTATGCCCAACTTTTTCAATGCCTTAATAGACTCTCGGACGCGCCGATCCGACCTATCTTCCAGACTCCCTTGGTCATACGCACCGTTACCGCTACGGTTTCAAACATGGCCGGATTTTTAACAATCTATTAACGACTTCCGGGTCGCAGGTCTTGGTTTCAGGTTTGAGTGCCGGGCTTCGATTTTCAATTTCCAAGTTTCAGGTTCCAGGTTTCCAGATGCAAGTTCCAGTAAGATAGCGTTTTTAACTTGTACTCTTGCCCCGCTAACTTGCTACTTGAATGGCGGAGAGGGAGGGATTCGAACCCTCGGTACAGTTTTA